>DASWEL010000299.1:0-35117 GCA_036394755.1 Gemmatimonadales bacterium | reverse complement strand
TCCTTGCTTACCTGATTCAGCTGGATCGTCGTAAAGTCGGCGATCCCGTCCGGCGTGATGTAAGCGCGGGGATCACCCATCTCGTAGACGAGCTGTTCCGTGACCGACGCGATGTCGATGCGGCCGCCAGTGCGCGGATGTTTGACGATATCAAAGCTGCCGTCGGCGCGCGCTTCCACGATCGGGTAGCCGATGTTGGCCATGTCGGGGATGCGCTTCCAGTCGTACAGACAATTCCCGCCACTGCATTGCGCCCCGCATTCGATGATGTGGCCCGCGACCGTCCCCGCGGCGATCTGGTCCCACGCGTCTGACGTCCACCCAAAGGCATGCATCAACGGCCCCAGCGTCAGCCCGGTATCGGTGACGCGTCCCGTGATGACCACCTGAGCGCCCCGTTGCAGCGCCTCGACGACCGGAGCGGCGCCGAGGTACGCGTTGGCCGAGAGTACCTGGTCGCGGACGTCCTTCAGCGGCCGGCCGGTGTCGAGGTTCTTGAGATCGTGCCCGCGGGCGAGCAAGCCGTCGAGGCGACCAAGCAGATCGTCTCCGGTGACGACGCCGATCGTCAGCTTCAGCGCGAGCTTCCGCGCGACGGCGGCCACCGCCATGGCACAGGCGCGGGGGTTTACGCCGCCCGCGTTGGCCGTGACCTTGATGCCCCGCTGCACGATGGTGGGAAGGATCCGCTCCATCTGCGTGATGAAATCGGTGGCGTAGCCGCGTGCGGGATCGCGCGACTTCTGTTTCTGCAGAATCGACATCGTGACTTCCGCGAGATAATCCATCATCAGGTAATCCACCGGACCGCCGGTCACCTGGCGGTACGGCGCTTCCAGCCAATCTCCCCAAAACCCCTGCCCACCGGCGACCCGCACCGTCGTTGGGCGGCCCGTCACCGGAGCGTGCCTCCGGCGCCCCGCGGCCCGGCGGTAACCGTCGTGCGCCGCGCCGCAACCGACCCTGTGAGCGTCGTGACGCGAGTCTCGATCAGCGTGGCGAACCCCTCGGGCAAGTCGAGCGACGGCGGGTTGGGCAACCGTAGCACCGTGCGTCCGCCGGCGACGACGGACAACGAGCTTCCTTCGCCCACTCGCTCGTCGGGACCGAGGAACCGGATGCGGGCGGTGCCGCTCCAGGCGTGTCCGGGGAGACGCGCGAAAGCGGGATAGAACTCGACCGTAAGCGGAACGCCGATCAGCGAATCGCGCAGCGTGAGACCCATGCGTCCGAACGCGTAGTTCACTGGCTCGTTGCCGCCGCGCACCTGCTGACCGGTCGAGTCGTAGACCGTGACGGACAGGTCGGTCAGCTCGTCCCAGAGATCCGGCGGCAGCTCGAGATCCACCTCCATCCGCTTCGCCCAGCGCGGTGCACGCACCTGCAGCGATTCCGGCGGCTGCCCGCGGCCCGCGATCGCATAGTTGCGTTCCGCGCCTACCAGCCGGTATGCGACTTGGCCGCTCGCAGTCGTACCTCCGTCCGGTGCGTCACCGGCGAGCACACTCGAGGCTTCCAGGGCGGTGCCGTGCTGCGTTACGGCGAGGGCTACCGGCCCCAATTCGGCACGCAGCGTTACCGTCGTCGCGGTGAGCGGCGGCGCGACCACGTCCAGCTCGTACACGCCGGGGACCATGTCCTCAGCGCGCACCGTGATGACCGCGCTGCCCGGCTGCTGCTGCCCGAGATCGATGTCGTCGGGGGCAGAGCGGGCGGGCTCGCCGTTGGGCTCGTACAGCCGCACCGTTGCCTGCTGGCTCACCGAATCCGGCAGCGTCACGGTCGCTCGCAACGTCGCGTTGTCCTGTGAGACGCGCAGGAAGTACCGTTGCACCGCGCCCGGCCCGACCATGCGGCGCTCGTCGAACAGGACTTTCGTCGTGAGGTCGGTGGGCACGATGAGCGTGTTGACGAGCGTAAACAGCGGTCCCGCGACGGTATCGCGCAGGTTGCGCGCGCTCACGGTGCCGACGTAGACGCCCGGTGCGGTCAAGGCGCTTCGCTTGTAGGTGACCGCGATTTGCGTGGTGCGCGGCCCGGCGTCGACCGAGTCGTCCACGCTCAGCCAGGGAACGTCCGCCCGCAGCGCAAACTCTGCGGCGCGCAATCCGGCGACGTGCCGCACGGTAAACGTCTCGACGCTGTCCTGCGGTCCGGCGAAGCCGTTACGCCGGAACGCAGCCGTGACGCCGTTCGCGGCACGCACGCTGTAGATCGAGCCCTGATGTCCCCCTTCGAGCCACTGATACGCCGTCTCCAGCGCGGGCACTCCGGCGCCGTCGTCGATGACCCGCGCGCCGTTGAAGGGGCGCGCCGACATCCGCAGTGCCTGGGCGATGTCGGTTGCCACAGGTCGGCGGCCTTCCTGCGTCAGGGCCGACACGAGGCACGCGGCCAGGCCGGCCGCGTGCGGCGACGACATGCTGGTGCCGCCCTTGATTTCGTTGCCGATGTCCCAGCGTGGGACGCTGGAGAACGCGACGCCTGGAGTCACGATGTCCGGCTTGGCGAGCTCACCGCCGCGGGAGCTGAACCACCCCAGCACGTCGCGCGCGGCCGGAACGCCGGGCTGTGGCGCGGCCGCGAAGACGCCGGGATAGCTCGCGCCGACCGTGAGCGCCAGATCCGCCGAGCCCGGGAAGCCCACGGTCGACAGGCCGGGCCCATCGTTGCCAGCACTGATCGTGAAGACCGCCTCGGGATGGGTGCGCAGGAACGCGTCGACGATCGAATCGATTACGGCCCGGCCCTCGTGCTCGTTGCCGACGCCGAAGCTCATGTTCAACACGAGCGGGAGATTGCGTTGCGCGGCGTAGCGCGCGGCGTAGTCGATCGCGCGCATCATGCTGCCATGGACGGTGACGCCGCCGCGCGCGTTGTTCGCGATCTTGAGGCCCATGATCTGCGCGCCCGGCGCCACGCCGTTGAATCCAGCCACGTCGAACAGGTTGTAGCCGGCGGCGATTCCGGCCACGTGGGTCCCATGCCCTGACGTGTCGAAAAAGAGATCGAGCACGGGCGCGCTGTCCGCTTCACTGAAGTTTGCGATGATCGTGAGCGGCTTGGTGCCAAGGGCGAGCATCTCGCGTCCCTGGCGATAGTCGTGCAGCGGCATCTCGTCCTCGAACGAGCCGTCGAGGTTGGTATCGAGGAATGCGACCCAGCCGTCGGAGGCCTTCACCACGATGACGGGAAACGCGTCGGTGTTGCGGCCGTTGCCGTTGACGTCGCCCGCCGGCGGCCGGCCGAGCGGCAGCTCGCGGAACACGCCGCGGTACCACGTGGTGGACGTGGTCAGGCGGCCGATTCGGCCCGCGCCACGCATCTCCTGCTCGGTCGGCGCCGGGAACGCCGTCAGCGGGATTCGGCCCTCGCCGGAGAAGTCGCGCAGCTCGATCACCTTGGGGGCGCCCGTGCTGGTGGCGATCAGTCCCGGCACGCCGGGGTCGACGCCGCTGTCCAGAATCGCGATCAGCACACCTCGGCCGTCGTATGTCGGGTGCAGCGCGCGAAAGAGGTCGACGCCGGTGCTCTTCAACGGCATCAGACCCAGCATATAGGCCACGGCCGGATCGACTGCCGGCTGCGGCATGGCGGCGCGGCTCCCATCTGACGGGACGGCGGACGCGGGCTTCGATGATTTGGGAGCGGGTTGACCCGGTTTCGTGAGGCCCCCCCCCTTGCTGCCGGCGCAAGCGGCGATGATGGCGAGCGAGACGATAGCAGCAGGCTTCAGCATGAGGAGACACTCGGCAGTGCAAAGGCCCCCAGATGGGGGCCGGTGAATTCGCTGGAGACCTCGAGGAGAAACGCGAGCGTATCGCGCGTCTCCTCGGGCGTCAGAATCGCATCGACAAACCCGCGCGCCCCGGCGAATTTCGCGTCGAGCTGATGCTCGTAATCGGCGCGCATCGCGTCGACGGCCGGCGCGTTGTCCGGTTTCGCGGCCTCACCGCCATACACGGCCTGGACCGCGGACTCGCCTTCCATCACGCCCATGCGGCCGGTCGGCCACGAGACGATGAAATCGGGATCGAACCCCTGCCCCGCCATCGCATAGTACCCGGCGCCGGACGCGTGATTGACGGTGAGAACCAGCTTGGGTACCGTCGCCGTCGCCATCGCCTCGACGAATCGCGCGCCGGCCCGGATGATTCCGGTGTGCTCCGCCTCGGTCCCGACCATGAATCCCGACACGTCCTGAATGAAGAGCAGCGGCACGCGCTCGCGGTCGGCATTCTCGATGAAGTACGCCACCTTTTCGGCGCTTTCCGTGTAGATGATGCCACCGATCCGCGGCGCTTCATTCTTCCTCTTGCCCTTGATCACCCCGCGTGAATTCGCGATGACCGCGACCGGCCGCCCCTCGATAGCGCCGTGCCCGCAGATCATCTCGGGCGCGACCTCGGGCTGGAACTCATCGAGCCGGCCCGCGTCGAGGAAGCATTCGAACACGGCCCGCACGTCGTAACTCATGCGATGATCGACCGGCAGAATATCGTACAGCTCGGTAGGGTCGCGTTTCGGGTCGCGCGCCCCCCCCGGAGGCGTGGGATGTGGGGTGTGGGGAAGGCGGGTCACGTACTCGCGGATGCGGACCAGACAGTCCTTGTCGTCCTTGGCGCGGTAATGGGCGACGGCACTGACGGCGGTGTGCGTCGTGGCACCGCCCAGCGTCTCGGCATCGACTACCTGCCCCGTCGCGCCTTTGACGAGATTCGGCCCGCCCAGTCCCATGAACGAAGTGCCTTCCACCATGAAGATCACGTCCGACAGCGCCGGCAAATACGCCCCTCCCGCGATACACGGACCCATGACGGCGGCGATCTGCGGCACTTTGAGATAGCGGCGCATGATCGAGTTGTAATAGAAGATCCGGGCCGCACCATACTGACCCGGGAAGACCCCACCCTGATACGGAAGGTTCACGCCCGCCGAGTCGACCAGGTAAATGATCGGGATGCGCTGGCGCATCGCGATCTCCTGGGCGCGGAGGATCTTCTTGATCGTCTCGGGCCACCACGATCCCGCTTTCACCGTCGCGTCATTCGCGACGACCACCACCGGGCGCCCACTGATACGGCCCAGACCGGTCACGACGCCGGCCGCCGGCGACTGGCCGTCGTACTGATCCCACGCGACCAGCAATCCGATCTCGATCCAGGGGCCGTCTTTGTCGAGCAGCGCCGTGACGCGCTCGCGCGCCGTCAGCTTTCCTTGGTCGTGCTGGCGCTTGATGCGCTCCGCGCCGCCGCCCTGCTCGAGGCGGGCGCGGAGCGTCTGGTATTCGTCGCTGAGCGTCTTGAGGCGACTCACGAACGGCCGTGGGTCGTGCGTGGTGCGTCGTGCGTGCGACTACGCCGCGACATGATCGGCGGCCCATTCCTGGATGTACCTGATCAGATCCGACGTCGGCGTACCGGGGCCGAACAGCTTGCCTGTGCCCTGCGATTCCAGCGCGCTCATGTCCTCAGGGGGAATGATGCCACCGCCGGTCAGCAGCACGTCCTGCCGGCCGGCGGCGTCGAGCAGTTTGCGGACGCGCGGGAAGAGGGTCATATGTGCGCCCGACAAGATCGACAGACCGACGACGTCCACGTCCTCCTGGATCGCCGCCTGCGCGATCATCTCGGGCGTCTGGTGCAGGCCGGTGTAAATGACCTCCATCCCGGAGTCGCGCAGCGCCGCGGCCACGACTTTCGCGCCGCGATCGTGCCCATCGAGGCCCGGCTTCGCAACCAGGATCCGAATCGGTCGACGGCGAGCGGTCATCCGCGGCGGAAGCGCAGCAGCGCCGCCATGCCTTCGACTGCCCGGCGCGCTTTCTCGTCGTACAGGACGTCCACCTGGGAGCGCTGTCGCAGCGCTTCTTCGACCGCGTCGTCGATCCGGGGATCGTCATCCTGACCGTCGGCGAGGAGGGTCCGCACCTGCCCGCGCGCCAGCGCCTTGAGTGTGGGATCCACGCCGTTGACCGCCCATCCTTCCGGGACGCCGTCCTTCAGCGCCTCCGCATGGGCACGCTCCCAGGCCCGTTCCCGCTCCTCGCGCAGCGCCAGCGCCGCCTCACGCACCTCAGCCTTGGTGGTCGATTTCGGATTGAGTTTGACCACGCCCATCACGAGATCGTGCACGTAGCTGTGGAGATGCGGGATGACGGCGCCGGCATCCACACCGACCCCGCCCACGAGCAGACCCGCCAGCGGCCGGGCGCGGTGAATCTGGAACACGCGGTCTGCGATCTGTGCGTAAAACCGCTGTTTCTCGGTGCGAATGCGCATGTGATAGTTGTGCTCGCCCGCGCTGCCGGACGGCGTGCCGGCGCGCGCCATCACCTGTCGCTGCTGTGAGCCATGGAATTTGCTCGCGCGCGAGGCGTCCATCGCCGGGAGGTCGGTGAGCTCCACGGAGTCGTACGCGGTGACCTCGAAGAATCGGGCCGCGGTGCGGTCGTACACCACCACCAGGATCGTTCCGAACTCTTCATCAAGCGCGACGAGCTCGCGCACCAGCGGCTCGTGCTCGACCGCCAGGCGGGAGCGATGCACGTGGGGCAGCGGCAGCGCCTCGAACAAGTCGAGCCCTTGTGACGCGAAGATCGCGATGGCTCGCGTCCTCGGCAGATGATTCGGCTCCTCGAGATGCTGTAGTACCCGCTGCAAGTCGGCCGCGATCGCCTCGCGGTCGGCGTGTCCGAGATTCTGGCGGGAGAGCGCCGCGGCGGTCTCCTTGACGCGATTCTTCATCTTGATGAGGTACTTGCCGCGAGTCCGGTCACGAGGCTCGAGCTTGAGGTAGCACGTCAGCACCCAGTATGGGCCCGGCTCGATCGCCGCTAGCCGCTGGACCGCGGCGTGGACGTCCTGCTCGCTCGCGACAGACGTGGAGGGGGAGGTCGTAGCGCTCATAGGCTAGAAGAAGACTGGTTCACGGTATGCTCCCCACACGCGTTCCAGCGCATGGCGAATCTCGTAGAGGGTGGCGTACGCACGCGCGCAGTCCAGCATCGCTGGAATCACGTTCTGATCGGCCTCGGCCGCCTGCCGCAGGGCCTCGAGCCGGCGCTCGACCAGGGCATTGTCCCGCCCCGCCCGCACCTGCGCGAGGCGGTGGCGCTGCTGCTCTTCCGCATCATTGGAGACCTTCAAGATTTCGACCGGGTGATCGTCGTCGGACAGAAACTCGTTCACCCCGACGATGACCTTCTCACCGAGCTCGACGTGACGCTGGAAGGCGGCCGCCGACTGGGCAATCTGCCGCTGGAACCAGCCGCTCTCGATTCCCCGAACGACGCCGCCGATCGAGCTGATCTCGGCGAACAACGCTTCGGCTTCACGCTCGAGCTGGTCGGTGAGGGCCTCGATGTAGTAGGACCCGCCCAGCGGGTCGATCACCTGGGCGACGCCCGTCTCGTGCGCCAGGATCTGCTGGGTCCGCAGGGCCACCTGCACCGACTGCTCGGTCGGTAAGGCCAGCGTCTCATCGAGGGAATTCGTGTGGAGCGACTGTGTGCCGCCGAGCACAGCCGCCAGGGCTTGGTAGGCGACGCGTACGACGTTGTTCAGCGGCTGTTGCGCCGTCAGAGTGACGCCGGCCGTCTGGCTGTGAAAGCGCATCATCCACGAGCGCGCCTGCCTCGCCTTGTAACGCTCGCGCATGTGCCGCGCCCAGATCCGCCGCGCGGCGCGCAGCTTGGCGATTTCCTCGAAGAAGTCGTTGTGAATGTCCCAGAAGAAGGAGAGGCGCGCGGCGAAGCTGTCGATATCGAGACCGCGAGCCAGCCCTCGCTCGACGTAGGTGAAGCCGTTGGCGAGCGTGAACGCGAGCTCTTGAGCGGCCGTCGCGCCTGCTTCGCGGATGTGATAGCCGGAGATCGAAATCGTGTTCCACAGCGGCGTGTGCTTGGCGCCCCACTCGAACATGTCGACGATGACTTTGAGTGCGGGCTCGACCGGGTAGACCCAAGCATGCTGGGCCATGTACTCCTTGAGGATGTCGTTCTGCACCGTGCCGCGCAGCTTTGCGATCGGGACGCCCTGCTGCTCGGCGGCGGCGACGTAGAAGCAGAACAGAATCGCCGCCGGTCCGTTGATCGTCATGGACGTCGAGACCTGGTCGAGCGGGATGCCGTCGAACAGCGTCTCCATGTCCGCCAGCGAGGAAATGGCGACGCCGCATTTCCCGACTTCACCCTCGGATCGGGGATGATCGGAGTCGTAGCCCATCAAGGTTGGGAAATCGAACGCAACCGACAGGCCCGTCTGTCCGTGCTCGAGCAGGAACTTGTAGCGTTGGTTGGTATCGGCGGCGCTGCCGAAGCCGGCAAATTGCCGCATCGTCCAGAGCTTGCCGCGGTACATCGTCGGATGAATGCCGCGAGTGAACGGATACTCGCCGGGGCGCCCGAGCTGGCGTTCCGCATCGAAGCCATTGAGATCGGCGGCGGTGTAGACCGGTTTCTTTTGGATGGTCATTTGCCGTTCCTTACTTGCTCCAGAACTTCGGCGGCGACTTCGTAGGGGCTCCGTGTGCCCGCGGCGACATCGTCGAGCCGCCGGGCGAGCAAATCTTCGGCCTGTGTCTCATCCCATACCCATTGGCGGATCGCCCGGTTCACGACCGCGCGCGTGCGCGCCGCCAGCCTGCGTTTCCGCCGCTCGTGCAACTTCCCGCTGCGCTCGAGGAATTCATGGTGCTGGTCAAGAGCGGTGACGAGCCCAGGTATTCCCTCGCCGTTGGAGGCGACCGTGGTGAGTACCGGAGCGTCCCATTCCGGCGGATCGCCGGATGGTCGGATGGTCTTCCGATCCGCCGATCCGCCCATCCGCTCATCCGGCTTTCCGTGATGCGGCCGCACATGCGCGAGCGCGTTGCCGCGTCGGATGCCCAACATCACTTCGACCTCTTGCTTCAGCTTCTCCGCGCCCGGCCGATCGCTCTTGTTGATCACATAGAGCTCGGCGATCTCCATGACACCGGCCTTCAACGTTTGGATGCCATCCCCCGATTCGGGCACGAGCACGAGCACGGTGGTCTCGGCGGTTGCCGCGACGTCGAGCTCGGTTTGGCCGACGCCGACGGTTTCGATCAGGATGCGGTCGAATCCGAATGCCTCGAGCACATCCGCGACCTCTTCGGTGGTCGTCGCGAGACCGCCCTGCGCGCCACGTGTGGCCATCGAGCGAATGAACACGCCCGGATCGAGGCTCACCGATTCCATGCGAATCCGGTCGCCGAGGAGCGCGCCGCCGGTGAAGGGGCTGGTGGGATCGACGGCGATGACTGCCACTTTGAGACCGCGTTCGCGGTAGGCGCGGATCAGCTGTTCGGTGAGGGTGCTCTTGCCCGCGCCCGGTGGCCCGGTGATGCCGATCCGATGCGTGCTTCCCTTCCCGATCTTCTTATGCAGCGCCCCCAACACGCGCTCGAAGCCTTCGCGCTGGTTCTCGACCAGACTGATCGCACGAGCGAGCGCCGCGGTGTCGCCACGCGCCAACCCTTCGAGCACCGCGTCCACTCGCATATGCCCTAAGGATAACGGCGGCATAGCCGTCATAGGAGGGTTCCGCGGAGCACCAGGCTTGCCACGGTGAAGTAAATCACCAGACCGGTGACGTCTACCAGCGTTGCCACGAACGGCGCGGACGCGCTAGCGGGGTCGAATCCCAGCCGGCGCAGGACAAACGGTAACAGGGATCCCGCCATCGTTCCGAACGTCACGACGCCGATCAGGCTGCCGAACACGGTGAAAGCGATAAGCAGGTAATGCTCCCCATAGATCCCGGTGATCGCGTGCCACAAGGTGATCCGGAGAAACCCGATCGCGCCCAGTACGAGGCCCAGCACCACGCCGGTCGCGATCTCGCGGCGAATAACCCGCCACCAGTCGCGCAACGTCACTTCCCCGAGAGCCATGGCGCGGATGACGAGCGTCGAGGCCTGCGAGCCGGAGTTGCCGCCGCTCGAGATGATGAGTGGCACGAACAGGGCGAGGATGACCGCTTTGGCGATCTCCTCCTCGAAAAACGCCATCGCTGTGGCCGTCAGCATCTCGCCGAGAAACAGGGCCGCCAGCCAGCCGGCGCGTTTTCGAACCATGCGGCCGAACGCGACCTTCAGATAGGGAGCGTCGAGCGCCTCCATGCCGCCGAACTTCAGGAGGTCCTCGGTGGTCTCCGCTTCCACCACGTCGACGACGTCGTCGAACGTGATGCGCCCCAGCAGCCGGACGTTTGCGTCGACGACCGGGACGGCGGCGACGTTGTAGCGCGCCATGAGCCGGGCGACCTCTTCCTGGTCCTGTTCCGGCTGCACCTGGACGGCGGGCTGCTCCATGACGTCGCGCACCAGACGGTCCGGAGACGTCACGATCAGCCGCGCGATGGGCACGATGCCGCGTAAGTGGCCGTGCGCATCCACGGCGTACACCTGGTACAACTGGCTCTCGTCCTCATCGCTCTGCTGACGAATCGCCTCGATGGCTTCGGCTACGGTCGCGTCGTCCCGCACGCTGACGACGTTGGTCGTCATCAACCCGCCGGCCGAGTCCTCCGGATACTTGAGCAGCCGCTCGACCTCGGCGCGATCGCTGACCTCGGCGAGGACCGCCTCGCGCTGGCGGGGTGAAAGCTCGGCGACGAGGTCGGCGGCATCGTCCGTCGGCATCTCCTCGACCAGCTCGGCTGCGTATTCCGGTCCGACCGCGAGCAGCATCTCTTCCGGGTGTTCGGCCGCTTCCATCTCCGCGAGGGCGCTCGAGGCGACGTCGAGGGGCAGCTCGGAGATCACGCGGACGCGGGTCGGTTCTTCCAGGGCCGACAGGACGTCGGCGAGATCGGAGGGATGGACGTGACGCACACGCAGCAGGAACGGGTGGAGATCGTCTTGCTCGGCGAGCTCCTTGAGCTCGTCGAGCCTCAGGTCGGGGGCTTCGGGTGTGGTCACGGCGTCCCGCTTCCGCCCAGCGCGATCGTCCGAACCGGACCGGGACGCACGGCCACGCGCTCGACGCGGGTCGCGCTCGCGGCCAGGATGTCGAATTCGAGACCCTTGTACGTGAACCGCTCGCCGGCGCGAGGAATGCGGCCGAGCGCCTGGATCAACAGTCCGCCGACACTTTGCGCACCGCTGCCCAGCGGCAGGCCGAGCTTTTCGGCGAGCTCGGACGTCGGCATGCTGCCCTCGACATCGACCACCCGGGTCGTGTCGGGGGTGGACGACGACGGCTCGAACAGCTCGCTGACGAGATCGTTGAGCAGGTCCTCGAACGTGACGAGTCCCGCCGTGCCGCCGAACTCGTCCAGCACGACGGCCAGGTGGAGCCCGCCCCGCTGCATTTCGAGCATCAGGTCGGCGGCGCGCATCGTGCCAGGGATCGTCAGCGGCGGATGCACCAGGATGGGATCTTCCGGCTGGCGGCCGAGCAGATCGAGCGTGTGGGCGACGCCGACCACTTCATCCAGCGAGCCGCGGTACACGGGATAGCGGCTGTACCCCGATTGCTGCAGCACATGCGCAGCCTCGGCGGTCAGGATGCCTTCGGGAAACGCGACGATCGCGGTCCGCGGCGTCATCAGCTCGCGCACCGGACGATCGGCGAACGCGAGCACCCCGGAGACCACCGCCATCTCATCGGTCGTCGCCAGGGCGTCGGTATCGGCGCTCGTCAGCAGCGCGGCGAGCGTAGTGCGCGTTGATCCCTCGCGCCGCGGGATGAACGGCGACAACACCGCCCCGAAGCGCTCCATGAGCGGCACGGCATGTCCCACCAACGGTTCCGCCCAGCGCCTCCCCAGGACGCGCGGTACCAGGTACGCGGCGCTGATGAACAGCGGCACGCCGACCGCGATCGTGAAGATCCCGAGGAAGGTTGGCGTGGTGGCAGCCAGCAGGGCCGGGATTGCGCCGGCCGCGAGGAGCACGCCGACCGTCGTCAGCATGTTGGATGTGGCGAGCGTCTGCCCCGGGTTTTGCAGCACGTTCACTGTGGCCGCCGAGCCTCGCAGCTTGTACGCCACCCAGCGCGTCAGCTCGTGCTGGCTCACGGCGGCCGCCGCGACACCGATCGCCGCCGACACGCCGGCCAACACGAGACCGACCAGCAAGACCGCGAGCGCGACGCTCATCGCTTTTCGAACGACACTTGGGTCACCCGGCGCTGCTCGACGCGCTCCACGACCACGCGGTAGCCGTCCAACGTCAGCTCGTCCCCGGGCCGCGGAACGCGTCCGAGGACCGAGTACACGAGCCCCCCGACGGTCGAGACTTCGGCATGCGCGATCGTGGTGCCCAGCGCCGCCGAGAGGTCGTCGAGACTGGTGCGCCCATCCACCCAGAGCCGGGTTCCGTCCTGGCGAATCGCCGGCGTCGTCTCCGTATCATGCTCGTCGCGGATCTCGCCCACGATTTCCTCGAGAATGTCTTCGCGGGTGATCAATCCCGAGGTCCCGCCGAACTCGTCGACGACGATCGCGATGTGGGCGGGCGTTCCCTGAAAGTCGCGGAGCTGATTGTCGAGCGTCTTGGTCTCGGGAACGAACGCCGCTGGCCGCATGAGCGTGTGCCAGCGCGTGCCCGGTTCCGCGAGTCCCATCGCAATGGGCACGAGGTCCTTCGCGAACACCACGCCGCCGACGTTGTCGGGTGAGCCGTCGAGGACCGGCAGCCGGGAGTGCTGGCTTTGCCGGAAGGCCTCGAGGACCTCTTCGGTGGACGCCGAGACGTCAACGCCTTTCATATCGAGGCGCGGGGTCATGACCTCGTCTACCGTCGTGTCGGCCATGGTGAAGACGCCGAGGAGCATGTCACGCTGCGCGACACCAAGATCGGGTTGCAGTGGGCGCGGCGTATGGACCAGGGCGTGCAAGCCGCGATCGGCCCACGCGAGCAGCCAGAGCAGCGGGCCGAACGGCGCGAGCGTGCGGCGCGCGAGCGGGAGCGCGGCGTCGGACAGCTCCGGGGCAATCCGGGCCACACTGCGGGGCAAGGCGTCGCCGACGATGAACAGGAGCAGTGTGCCGATGACCAGGGTGACGAGCGCTTCCGCCCAAGGTCTGGTCCACCACGCCACCGCGTTGGCTGTGGCGACGGCACCCAACACGAGCAACGCCAGGCGTGCCACGTGCAGTGCGCGATGCAGCGGCACGCGCCGCTCGGCGGCTATCGGTGGGGCATCACCCAGGGTGTGGAGCGCCTCGCCCACCGCCGCTTCTTCGGCCAGGGCGAGCAGCGCGGCCCACACGCCCGCGCTCACGGCGACAACCAGCCCAATCAGGCGCAAAGCGGCTTCGGTCAGCATTAGCGGAGGAGTCTTTTGACGTAGCGCTCCTGCAGCTGCCACATCCGCGAGCGGGTCCGCCCCGCACCGTCGGGGTGATCGTATCCCAAGACGTGCAGCGTGCCGTGGACGGCCAATCGGATGAACTCCTCGCGCAGCCCGGCACCGTTGCGCGTTGCGCCGGCCGCCGCGTCGGGAGAGATGTAGACGTCACCCAGGAGTCGTCCGTCAGGCTGGGGCAGCGAGTACGCGATCACGTCGGTCAGGCCCCGCCGGCCGGTGGCGCGACGGTTGGCGCGGCGCATGGCCGCGGCCGGCAACAGCGTGATCTCGACGTGCGACCCCGCGGGCGCGCGCTCCCACGCCATGACCCGCTCGGCGACGCGCATCAGGTCCTCAGCGCGCGGTCGCCGGGTGCCAGGCCGCACTGATGCCGCCACTGGACTCCGGGTAATCGATGCGATTGTGATACATCCCGCTCAAGACCCTGAGGAAGGCGGCCTTGACCTGCTCTATCTGCTGCAGCGTGAGCGGGGCTTCATCGAGCTGGCCGGCGTTGACCTTGGTGCGCACGATGTGGTCGATCGCTTCCTCGATCTTCTGCGGGGTCAGGTCCTCGAGGACGCGCAGCGCCGCTTCGACCGAGTCGGCGATCATCGAAATCGCCGTCTCCATCGAGCGCGGCTTCGGACCCGGATACGTGAAGTCCTCCGGGTTGCGCGCCTGGCCGCCGTCGGACTTCTTCGCCTTGTCGAGGAAGTAGGTGATCTCCGTCGTCCCGTGATGCTCGGGGATGAATGCTGCGACCGAGTCGGGGAGCTTGGCCTCTGCGGCCAGGACGAGGCCGTCGGTGACGTGCGCCTTGATGATTTGCGCCGATTGCAGCGGCTTCAGCCGGTCGTGGGGATTGTTGCCCGGGATCTGGTTCTCCACGAAGTACAGCGGATTCTTGACCTTTCCGATGTCGTGGTAGTAGCACCCGACGCGTCCCAGGAGGCCGTTCGCGCCGATGCGGTTACAGGCCGCCTCGACGAGGTTCGCCATCGCCACGCTGTGCGCGTAGGTCCCCGGCGCCTCGAGCGACAGGCGGCGCAACAGCGGACGACTGGGATCGGACAACTCCAGCAGGGTCAGATCGGTCGTGATGTGCGTGATCGCCTCGGCGACCGGCAACAGGAAGAAGGTGAGTCCCGCCGACACCAGACCGTTCAGCGCACCTCCGAGGCCGCGCAGCGCGATTTCCCCGATCGGCCAGCCGCTCGACAGCCCGAGCGCCAGGGCACCGGCGGTGTATCCCGCCGCGATGATCAGCACGGGCGCATAGAAGTTGCTGCGGCTGCGCAGCGTCTTCACCGAGAGGGCCGCGGTCACGCCGCCGACGACGCAGAGGAAGGTCGCGGGGACGTCGTGCAGCACCGGTTGCTGTCCGATCACAACGGCCAGAATCATCGCGGCAATCATCGAGACTCGGCCGTTGAACAGCACCGTCATCATCATCGCAAGGAACGGCATGAAGATGACTTCGGGGTGCGCCGGATAAAACCGCGCGACGAGCCCCGCCTGCGTGAGCAACACGGCGAACAGCCCGCCGATCAGCGCGACCTGGCGCTGCTCGCGGTAGGTCTCGCGCCGGTAGAAGACCATCAAGACCCAGAAGATCGCGACGATCAGCGAGTCGCGGAGCAGCGGGCCGATGACGCCGCGGATCGAGTACGTCGTCGCGGCGCCACGGCGGAGCAGCTCCTGATGCAGCGTCACGAGCCGCTCGTGGGCCTCGTTCGTCACAATCTCGTTCGCGCCCACGATCCGATCGCCGGCGCGCACGATGTATTTGCTGGGGTCGACGCTGCCGCGCAGCTCGTTGCGGCGGCGCTCCGTTTCCAGCGGCTTGGGGATCAGCGTGGGCCGGAAGAATTGCCGCACGAGCTTGAGATACAACACGTCCCCGACACTCGACCCCGCGTCGGGGTGCAGCTGCTTGGCGCGGTTCAAGTATTGCGCAAATGTGAGCACCTGATCCCGGATCACCGAGGACTCGGTCGAGCCCCGACGCACGATCAACTCCCGTGACTGCTCGCCCTGAAGCACGCCGGGTCCGGTGACGCCCTGCGCCAGGGTTCGGTCGAACAGTCTTTCGAGCGACTGCTGCAACGCGCGTCGCTTCCCGCCTTTGCTGAGATAGGCCGCTTCCTGCAGCGTCACCGGCACGCCGAATTGGCCGGCCGCGCGGATGATCGCCTGCGGGCCTTGATCCGCCGCGTCCACGGCGGCGAAGAACGCGGCCATCGTGGTCGCTGCACTGTCGTATGCGTGCTGGCGGAACTCGTAGATCGGCTTGGCCGATGCCGCGAGCTCTTCGGCTTCACGCTGGAGCTCGTCTTCCGACTTGTTCACGACAAAGTTGAACGGCGCGACGATTTCTTTGTCGGCGCGGGCGCCGGGCTCGAGCAACGGCGCCACGTCGGCACCGCCGGACGGGAACGCGACATGCGCGACGAGCGCCAGCGCCAGGACCCAGATCCAGCGCGCGACGTGGTAGCGCACCTGCTCCTGCGTCGGGAGCTTCATCTCAACCCTGCGCGTCCTCGGCGTAGGCGCGGATGATGTCGCGCACCAGCCGGTGGCGGACGACGTCGGCGTCGCCGAGGTAGCAGAAGCCGATGCCCTCGATCCCCGGGAGAATCCGCTCGACCTGCAGGAGCCCGGAGTCCTCGCGGTTGGGGAGATCGATCTGTGTCTTGTCGCCGGTGATCACGGCGCGGGAATTCACGCCCAGACGGGTGAGAAACATCTTCATCTGCATTCCCGTCGCGTTTTGCGCTTCGTCGAGAATCACGAACGCATCGCTCAAGGTGCGGCCGCGCATATAGGCGAGGGGGGCGATCTCGATCGTGCGCGTCTCCAGCGCCTTCTGCACGCGCTCGCGCGGCATCATGTCCTCGAGCGCGTCGTACAGCGGGCGCAGGTAGGGGTCGACTTTCTCCTGCAGATCCCCGGGGAGGAACCCGAGGTTCTCGCCGGCCTCGACAGCCGGTCGTGCCAGGATGATGCGGCGCACCCGCTTGCGGGCGAGCGCGTCGATCGCGGCCGCGACCGCGAGATACGTTTTGCCGGTACCTGCCGGCCCGATGCCGATGACGATGTCGTGCTCGGCGATCGACCGCAGGTACTCGCGCTGCCCCGCGGTCTTGGGCTGAATGACGCGGCGCAACCCCGGGAGAATGATCTTGACCGGATCGGAGGTCGCTCCCTGGCGGCCGAGCTCGCCGTGCGCCTCGTCGGACACCAGGCGCTCCACGTCGTGCACGTCGAGCGTCTCGCCCATGCGCGCGAGGTCGATCAACGCCTGCGCGACGGGGCCGGCGCGCTCGATCGCGGCCGCGGGTCCGGCGAGGGACATGCTGTCGCCGCGCAGCGAGACCCGCACGCCCAAACGGCGCGCGAGCTCGAGCAGGTTGGCATCGTTCACGCCGGCCAAGGCCAGCGGATCGACGCCTTCGACGGAGAGCCGGTGGACGACGTCGTCACTCATGAGGGGGCACCACCTTAATGTGAAGTGCGGCGAGATCCTCGGGCCGGGCCGGGGCGGGCGCGCCCTCGAACAACGCGCGTGCCGCGGTGGTCTTGGGGAATGCGATCACATCGCGCAACGACGCGGCGCCCGCGACCAGCATCGCCGTGCGGTCGAACCCGACCGCGAAACCGCCATGCGGCGGCGCGCCGGCGGCGAGAGCCGTCAGCAGGAAGCCGAAGCGAGACTCGATGTCCGCCGGTGACAGCCCGAGGTGCGTGAAAACCTTCCGCTGGACCTGAGGATCGGTGATCCGGATCGAGCCCGAGCCGAGCTCGTTGCCGTTGTACACGGCATCGTAGTGCAGCGCGCGGCAGGCGAACGGGTCGGAATCCAGCTTGCCCACGTCGTCCGGATGCGGGGACGTGAACGGATGGTGGGCAAACACGGGCTGTCCCGTTTCCGGATCCGGCTCGAACAGCGGGAAATCGACCACCCAGCAAAACGCGTGCGCGACCTTCGGCTGTGGCGCGAGCCGCCGGATGACTTCCTGCCGCACCTTGTCGAGCGCGGGCGACGTCACGCGGTCGGGCCCGACGGTCATCAACGCGACGTCGCCGTCGCCGATGCCGATTCGTCCCAGGGCTTCCGCGGTGAAGTGCTTGCCGACGGAGCCGGACAACTGCTCGCCCTGGCGCTTCACCCAGGCGAGGCCTGGTGCGCCGTTCGTCTTTGCCGTCTCGGTAAGGTGGTCCACGTCTTTGCGGGACAGCGTGCCGCCACCGCGCACCGCGATGCCGCGCACGCGGGACCCGTTGGTCGCGCCCTGGAAGAACGGCACGCCGAGCGGCTGGACCTGTGCGGTCCAGTCGGTGATCGGAAAATCGAAGCGGAGATCGGGCTTATCGGTGCCGTACCGCTCCATCGATTCGCGCCACGTCAAACGCGGGAATGGCCGCGCGATCTTGTGGCCGGCTTCGTCCCACAGCGCGACGAGCACTGTCTCGACAAACCCGATCACGTCCTCCTGCCCGACGAACGACGCCTCGATGTCGATCTGCGAGAACTCCGGCTGGCGATCGAACCGCAGGTCTTCGTCGCGGAAGCAGCGGGCGATCTGGAAATAGCGATCGAACCCCGACACCATCAGCAGCTGCTTGTAGATCTGCGGCGACTGCGGCAGCGCGTAGAACTCGCCTGCATGTACGCGCGACGGTACGAGATAGTCTCGCGCGCCTTCGGGTGTCGGCTTGGTGAGGATCGGGGTTTCGATCTCGAGGAAATCGAGCTCGCTGAGCGCGCGCCGCGCGCGCTGCAGCAGCCGGTGGCGCAGGATCAGATTGGCCTGGAGCTCGGGTCGCCGCAGATCGAGGTGGCGATACTTGAGGCGCAGCTCCTCGGCGGGCAGCTCGTCGCCCTTGCCGCGCGCGACCGGAATCGCGGGAGTCTCCGCCGGCCCGACGATGCGCAGCGACGTCGCATGCACCTCGACTTCCCCGGTCGCGAGCTCGGTGTTCCGCATGGCGGGAGGACGGGCGAGGACCTCGCCCTCGACGAGAACGACGGTCTCCGTCCCGACCGTTTGGGCGCGCGCCACGAGATCGGGCGACGCCCAACCCGGCCCGACGGCGACCTGTACCAAACCGTCACGATCGCGGAGGTCGATAAAGACGATTCCTCCGAGGTCGCGGCGGCGATGGACCCAGCCCCCCAGACGAACTCGCTGCCCCACGTGCTCGGTCCGCAGAGCGCCGCAGCGATGGGTTCGCAAGGTTGTCTGAGTCACGCTCGCGTTTATGCGCCTCCCCTCTCTGCATCACACAGGATGCGATAGAACTCTTGTGCATCGTTCGCCGCCAATAGCCGGGTGCGGATCGGCTCGCGTCGCACGAGCCGCGAGATGCGGCTCAATGCCTTGACGTGCGCGCCTGCCTGCGACTCGGGACCGGCGAGCAAGAAGAACAACCGGACCGGTTCACCATCCACCGTTTCATAAGGCACGGGAGTGCGCGCCGTGCCGGCAACCGCAACGAGATTGGCGAGGGCTGGAGTCTTGCCATGTGGAACCGCGACGCCGTAGCCGATTCCAGTCGGGAACTGCCGCTCCCGCTCCATCACGGCTTGCAGAACATCAGGGGCTGCCCCGTTGCCCCCCACCAAGAGGTCGACCAACTCCCGTAGCACGCCCTCCTTGCTCTGGGCCCTGATGGGGACCCGGATCCGGTCGGGGGTAAGCAATTCGGAGAGCCGCAATGGAGTATGTCCAAGTGCCGTAACCGGTTGAAGATAGTTGACTTGAGTTGACGGCGCCACAGCCGTGAGTAAACGTTCGGCATGCAACGCATTGGCCTGCTGGTTGTTGGACTGCTGCTACTCGCTGCGGCCCGAGTACCCGGACAGCAGGCGGCGGGGACGACGCTCTGGCGTGTTGCCGCGACGACGCTTCCGGTCCCTCCTGCCCTCACCCTCGGTCCCGCCGCCGTCATGTGGAATCCCGCGCAGACCCAGGACAGCGCGCGGGTGCAGCTCGCACTGGAGGCGATTCAGACGCCCGCCGCGGTCGATGCCACCGGTATCATCGCGGCGGTTCGCATTCCCGCCGGCTCGATTGGACAGCTGGGCCTGCTCTACGGTCGCGTCGGTTTGAGTGACATCACGCAGACCGTCGATAGCCCTGATCCCACGGGCAGCGTGATTCCCGTCTACACGTTCGCGCTTGGCGCCACGTGGTCGCGGCTGATCGGCAAGACGAGTGTCGGCGCGACGCTCGCGTTTCACCAGACGCGTCTCGACCTTGCCCGCGCGGACCGGTGGACGCTCGACGTTGGGGCGAGCCAGCCGTTTGCCGGCGACCGGCTGCGCCTCGCCGCCGCCACGCACTTCTTCTCGTCGCTCAGGACCAATGATCCGGCACAGGATATCTACGCCGGCATCGAGGGTCGAATCTGGAAGGGCCCGCTGTCGACGGACCGCGTCGTCGTCCGCGCGCGATACGGCATCTCGTTTGCGCATGGATTCGGCGCCGATCACCAGTTTGGCATGGGCGCCGAGTTCGCGAAGACCGTCGCGCTCGATCTCATGCTGGCTCGGGAGGGCGGTTACAGCGATGGGGCGCACTGGCGGCCCGTCGCCGGCCTGCGGCTTGTGATCGGCAAGTATCGCGTCACGCTGGCGCGCGACACCGGCGTGAACGACCTCGGCTCGACCTACCGGGTCGGCGTGGACATGCGGTTTCGGTGAGCGTCGATCTTCTTAGTTTGACGCCGGACGCGGCGCGCGCTGCGCTGGCGGAGTGGCTGACGCAGCGGGGCGAGCCGCCCTATCGCGTGCGCCAGGTGGCGCCGCGCCTCTGGCAGCGGCCGGTGGCGAACTGGGCCGATGCCACAGATCTCGCTGTTCCATTGCGATCGGCTTTGGACGAGGCGTTTCCACTACGCAGATTGACGTTGCGTACTCACCAGGTTTCCAATGACGGGACGCAGAAGTTTCTCTGGGCACTCGACGACGGCGAAGCGATCGAGTCGGTCCTGATCCCTGAGGGAAAGCGCCGCACACTATGTATTTCCTCGCAAGCGGGCTGCGCGCTGGGCTGCGTGTTCTGCGCCACGGGACGCATGGGATTTCGTCGCAATCTCTCGGCGAGTGAAATCGTCGGGCAGGTGCGCGAGCTGGTGTTGCGCGATCCCGCTCTCAAGCCGACCAACATCGTGTTCATGGGGATGGGCGAGCCGCTGCTGAACTGGGATGCAGTGGACGCGACGCTCACGATACTGAACGGGCCTGAGGGCCTGGGGATTGGGGCTCGGCATATCACCGTATCGACGGTGGGGATCCTGCCCAATCTCGCCAAGTTCGCGAGACGGACTGAGCAGTTCCGTCTCGCCGTCTCCTTGCACGCTCCGACACCGGCGTTACGGAAGGAGCTGATGCCGATCGAAAAGAAGTACACGCTGCCCGAGCTGATGGAGGCGCTGAAACAGTTTCGCCGCCGGGTGACGCTCGAGTACGTCTTGATCGGCGGAAAGAATGATTCACTCGAGACCGCCGATCAGCTGGCGAAGCTCGCGCAGCCGCTGGAGGCCCTGGTGAACCTGCTGCCGCTGCATCCGGGCGGCGCGCCCGACCTCACGCCCAGCACGCGGGCGCAGATGCTCGCGTTCGAGCGGCGCCTCAAGCAGCGGGGGGTGGAAGCGGTGTTGCGGCGCAGTCGCGGCCTGGATATCAGCGCGGCCTGCGGTCAGCTACGGGTGGAAGTCGAGGCCGAGGAGCACGCTCACATCGAGTAGCTTGGCGCTGTCGAGCTGAACTTCGACGCGTCCCTGCCCCAGCGCCGCCCGCACACGCCCGCCGACCTTCTCCGCGCCCCGCCGCACGATGATGCGCGTTGAATCGAGCCCGTTCTCCCCCGCGTTGCCGAAGTAAACCACATCGATTCCCGCCCGCCGCAACCGCTGCGTACCGATCCGCGCATCACCGGCCCGCCCGTTCGCATTCAAGACCTCCACGGTGATCGCGGGGCCGCGATCGCCGGGGATGGGACGAGTCTGGGTCGAATCGCCACCGCACCCGACCAGGGCGACAACGAACACCAACGCCGGGATTCTCATGACTGGCCGACCAGCCGATTCCAGAAGGCGACCGTCGTCGCCGGCAATGGCCAACCGGAGCGAAGGAGCCACGCGATTCTGCGGTGGGCCACTTCCCGGAGCACGGCATCCCGCTCGAGCGGCACACGCCGCGTCAGGTCCGCGCGATCAGGAGCGATGCGGTCGCGCCCCGGCTCCAGGAAGTCCGCGAGGTACAACATGCTCCCGACGTCGTCCCAGTCGGGCGAGCCGACCGTGTGAAAACGCACGGCGTCCAGGACACCACGATCCCGCTCCCCATCGGCCGCAGCACGATCTGCGGCCGCCGGCCCATGCGCCAGAGGATCGGGAAACGGCGCATCGCGGAGCGCGTCGTGCAGCCAGCCGGCGCGGAGCCAGCGGTCCCGCTCCTTCGCGTCGACGTGCATCGCGTCCGCCCAGCTGTTCAGGAGTCCGACGACCCGCTCGATATGGGCGCGACGCTCGGGCGACACCTGCGCCCATGCCGGCAAGCTCACGGCGTGACTCGCGGGTCCGCGCCGATGCCTTCGCCGAGGACGACGTTGTCGAGGAGACGGGTCTTCCCCACGCGCGCCGCTACCAGGGCGACGGTGTGGGCCGTGACGCGGTTGACGGGCTGCAGGTTTTCGTCGACCAGCGCGCAGTACTCCGCGGTGACATTGGGGACCCGCAGCGCCTCCAGACCGGCGCGCTGCACCGTTGCCGGATCCGCTTCGCCGCCGCGCCAGGTCTGCTCGAGCGTTCTGAGCGCGCGCGACAGCGCCACGGCGGATCGCCGCTCGTCCGGACTCAGATAGGTGTTGCGCGATGACAAGGCGAGGCCATCGAGCTCGCGGACCGTCGGAGCAACGTCGATGGCCAGCGGAAAGTCGAGATCCTGTACCAACCGTTTCACCAGCATCGCCTGCTGAAAATCTTTGCGGCCGAAGACCGCGATGTCCGGCTCGGCGATGAGGAACAGCTTGGCGACGACGGTGAGCACGCCGATGAAGTGTCCCGGTCGGGCCGCACCCTCCAGGGTGTCGGCAACCGCGCCGGGGATGACGCGGACGAGCGGTTCGCCCGGGTACATCGCCGCGGCGTCCGGGACGAACAGACAGTCGGCCCCGCGGGCCTCGGCGAGCTGCCGGTCGCGCGGGAGATCACGCGGATAGCGGGCGAGGTCTTCGGTGGGGCCGAATTGCAGCGGGTTGACGAAGATGCTGACGATGACGCGGTCGGCGAGCTCCCGCGCGCGATCCACGAGGCGCAGGTGGCCTGCGTGGAGATACCCCATAGTGGGAACGAAGCCGATGGTGTGGCGGCGAGAGCGCTCGGCGCGAGACCAGGAGCGCATCTCGGTAAGGCTGGAGAGCTCGCGCAACTAGAACTCGCGCT
The DNA here is from genome assembly GCA_036394755.1 of Gemmatimonadales bacterium. Taxonomy (GTDB): domain Bacteria; phylum Gemmatimonadota; class Gemmatimonadetes; order Gemmatimonadales; family GWC2-71-9; genus 20CM-2-65-7. Next base: position 12,346 of record DASWEL010000299.1, on the reverse strand, counting down.
TCTTCATCTCCGAAAAGAAGTCGCGACGCTCGATGTCATCGTCCGTGCTGTCCGGCGGCAGCGTCGGGTCATAGCGCTTGCGCGCCTTGGGCTTCGCTTTCGCTGCTTTGGCCATGTTTTTCTTGATCAGCTTGGCGAGCTTTTCGTCATCCGTTTTGCCCATTGCGTCGGTCCCCCCGAGAAGGTGCACAACAATTTAATATCACTTCCCGAAAGAATGCTCTGGTCCGGGGTAGCGACCCTCGCGCACCTCCGCCGCGAAGACCCTGGCCGCCTCCCGCACGTCCTCGGCCAACGCCGCGTACTTCTTGACGAACTTGGCCGAGAACTGGTCGTTGAGCCCGAGCATGTCGTGCAGCACCAGGACCTGCCCGTCGCACGCCGGCCCGGCGCCGATCCCGATGGTCGGGATCGCGAGCGACTTCGTGATCTGCGACGCGAGCGGCGCCGGCACCAGCTCCAGCACCACCGCGAACGCCCCCGCGTCCTGGAGCGCGGTCGCATCGGCCTTGAGGCGCCCCGCCTCGGCGTCCTCGCGCCCCTGCACGCGATAGCCGCCCAGGGCGTGCACCGATTGGGGCGTGAGGCCGAGGTGACCCATGACGGGGATGCCGATCTCCACGAGCCGGCGCACCGTTGCCGCCATCGGCTGCCCACCCTCGATCTTCACGGCGTTGCAACCCGTTTCCTTCATGGCCCGGCCGCAGTTGCGGAGCGCGTCTTCGGGCGAGATCTGGTAGCTCAGGAACGGCATGTCGCAGACGACCATGGCGTGCTCGGTTCCGCGCCGCACCATCTTCGTGTGATAGATCATCTGGTCGAGCGTGGCCGACAACGTGGATGGCGCGCCCGCGAGCACCTGATTCAGCGAGTCACCGACGAGCAGGATATCGATGCCGCTGGCGTCGAGCAGGCGCGCGAACAACGCATCGTAGCACGTGAGTGCGACGATGCGCTCGCCCTTCTCCTTCATTTCGAGCAATCCGCGCGTCGTGACGCTAGACATGTTCCCCTTCCAGCTCGGCGATTTCGCGCCGCCAGAAATCGCGGTTCGGAAGCTCCGGGTGCGGAATCGTCAGGTCCGGCTGGCGGACCGTCTGGTTCCCATAGCGAACGATATCGAGGTCGAGCGTCCGCGGTCCCCAGCGCTCGCGTCGTTCTCTGCCCCGCTCCGCCTCGATGCGACGGCAGTGTTCGAGGAGCGCCGCCGGCTCCAACGTAGTTTCGAGCAGGACCATTTGGTTCAAATACGGCGGCTGCGCAACCGGCCCCCCCCCGAGCGGTGCCGTCTCCTCGACACGCGACGCCGCGACGAGACGAGTGCCGGGCAGCGCGCCCAGGCGCTCGCGCGCATACGCCAGGTGCGCCGCGCGATCGCCCAGGTTGGAGCCGAGGGCCACGAAGGCTCGTTCAATTGACGTTGGCGAATCCGCGAGTCAAGTCGCGCAGCATGGTGGCCACCTGTTCGAGGTCGCGGGTCGCGCGCTCGAGCTCGGTGAGACCTTCGGCCGCCTGCACCGCGCGGGTGGCGACGTCGTCGGCCTCGACGCGGTTTTGTCCCGCAATGCTCGCCACGGCGTTGATCCGCTCGCGCAGGCGCGCGAACGCCTGATTCTGTTCTCCCGCCGCCGCGGTGATCCGGCCCGCGTGCGCCGTGGCTTCCGCGGTCGCCGCGACGATGGCGTCGAGCGCTTCGAGCGCCGCTGCGGAAAGCTCCTCCACACCGCCGACGTTGACCTGCCCGCGGCGCATCTGCTCGACGACCTCGCCCACCTGCGTGTGGATGTCCTGCACCAGATCGCCGGCCTCCGCCGCGGCAGTCGCGCTCTGCTCGGCGAGACGGCGCACCTCGTCGGCCACGACGCCGAAACCCTTGCCATGCTTGCCCGCGCGCGCCGCTTCGATCGCGGCATTGAGCGACAGCAAGTTCGTCATGTCGGCCAGCTCGCGGATCGATGCGATGAAGCCGGTGATGCGGCGGCTCATCTGTCCTAGCTGCTGGACCTTGGCGGAGCTCTCGCCCACGAAGGCCTTGAGCGCCACGAGGCGCTCGATCGCTTCGCGGATCTGGGTGCGGTTCCGGGTGGCGACGTCACTGGCCGCCGTCGATGCGCGCGCCGCACCGGCACCGTCGTCGGAGACGCGCCGCGAGACCTGGGCCAGACTTTCCGTTGCCTCGAGCCCGCCCGACACCTCACCCTCCTCGCGGCGGACGCCTTCGCGAATCACGCCCGTCGACTGCGCCACCGCCGACGCCGCGCCCTTCAACGCTTCGGCGGTCTGCGCGATCGTCGCCAGCTGGCGCGTCATCCGCTCGACCGTCTCGACGAGCGGCCGGCGCAGGTCGGTGATGTGGACGGCGGTCGCGAGCTGGCTGGCGAAGGTCGTGATCGTGAGGATGTCCTGGCGGCGGTAGCAGTGCTTCTTGTGGTGCTCGATTTCGAGCGTGCCGATGACCTGATCGCCGAACTTGAGGGGCACGATCACGAGACTCTGGACCTCGATCGGGGCATCGGCGACGCGCTTGTCACGCGTGACGTCGTCGATCACGACGGTCTCGCCGTGCGTCGCCACCTCGTTGCGGAGGTGCTTCGTGTCCGACGAAGGTTCCCCGCGCCCCGCTCGGCCGCGCGCCGAGCGGTGCACGAGGGTGAGTTGATTATCGTGCAGGCGGTAAATACGGAAGTCGCCCCAATCCACGAGCCGGTTCGCCAGTCTCTCGATCCGTTGGAAAGAATCCTCGAGGCTGATGTTGGCGGTGATCACCGCTTCCATCGCGTGAATCTTGTTGAGCTCCTCGGCCGAGATCGCTTCCTCGATCATCTGTTTGAGGAGCAGGCCGAGGAACGTGAGGACGAGGCCGACGAGGATCCAGGCGCCGAAGGACCAAGCCACGACGGCGCCGACAAAGATGGTGGCCGCGAGCAGCGTTGCCGCGTAGGTGATCACTTCGTAGCGCACGATCATCAATCGTTCCGCCGGCTCCAGCTTGGCGCGAATGATGAGGCTGAGGTAGAACAGCACGCGGCCGAACACGAAGTACGCGAGGGCATAGCCGGCGAGGGCGGGCAGCAGTTCGATGCTCAAGATGGGAGCGCCGTTCGGCAGGTCGAGCCAGTGCAGCGCCGCGGCGTACACGCCGTAGGCGGCGACCAGCGTGATGACTTCGCGGCCCAGGTTGATCCACGCGACGCGCAGCGGCTTCCGCTGCCAGATCGAATCGGTGATGGTCGTCGCACCGGCGATCGCGAGCGCGGTGGCCGGCACGCCGACCAGCAGACTGCCGGTCAGGCCGACGAGGGCCGTCTGCGTCAGATACGAGTACTTGCTGAGCGGAACAGCGAGGCCGCGGAGCGCCAGCGCGCTGCCGAACAACACGGCCATCTCGGGGATCTGCCCCAACCACCGGTGATCGGCAACGAGCACTGCGATCAACAGGGCCGCGCCCACCCACGCGAGCGCCTGACTATAGAACCCAAGGAAGCGCGAGATCTTCATCCGTGCACCGCCGCGGCCAGCTCGCGGGTGAGCCGCTCCAGCGCCGCGACGCCACCCTTGCTGAGCGCGTCCATCAGCGCGCTGCCGACGACGACGCCGTCCGCCGAGCGCGCCGCCGCAGCCGCCTGCGCCGGTGTGCCGATGCCGAAGCCGACCGCGACCGGCAGGCGCGCCGGACTCGCCGCGCGGACGCGCCGTACCTGGACGTCGAGATCGGGCGGGACATCGGCCCGGGCCCCGGTGACGCCGAGTCGCGAAATCAGGTAAACGAATCCGGTGGCGCCCTGCAGCGCGGTTGTGAGTCGTCGGTCGTCGGTCGTCGGTGCCACCAACCGGATCAGGGAGAGTGCGCTGTTCGTGACCGCCGCTTCGATGGCGGGATCGGCTCCCGCGGGAAGATCGGTGAGCAACACGCCCGCGGCGCCTGCGTCGTGCGCTGCTTTGGCAAAGCGCGCTACGCCGTACGCCAGCACCGGGTTGAGGTACGTCATAATGATGACGGGGACTGCGAGCGCGGCATCGCGGATCAGCTCGAGCACGCGCGGCACCGTCATACCCTGCTCCAGCGCCGTCTGGGTGGTCCGCTGAATCGTCGGACCGTCGGCGAGCGGATCGGAGAACGGCACGCCGACCTCCACGAAGTCCGCTCCCGCGTCGGCGACGCGGCGCAGCCCCTCGAGGGAGACGGCGCGCGTGGGAAAACCGGCGGTGAGGTAGGGAATCAGCGCCCGCGATTTGCCGAGCGCCCGCCACCGCAAGGCGATGGCATTCTCAGACAAAGTAGTCGCTGACGTTGATACCGTATTTGACAGGGTCGGTGACCTTGACGATGGTGCGCGGGAAGCTGCCGTTCGCGTCTTTCTCGGAGAGATCGACCACGGTCCCCGGATTCAAGAGCCCGCCGTCGGGCGTCGTGACCAGACGTACCACGGGCCGATGGACGTGGGCCACGTCCGGGTTCGCGCCGTGCACCAGCGCGACCTCGTAGGTGTCGAGAATGACGCAGGTGCCGACCGGGTAGATGCCGATCAGGTTGATGAACGCCTTCACGACGACCGCGTCGTAGCCGCGCCGCGGATTCTCCCACATCTCCTTGAGCACCTGATCCGGCTGAATCGGCACCGTCTGGTAGACGCGCCGGCTGGTCGCCGCGTCGAAGCCGTCGGCGACCGCGATGACCTTGGAGTAGATGGACAACGTGCGGCCGCGGATCGACTTCGGGTATCCGGTCAGGTCGACCTTCATGTGGTGCTCGTAGGCGACCACCATACCACGGTAGGGGATCTCGCCGTAGCCGCGCAGCCCGAAGAGCGTCAGGACCCCGAGCCAGGGGTGCGCCTGCATGATGCGCCACTCCTCTTCGGTGAGTCCCCCTTCCTTATTCAGGACCTCGAGCGGCACGCGCGACTTGCCCACATCGTGGAACAGTGCCGCCATGCCGAGATCGTACAGCTGCAGCTTGGTGAGTCCCAACTTGCGTCCCAGCGCGACCGAGAAGATGCAGACGTTGACCGAATGCGTGAATGTGTATTCGTCGTAGTCACGCAGCGTCGTCAGCCCGACGAGCGACGACTCGTTGTTGAGCACCTGGTCCACGATCGCCTGCACCGCGCGCTTCACCTTCTTCACGTTCGCGGTGCGGCCCATGCGAATGCTGTTGATCACCTCTTTGGTCACCGCCACCGAGCGCGCGTACGTGCGCTTGGCGGCTTCCTTCACCCGCTCCTCTTCTTCGACGTCCTCTTCGGCCTCGAGCGGCGGCTCGACGCTCACGTGCGAGACGCCGCCGTCGGTCAATTTCTGCGACACCTCGAACAGCTTGTTGGGATTCGCTTCCTTCGCCGCATAGGCGAGCAAGAGCGAGACGAAGACCTGCAGCTGCCGCCGGTCCACGCCCTCGTCGATGCGTACGGCGCCGATGCCGCACTGCTGGAGCACGTTCAGGATGTGGGAGAACGACGCGTAGTTGTCGAGGTCGAGGCGCAGGCGCGTCGAGTTCACGAAGATGAATTCGCCCTGGAGCCGGATCTCGAGCTCCTTCTCCACATCCAACAAGTGCTTGGTAGTCGCCGCGAGGTCATCGAGCGCCTTCTGTACCTGCGTGTTCTCGATCGGGTACAGCTTGAGCGACCGGAACGCCGTGTACATGACGATGAGGAAATCGCGACCGGCATGACGGAGGAAACCGTCCGTCGTCTGGGCGGTCTCCATCATCGAGGGCCGTTTCCCTCCCCCGGCGGGCGTCGTCAAGCGCTGCCCCCCCCCCCGGGTCCGAGGTCACGCAACGCCCGGTTCACCGCGTTCCGCACCAGCGCTTCCTTGTCCTGCGAGACTCTCTGGAGCACGTCGCGCGCCTTCTGGGTGCGGATCTTCCCGAGTGCCATCGCCGCGCAGGCGCGCGTCTCCGGATCTTCCTTCCGTGCGAGCAGCCCGCCTTTCGGCACGAGCAGCTTCTCGAGCGTCGCGATCCCGGACTCACCCGCCAGCGCGCCGTACGCCTCGAAGAACGACATCTTTTCCGTGAGGTCGGCGTCCTTGAGCTTGTTGCCCGTGACCGCGGCCTCGATGCGCGGGAAGGCATTCCGGTGGCCCCGTTGGCCGAGGAACTTGACGGCCGTGATGCGCACGTCCCGCTCGTCGTCGTCGATGGCCTTCTCGAGGAGGCGCGTCGCGCTCGGGCTCCCGATGGTCGTCAGCGCCTCGACGACGGCCAGCTTGAGGTCTCGCTCGCCGCGCTCGAGGAGCGGGCCCATGCCGTCTGGAGCGCCGGGCAGCTTGAGCCGGCCCGCGAGCTTGACCATCTCGAGCTGGACGGCGGCGTCCTCGCTGGCGAGGGCCTTGAGCACTTCGGCGGAGTGCGTCTGCGCCAAGCGCTCGGCGGAGGATTGCACGAGGAATTTCACGCGCTCGTTGCTGAGCTTGGGGAGCCATCCCATCAGGGTGCCCAGGGCTTCGGCGCGCAGCTCGCCGAACAGCTCGCTCAGCTCTTCTTCGGTGGGATGGCTCGTGGCTTCATCGAGCGACTGGAGCAGCTGCGACAATGCGTCGGCCTGTGATAACCGGGTCGGAAGCGCGTCCAGCACCTGGCGATGCTCGGGGATGAGCTCGCGGGCGCGCTGCAGAATGACTTTGCATTCACGCAGGATGAATGCAACCGAGCGGAAGTCTCCTGCGCCCAGCAGGTACGGGATGAAGTTTTCGAGGATGGAGATCAACTCGGCCCGGACCGTTCCGTAGGTCTGCAGCTCCAGCAGATCGAACAGCATCGCGAGCACGTTGCCGCGCAGGTCCTGGCTGTATTCCCGCTCGACCTCTTGGTGGAGGTACTCGATCTCCTTGTCGTCGAGGAAATACAGCGTCGTGTCGAAGTCGTCGATCGACACGAGCCCTTCGCGCTTGGGCGGCGCTTCTTCTTCGACCTGCCGGCGCACCGTCGTCGGATCGGCGGAGCCGGCGTCGCCACCGGGCGTACCACCACCACCGCCGATCGTCGGCGCGCCTTTTTCCGAGCGCTCGATCGGGACGGCGTTCTCGCTGGCCAGCTCGCGGAATGTGTAGGCGACGAACTGGAAGTCTTCGGCCCAGAGCAGCGTCAGGAGATCATCGGGCGCGTCCGCCTGCAGGTTCTTCGCCTGCTGCAGTACGGCGAGAAAGCGCACGATCTCCGCGTCTTCGACGCCCGGTTTGAAGGTGAGCGAACGCACGCCGTCCTTGTACAGCGTCCAGGCGATACTCTCGTTGCGCTGATCCTGACTGTAGACGACGTGATCCTCCCACCGAATCTCGATTTCGCCGATGTCGAAGATCAGATCGTCGGTGGCTTGCCAGATCTGGCGGAACGCATTGCGGATGTTGTCGACGGCACGCTGATAGACCGGATTGTTGGGGAGGTAGAGCTGCGTCGCCCGCATCCCCTTGCTGACGACCTGCATCAGCTCCTCGACCTGGGACGGCGGGAGCGCCAGCTCGGGGATCTGGGCCTGCGGATTCGTCAGAGCGCTGCTCCCGTAAGCTCGGCAACCATGGCGACGTCCTTGTCACCACGGCCACTCAAGTTGATCAGGATGAGTTCGTGCGAGGCTGGCTTCGTCTTCATCACCCAGGCGATGGCGTGGGCGCTCTCGAGAGCCGGAAGAATGCCTTCCAGTCGCGACAGGGCGGCGAAGGCGTCCAGTGCGTCCTCGTCCGTCATGGCTTCATAGAATACGCGACCGGTGTCTTTCAGGTAAGCATGCTCGGGGCCGACACCGGGATAGTCGAGGCCGGCCGAAACACTATGGGCCGGCTGCACTTGTCCATCCGCATCCTGAAGCAGATAGCTTTTGCTGCCGTGGAAGACCCCGGGCCGCCCGACGCCCAGAGTGGCCGCGTGTTTCCGAGTTTCCACACCCTCCCCCGCCGCTTCGACGCCGACCAACCGTACCGCCTGGTCCTCGAGGAATGCGGTGAAGATCCCCATCGCGTTCGACCCGCCACCCACGCAGGCCACCACGATGCTCGGCAGGCGTCCGACCTGCTCGAGCATTTGCGCCCGCGCCTCCCGCCCGATTACCGACTGGAAATCGCGCACGAGCCGCGGAAACGGGTCGGGCCCGACGACCGAGCCGATGATGTAGTGCGTCGAGGTGACGTTTGTGACCCAGTCGCGGAGCGCCTCGTTGGTGGCGTCCTTCAGCGTGCGCGTGCCGGATGTGACCGGTACGACCTTCGCCCCCATCAGCTCCATGCGGTACACGTTGAGCCGCTGTCGCCGCATGTCCTCTTCACCCATGTAAACCACGCAATCGAGACCAAAGCGCGCGCAGACCGTTGCCGTCGCGACGCCGTGCTGTCCCGCACCGGTCTCGGCGATGATGCGCCGCTTGTTCATGCGCTGCGCCAGCAGGACTTGGCCGAGCGTGTTGTTGATCTTGTGGGCGCCGGTGTGGTTCAAGTCTTCGCGCTTCAGCAGGACCTGCGCCCCAACCTGGGCGGACAGGCGCGGAACCGCGGTGATCGGCGTCGGGCGTCCGACGTAGTTCTTGAGCAGCCCCTCGAGCTCCGCCCAGAATCGCGGGTCCGTGCGAGCCGCCTCGTAGACGCGCGTCAGCTCCTCGAGCGCATGCATCAGCGTCTCGGGGACGTAGCGGCCACCGTAGGGGCCGAATCTGCCTGTCTCGGTTGCGGTCATCGAGCTCGATTCCGTCGCTTCACTCCAGTCAGCGCGTAAACCGCTTTCTCGGGATTCGCCTGCCGCGCGACGCTCGTTCCCACGAGTATGAAGTCTGCGCCGGCAGCCGCCAGACGTTCGACGTCCGCCCGCGTCTCCACGCCGCTTTCGGCGACGACCGGAATCTCTGGCGGCACGCGGCCGAGGAGTACCTCGGCCGCGCGCAGATCCACGACGAATGTGTCGAGGTCGCGCGCGTTCACGCCGAGCACACCGGGCCCGGCAGCGAGCGCCGCATCCAGCTCCGGTGCGGCATGGACCTCGATCAGCGGCACCATATCCCAGCTACGGACGGTTTTGGCGAGCGCCTGTAATCGGCGAGCGTCCAGCACGCGAGCGATGAGCAGGACGGCGCTCGCTCCGGCCGCTCGCGCTTCATGAATCTGGACCTCGTCGAGCACGAAGTCCTTGCGAAGCACCGGCGCGGGAACGGCTGCGGCGACGCTCCTGAGGTCGTCAATCGATCCTCCAAAGTGCACCTCATCGGTAAGCACCGAAATTGCGACGGCACCGCCACGCACGTACGCTCGCGCGTGTGCGACCGGGTCGAGATCCTCACGAATGGCACCCTGCGATGGAGATCGCCGCTTCACTTCGGCGATCACTCCGACGGTCGGCGCGGGCGCACCCGGAAACGGCCTGATCGGCGGCCCCTTTTGGGCGGCTCGCTCGAGCGCGCCGGCTCGTTCCTTAAGAGCCGCAACGCGCGTCCGGGTTACCGCCAGAATAGCGTCGAGTGAAGCACGGCGTGGGTTATCGGGCATCCTTGCGTTCGGGCGTTATTCGGGTAGATTATGTTTCGGTATATCTTCGGGAGCTACTATGCCGGTCACGCGGCGCCAGCGCGAGATCCTGGACTACATCGGAAAGCACATCGAAGAAAAGGGGTACGCCCCCAGCTTCGAGGAAATTGCCCGCCAGTTTGGCTTCCAGTCGCTGGCGACGGTTCACGAGCACCTCACCAATCTCGAGCGCAAAGGGTACATCCGGCGCACGCATAACGAGAGCCGGGCGATCGAAGTCGTCCCGCCCAAGGGCCAAACCGGCGCCACGGAACTGCCGTTGCTCGGACTTGTCGCCGCCGGTGCTCCGATCGAAGCGATCACCGGTGACGAGACGATCGCCGTGCCGGACGAGCTCCTGCCGCGGCGCGGACGCAGCTACGTTCTGAAGGTGCGCGGCGACTCGATGATCGACGAGCACATCAAGGACGGCGACTACGTCGTCGTTCAGGAACGCAACCAGGCCGAGGCCGGCCAAACCGTGATTGCGCTCGTCCATGGGGAAGGGGCCACGGTGAAGCGGTTCTACCGCGAGCCGGGCGGGTGGATCAGGCTGCAGCCGGCTAACGACAAGATGCAGCCGCTGCGGCTCAACGAGCGCGACGTCATCGTCCAGGGCGTGGTGGTTGGCGTCATCAGGAAATATTAGCAGTCGCCTTGCGTAGCCGATCGAGCGCGGCCCGCGCCGCGCCCGACGCGACCACTTCCCGCGCCCGGCCGATGCCTTCGGCGAGCGAGCCGGCAATTCCCGCCACGTAGATCGCCGCACCCGCGTTGAGTAGGACAGCCGCCAGCCCCGATGGGTCGGCGGATCCGTTTCCCAGAATGCGCTCCAGCCGCTCCGCGTTGGCCGCCGGCTCCCCGCCCTGCAGTTCTGCCACGTCTGTGATGCCCAGCCGGAAGCGTTCGGGATCGATCTGCCACGTTCGCACCGCGCCATCCTTCACTTCCCAGGCATCCGTCACGCCGTGCGGTGAGATCTCATCCATTCCCACGCGGCCATGCACGACGAGTGCATGCTCGGCACCCAACCGCACGAGCGCTTCCGCGACGATCGCGGCCCGATCGGGATCGGCGACGCCTACCACCTGGCGGCGCACACTCGCCGGATTCGCGAGCGGGCCGACGAGGTTCATGAGGGTCGGGGTCCCCAGCTCACGCCGAATGGCGCCCACGTGCTTCATCGCGGGGTGAAAGTTCGGTGCGAACAGGAAGACGACACGCGCCTCGTTCAACACGCGACTCGCAGTCGGCGCATCTAGGATAATGCGCAAGCCGAGGGCCTCCAGCACGTCAGCGGATCCGCAGCGCGACGTGAAGGATCGATTCCCATGCTTCGGGACGGCGGCACCTGCCCCGGCCGCGACGAACGCGGCGACGGTCGAGATGTTGAAAGTCGGTACCGTCCCGCCTCCGGTGCCGCAGGTGTCGACCAGGTGCTCATGCGTGGCGTTGACGCGGACCATCGCATCCCGCAGCGCGCGTACGGCGCCGGCGAGCTCATCCGCCGTCTCGCCTTTCGCCCGCAGCCCCATGAGCAGCCCGCCGATCTGGGCGGGAGTCGCCTCGCCGTTCATGACGACGCCGAACACCTCGGCGGTCTGATCTTCGGAGAGCGATTGGCGGTTGGCGAGCGCGGTCAGCGCGCGGCGCAGCGGGGAGTCCATGGAGGATTAAGGCTATCACCCTTGTCAAATAGTGACAACGAGTTGCATCTTTCCCCGCGTGACGAGCCGCTCCTACCTCGCGGTGATTCAATACGACGGGGGCGGTTTCGCAGGGTGGCAGCGGCAGCCCGTCGATCGCACGGTCCAGGCTGAATTCGAGGCGGTGCTCGAGCGGTTGATGGGGCGTCGGACGCCGGCGACAGGAGCAGGACGCACCGATACGGGCGTCCACGCGCTCGGGCAGGGAGTCAGTTTTCTGGGCGCCGAGCGCTGGGCCGGAGATCCGAGCGAGCTGCGTCGCGCACTCAACGCGCTGCTGCCGCGCGAAATTTGGGTTCAGCGCGTGCATCTGATGCGGCCCGGATTCGACGCGCGGCGCTCCGCCACAGCGCGGCGGTACCGGTATCTGATCGGTACGGATGAAGGTGCGGCTTCACCGTTTCGCAGGCCGTACGAATGGGCCCTGGGTCGAGCGCTCGATGCGAACGCGTTGGAGTGCGCCGCCGCGGCCCTGACTGGCGAGCACGACTTTCGTGGCTTGGCCACGGCGGGCGCGAACACTGCCCACTACCGATGCCGCGTGGCGCTTGCGCAATGGGCGCCGCGTGCGGACGGAGTGGGGATGGCGTTCACGGTCGAGGCCGATCGATTCCTGCATCACATGGTGCGCTTCATCGTCGGCACCATGGTCGACATCGCGCTCGGCCGGCGCCCGCCGGCAGACTTCCCCCGTTTGCTTGCTGCGACCGACAACCTGGCGGCCAGTCCGCCTGCCCCGCCCCAGGGTCTCTACCTGGAGGCGGTGCGTTATCCACCTGACCTCTACGCCGAGGAGTCCACGTCATGAAGTTTTTCCTCGACACGGCGAGCCTCAAAGACATCAGCTGGGCCGCGCAGGCCGGGCTGATCGACGGCATAACGACCAATCCGTCCCTGCTCGCCAAGCAGGCGGGCGATCTCGATCCGCGCGACGTGCTGAAGGAGATCTGCTCACTGGTCGAGGGGCCCGTGTCGGCCGAGGTGGTCACGGTAGATGCCGAAGCTATGGTGAAGGAAGGAAAAGAGCTGGCGAAGATCGCCGAAAACATCGTCGTGAAGATCCCGATGCTCGAGTCCGGCATGGTGGCCGTGCGCCGGCTCAGCGCCGAGGGAATCCGGACCAACGTCACGCTCTGCTTCTCGAGCATCCA
>DASWEL010000298.1:0-37378 GCA_036394755.1 Gemmatimonadales bacterium | reverse complement strand
GCGGCGTAGCCGCCCGCGTACGTGTAGCTGTAGTAGCCGTACATCTCGCCTGGCTGGACGTCGTTCAGCAGCACGCCGAGTAACCGGATCGGGAGTTGCTCGAGCATCGCCAGCCTGGTGCGCGCGAGCTCCAGGTTCGTGGTGCCGGTCCGCAGCACCAGCATCATCGCCCCGGTGAGCGTCCCCAGCGTGTACGGGTCCACACCGGCGCCGAGCGGGGGGCTGTCCACCAGGATCACCTGATAATCGCCGCGCAGCCGCACCAGGAGGTCCACCATCGCGGGGGATCCGAGCAGCTCGGGGGATTCGCGCACCCTGCTGCCCGCGCCCAGGAAGTGCAGCGACTTGTAATCGAGGACTTGCTTGACCGCCTCGAGCGGGACGCGGCCGGCGAGGACATCGGTGAGGCCGGGTTTGCGTACACCGCCAAGAACGCGGTGGAGCGCGCCGCGTCGGGTGTCGCCATCGACGAGGAGCGTCCGTTGGCCCGCCTGCGCGCAGGCCAGCGCGAGATTGGTCGAGACAAATGACTTGCCGTCCCCCACACCGGGGCTCGTGATCGTGATGACCATTGGGCCCGCGGTGCCGTAGGCATGGAGCAGGCTGAGGCGCACGCTGCGCATCGTCTCGATCACCTGCATGACCTGCTCGTCGTCGGGGCCGGCCTTCTTGTTCTTGACGTGCGGGAGCGCGCCGAGGATGCGCAGACCCATGCCGTTGGTGACCTGATCGGGATAACGGACGCGCCGGTCGAGACGGTCCATCAGGACGGACCCTACGACGCCGAAGCCCAGGCCGACGAGGAATCCCAGGGCGATGAGCCGGGAGGCGGTGTCCCTGACGGGACGCTGTGGAGCGATCGCCGCATCGAGCACGCGCACGTCGGCGATGCTGCTCGCCTCCGCCAACCGCGCCTCGTTATAGCGCTGCTGGACCGTGGCGAAGAGCTCTTCGGCGATCGTGACGTTGCGCCGCAGGCGAGCCTCTTCGATCGTGCGCTGCGGAATCTGCGTCAGCTCGCGGGCGCCGGCGCCGAGCTGCGACGAGAGCAGCCGCTCGCGCGCCGCGAGGTCGGCCGCGAGGCTGCGCGCCAGTGCAGGAATCGTCTCGTGCTCGAGCGTCGCGATATCACCCACCACGCGCCGGACGGCCGGGTGATCGCTCGTGTACCGGCCGAGCAACGCGCGCTGCTCGGCGCGTTTGCCGGTGAGATCGCGGAACGCCGCGGAGAGATCCGGCGACCGTTGTACGGCCCCGATGCGCGCGAGCGCGTCGATCGACCCGCCGGAGTCGCGCTGCGCCGACAACGCCTGCATGATCGCCGCCCCATCGCTCTGGGCTTCCTCGCGCTCGAAGCGTTGCGCGAAATATTCGCTCACCGCCGTGCGCGTGACCCCACTCGCCACCGTCGCGGCGGCCGTGGGCAGCGAGGGATCGGAGGGCAACGTAATCGTGCGCTCCCGGAATGACGCGAGCGCTCCTTCACTGCGGTGCAGATTGTCCTCGGCGCCCTTGAGCTGCTGTCCCAACAGCTGCGCCAGTGCCGTCAGTTTCGCCCGCCGCAGCTCGGTGGCGACGGCCACGAACCGCTCCACGATGGCGTTCACCGTCGCCGCGGCCGCTTGCCCGTCGGCGTCGGGCAGCGACACGCGCAGGAAATTACCGCTCGGATCGACGCTGACTTTCACAACCTCCGCGAGCTTCTTGGACGCGTCGCGGGATGACAAGACAGTGAACTTGATGTCCCCGGTCGCGGCGAGTGCATCGGCCGCCGGGCGCCAGTCAAAGCCGAGGGCGGCGCCAATGGGGTCGCCCAGGCGGCCCGACTCCAGCCGTCCCTCCGGGTCCGCCTCGAGCGCGTAGCTCGAGTGCTCGCGATCCACCCGCAGCCGGTAGCGTCCCGGCCGGAAGGGATCGCGCACCGCGAAGTGGGCAAACGCCGCGGCATCGCCCCGGCGCCTCTGTAGATAGAGTCCTTGATCACGCACGACTTGGTCGAGCACGACATAGGATTTGACGAGCTCGGCCCACGCCGCGGCGCCGAGCAGCTGACTGGCACCCAGCGGACCACGATCCGGAGCGCCGCGCGTATCCGTCGTCTGCACCCAGATCGTGGCCTCCCCGAGATAGTTCGGTGGCAGGAATCGCGACGCGGCCGCGCCGCCGAGGGTGCCGGCCAGCGCGAGCGCCAGCACCCACCAGCGGTACCGCACCAGCGCGCGGCGATACCCCATCCAGTCGGTCGGCTCCTCGGGGGGCGGACCAGCCAGCGGATGCGCCAGCGCGGGCACCGCTGCACGCGGAGACGGCGCGAGCCTTTTATCAGTCACGCGCGTCGACACCGCAAGGCCGGTACCAAGTGCCGGTGGGTCGCAGGCGCGCTCTCGCGCCGCGCGCGCGCAGATTGTGTCGCACCTTGCTTACAGCTCTGATGTTTGCTAGTTTTTTGTGTCGCGAATCGCTGACACTGCGACTTGACAGCCACTCAAAATCCCGGTAAATGCTCCACGTCCCGATGCCCGTCGGATCAGTTTTCCTCCCGGCCCGATCCGTGCTTTGCATCGTGGCAACCGTGATGGGGTCGATACCGTGATGACAGTCTCATCCTCTGAACCCTCTCGCCCGGCCAAATCGCGCCGCCGCGGGGGCCGTTCCCCTGAGATCATTGGACTGCCGCAGCTCACGCCCGAGCTGAAGGCGAGCATCCGGATCCTGATCGTCGATGACGAAGACACGCTGCGCGACAGCTGCGTCAGCGTGCTCAGGTACGAAGGCTTTCAGGTGACGGCGTGCAGCCGTGGGGACGAAGCTCGTAACCTCCTGAAGCGCAACAAGTTCGACATTGCGATCTTCGACCTGTACCTCCCCGAGGTCTCCGGCCTGACGCTGCTGCGCAAGTGTGTCGACGTGTATCCCGACACCATGGTCATCATGATCACCGGCAATCCCAGCGTCGAGTCGAGCCTGGAAGCGCTGCGCTCGGGCGCGTGGGACTACCTGCCCAAACCGTTTTCCGGCACGCACTTGCAGATCCTGATCGGGCGCGCCGCGCACGCCGTGACCGTCGCGCGCGAATCCCACGCGTTGCAGGCGTCGTTCGACCGCGAGAACGGCAACAGCGATCTCATCACCGTGCTCGGCTCCGCCCCGGGCTTCCGTCGGGCCATGGATATGGCGCGGCGCGTGGCGCCAACCGATGCGTCCGTGTTCATCACGGGCGAAAGCGGCTCGGGCAAAGAGCTGATCGCGCAATTCATCCATCGGCACAGCCGCCGCAGCAGCCGGCCGCTGATTGCGCTCAACTGCGCGGCGCTGCCCGAGTCACTGCTCGAGTCGGAGATGTTCGGGCACTGCAAGGGCGCCTTCACCGGCGCGGTCCGCGACAAGCCCGGCCTGCTCGAGGCGGCCAACGGTGGCACGCTGTTGCTGGATGAGCTCGCCGAAATGTCCAAGCCGATTCAGGCCAAACTGCTGCGGGCCATTCAGGACGGCGTCGTACGCCGCGTGGGCAGCGAGACGACGGACGCGGTCGTCAACGTCCGCTTCATCGCGAGCACGAACCGCAATCCCGAAGAGGCCGTGGCGGCCGGCTTGCTGCGGCATGACCTGTACTACCGGCTGCGCGTCGTGCCCATTCACGTTCCCCCGCTGCGCGAGCGTCCCGGTGACGTGAAGCTGTTGGCGGAGCACTTCCTGGTGCATTACTGGTCACGCCATCGCGGCGCGACCGCCGCGTTGCCGACGTTCTCCGACGCGGCGATCCGTGCCTTACGGGCGCGCCCGTGGGAAGGCAACGTGCGCGAGCTGCAAAACGTGATCGAACATCTCGTCGTGTTACTCGACCCCGGCACGGAGATCCATCCCGACGACATTCCGGCCGTCGGTGACGGAAGCGCCGCACCGGCGACCGGCTACACGATCCCCTGCGAGGTGACGATCGACGAGCCGTACTATCAGGCGCGCGATCGGCTGGTGGCGGAGTTCGAGCTGCAGTACCTCACGCAGCTGATCAATCGGGTGAGCGGCAACATGTCACGCGCGGCACGCGTCGCAAACGTGGATCGCACCAGTCTCTACCGCCTGCTGGAGCGGCACGGCCTGCATCGCCGAGTGCCCACACCGCCAGCGACCAGCGACTAATCGACGCGCGATTGTCGCGGCGGATCGACAAAAAAACGGTCGTTTAACAGCTCCGAGACGCTTCTGCCTGAGCGCGCCGAAGGCACGTGACCTGCATTTGGCGTGAGCATGATCACGTTACGTCGCCCGCTCAACGTCGCGGTCGCCGCGGTTGGGATTGTTGTGACCCTGCCGCTCATGGCGGCCATCGCCCTGCTCGTAAAGATCACGTCCCCCGGCCCTGTGCTGTTCGTCCAGCCGCGCGTGGGCCTCGACCGCCGCAGCCGAGGACATGAGAACGGCAATCACCGCCGCAGCGTGAATCAAGGCGGCAAGCTCTTCAAGATCTACAAGTTCCGCACGATGGCGGCGGACGGAAATGGCGCGCAGGTGTGGGCCACCCCCGATGACCCGCGCGTCACCCGGGTGGGCCGCGTGCTGCGTCTCTTCCGGCTCGACGAGCTGCCGCAGCTCGTCAACGTGCTGCTCGGCGACATGAATGTCGTCGGACCCCGCCCGGAACAGCCGGGCATTTTCGTGCGGTTACGCGAGCAGATCGGGAGCTATGCAGAGCGCCAGCGCGTCCTGCCAGGTATCACCGGCTGGGCACAGGTCAACAACAGCTACGACCGATCGCTGAGCGACGTCGAACGCAAAGTGGCCCTGGACCTCGAATACATCGAACGGCAGTCGGTCCTCGAGGACGTCAAGATTCTGCTGCGCACCTTCCCCGTCGTCGTGGGGAAGCGCGGGGCGTGGTGATCGTTAGCTCGCGGTTCTCGTAACCACGGGCCGTCGCGTCGGCTCCCACGTCGCCGGCCCGGCACCGGTCAGGGCCAACCAGGCGGCGTGCAGTACGGCCAGATTCCCCAGCGTGAAGTAGGCAGGTACGGCGATGACCCGCGGCAGGCGGTTGCCTTCGGGCCACCACCAGGCGGTCGCGGCCGATGCCGTGGCGATACCGACCAGCGCCCATCCTCCTCCCCAGGGCAGCAGGGCGACCGCGACGAGCCCGATGAACGGCAAACCCCAGCGACACGCCTTGTGGCTGAAGAGAATCCACGAGAACAATCCGTAGCGCAGCGGGTTGAGCAGCGCGCGTTTGTACCAGAGAGTGCGAATGCCGCCCGTGATCGTGCGGACCTTGCGCCAGTACTCGCGCCTGAGCGACGGGATCCGCGGGACGTAACACACGGCGTCTCGCACCGACACGGTACGCCAGCCGAGCTCGCGGGCGTGCAGCGCCGCGGCAAAATCGCGGACCAGATCCCGGCGCAGCACCTGGCGTTGTACCGGTAACCGGGCGGCGTAGAGACAGCCCGCCGCACCGGAGATCCCTGCAATGCGTGACTCCAGATCGCGCACCCACATGTCGTACTCCACGTACCAGGCTTCTGCGCGGTTGGCGGTCCTGGTCCGGCGCGGCACGCTCACGTTGTGGCTCGACGCGACCCCGACGCTCGGATCAGCAAGGCAGCTCACCAGGCGCTTGAGCGCGTTCGGGTCGACCTGCACCGAGGCATCGGTGTTGACGACGATCTCCCCGCGGAGGAACGGGATCGCCGCGTTCTCCGCCGCGGTCTTGCCGTCGCGCGACGGCATGTGCACCAAGAGGACGCCACGGTTCGCAAAGCTCGACACGATGGCGTCGGTGCGATCGGTGGAGGCATCGGACAACACGAGGATCTGACGCCGATCCGCCGGATAGTCGGCGCGCAGCAGGTTCTCCAGCGTCGCCGCGATTACCGCCTCTTCGTTCCGGGCGGGAAGCAGGATCGTGATCAGCGGCCAATCGTGCAGCGGTGCGCCGGGACGTGCGGCGCGTCGCCGGGCGGCCAACAGCAGGAGCCCGGGATACCCGACGTAGGTGTAGACGGCGAGCGCGACGGCGGTCACAACGGCCCAGAGTCCGAGCATCGCTCCGGACGTCACGCAACTCGACGGCCAGAGTGTCGCGCGGCGCGGCGCGCGCCAGAGCCTGCAAGGTGTCAGTGGACTGCTACAGGTATTGAAGCCCGTTCGCGCTCAGGTGCCCACGTGCGATGGCCCTCGTCTTGCTCCTTGCCTGGTTTTCGTGTGCACTACAGTTGCGTCAGAGACCCTCCCTGGCCTCGAGGTCGAGGTCGTGACAGTGCGTCTGGATGTTTCCCCAGACGCGGCCGCCCTGTCGGACCAGGAGCGATGGCACGCCGGTCGGTTCGCGTTTCCGCGTGATCGCCGGCGCTACGTCGTTGCACGGACGCGCCTGCGGGAGTTGCTCGGCGCACGGCTGGGCGTCCCGGCGGAGTCGGTGGAGTTGGCATACGGCCCGCATGGCAAACCGGCGCTCGGCGGGCGCTTCGCGGGCTCGGACCTGCGGTTCAACACCTCGCATTGCGAGGATATCGCCTCGTATGCGTTCGCATACGGGCAAGAGGTGGGAATCGACATCGAACGGGTGCGTGTGATGAGCGACGCTGACGACCTGGCCTCCCGCTTCTTCTCCGACGCCGAGCGCGCGGACTATCGGGAACTTGAGCCGTCCGGGCGGTCACTGGGATTCTTCAACTGCTGGACGCGCAAGGAGGCGTTCATCAAGGCGCTGGGCGACGGCCTGAATCACCCGCTCCATCGCTTCGACGTCACGCTCGTCCCGGGCGAGCCGGCGAGGCTGCTTCGCGTTGCGGGATGGTCCATGATGAGCTTCTCGCCGGCGTCGGGATTCGTTGGGGCCGTCGTGATCGAGGGGAGGCCGTCGTGACGACGACCATGATGCCGTCCGCCACTTACGAGTCATCGTGGGTGACCGACGACGTGCGGATGTTCCGTGAGAGCGTGCGGCAGTTCGTCCACCGGGAGCTGGTCCCCCACCAGCAGCGCTGGCGCGAGCAACAGGCCCCTGATGCCGCCGCCTGGTTGGCTGCGGGAGAGGCCGGTCTGCTGCTCCCCGACATCCCCGAAGAGTACGGTGGCGGCGGCGGCACCTTTGTCCACCAGGCCGTGGTCCTGGAAGAGCTCGCGCGAGCGGGAGTCCACTTTGGCGCGATCATCCAGAGCGTCGTGGCGCACTACGTCCTCGCCTACGGCACAGACGAGCAAAGACGCAGCTGGTTGCCGCGCCTGGCGCGCGGCGAGTTGGTGGGCGCGATCGGCATGACCGAGTCTGGTGCCGGCTCCGACTTGCAGAGCATCAAAACGACAGCGCGGCGCGAAGGCGATCAGTACGTCATCAACGGCTCGAAAACGTTCATCACGAACGGCCGGCTGGGCACGCTGATCTGCCTTGCCGCGAAGACGAACCCGCAGGTTCCCGCGCGGCGAGGCATTTCGCTGGTCATGGTCGAATCACAGGGTCTTGCGGGCTACCGCATCGGGCGCTCGCTCGACAAAGTCGGCATGCACGCGCAGGACACCTGCGAGCTGTTTTTCGACGACGTGCGCGTTCCGGCGGCGAACCTGCTGGGGTCGGAAGGTCAGGGATTCGGTCAAATGATGGAGCGACTGGCATACGAACGCCTGGCCGTCGGCGTCACCGCGGTCGCCACCAGCGAAGAAGCGGTGGCCCTGACGGCCCGGTACGTGAAGGAGCGCTCGGCGTTCGGCAAGGCCTTACTCGATTTTCAGCATACCCGCTTTGTCCTGGCCGAATGCAAGACCGCGGCGCACGTCGGCCGCGTGTTCCTCGATCATTGCATCGAACAGTTCGTCGCCGGCCAGCTCGACGACACGACGGTCGCCATGGCCAAGTATTGGCTCACCGACTCCCAGTGCCGCATCGTGGACGACTGTCTCCAGCTCCACGGCGGCTACGGCTACATGACGGAGTATCCCATCGCGCGCATGTGGGCCGATAGTCGCGTGCAGCGCATCTATGCCGGCGCCAACGAAATCATGAAGGAGCTGATCGCGTGCTCGCTGTGAACAACGCCGACCGCTGCCTGCACCAGCTCATCGAAGATCAGGCCCAACGCACGCCCGATCAGGTGGCGGTGGTGTTCGAGCAGCAGAGACTGACGTATCGCGAGCTCGACCGTCGCGCCGGCCAGCTCGCGGAGTACTTGCGGCAGCTGCACGTCGGGCCGGACTCGCTGGTGGGGCTCTGTGTCGAGCGCTCGCTCGAAATGGTGATCGGTATCCTCGGCATCCTGAAGGCGGGCGCGGCGTACGTCCCGATGGATGCCACATATCCGCCGGAGCGAATCGCCTACATGCTCGGCGACGCCCAGGTCAAAATCCTTTTGACGCAGCAGAGCCTCGTGGCGGGTCTCCCAAGCGCTGATGCGCAGGTGGTGTGCCTAGATTCGTTCGACTGGACGCAGCCGCTGGGACCCGCGGCTCAGAGCGGCGCTCCGGTCCAACCGGACAACCTGGCCTATGTGATCTATACGAGCGGCTCGACCGGCCGGCCCAAGGGCGTTTGCATCGAGCACCGCAACATCGTCAGCTACGTACTGGGCGTGAGCGAGCGCTTGCGGCTCGAGCCAGGCATGCAGCACGCGACCGTCTCGACGATCGCGGCCGATCTCGGTAATACGGTCGTGTTCCCGGCGCTGGTGACGGGCGGTTGTCTCCACGTCATCGCGCAGGAACGCACCGAGAGCCAGGCGCTCTTGTCCGAATACTTCGTGCGCGAACGGATCGACGTCCTGAAAATCGTGCCGTCCCATCTCGCGGCATTGCAGGTCGGCAAGAACCCGGAGCTGGTCATGCCACGCCGTCGCTTGATCCTGGGCGGCGAGGCCTCACGCCGCGACTGGATCGAGCAACTCCGCGTCCTTGCACCGGACTGTGAGATCTACAACCACTATGGCCCGACCGAGACCACCGTCGGCGTCCTGACGTACCGCGTTGATCGAACGGTACCGGACACGAAGTCGGGCACACTCCCGCTGGGGAAACCGCTGCCCAATGCGCGCGTCTCGATCCTCGACGGCGAGCGGCGGCCGGTAGCGGCCGGCGAGCTCGGCGAGCTGTACATCGGCGGCGCCGGAGTGGCGCGCGGCTATTTGAACCGCCCTGATCTGACCGCGGAGCGATTCGTCTCCGATACGGGCGACCGTCTGTATCGCACCGGTGATCTGGCCCGTGCGCTCTCGGACGGCTCCATCGAGTTCTGCGGGCGGATCGACGACCAGGTGAAGATCCACGGCTATCGCATCGAACCCGGCGAAATCACGAGCGTGCTGCGGGAGCATCGGGGTTTGCGCGAGGCGGTCGTGTTGGCGCGGGAGCCAGAAGGTGGGAACGGTGACAAGCAGCTCGTGGCGTACGTCGTGCCGCAGCGCGCGGAGCAACCGCTCTGGTCAGCGCCATCGGTGCACGTGCTGCCCGACGGCATGGCCGTCGCTCACCTGAACAAGAGCGAGACCGACTACATCTACAACGAGATCTTCGTCCTGCAGGCATATCTCCGTCACGGCATCACGATCCAGGACGGCGATTGCGTGGTGGATGCGGGCGCGAACATCGGACTGTTCACCGTCTTTGCCAGTCGCCTGGCGCCGAACGTACGGATTCATGCGTTCGAGCCGAACCCCACGGTGTTTGCGTGCCTGCAGGCGAATGCCGCCGCCTACGGGGGCGCGGCCGGGGTGACCTGTCATCCAGTGGGATTGTCGCGCGACAATCGCTCCGGTGATCTGACGTTCTTCGAGGGGATGTCGTTGCTCTCCGGCCTCTATGCCGACCCCGCCACGGAGCGCGACGTGGTCAAGAGCTACGTGCGCAATCAGCAGGACGACGGAGCGGGAAGCGAACGCTGGTCCTCGGAGATCGGCGCGTTGATCGATGAGCGACTGCAATCCCAATCGGTGACCGTCCAGCTGCGGACGCTGTCGGACGTCATCGCCGACGAAGCCATCGAGCGGATCGATCTCCTCAAGATCAACGTCGAGAAGAGCGAGCTCGATGTGCTGCTGGGACTCGGGCACGCCGACTGGCCCAAGGTGCGCCAGCTGGTCATTGAGGTGGATCTGCGATCCAATCTCGAGCCGATCACGTCGCTGCTCGAGCAGCAGGGCTTCGAGGTGCTGGTGGAACAGGATCCACTGCTCCGCAGCACCGATCTGTGCTATGTGTACGCGGTTCGGCCCTCAGCGGGCCGCCGTCTGATACGCGAGCAACCAGCCGACGCGCACATCCATCGCTTGCCCGCAGTCGACGACGTGATTCTGACGCCCACAACGCTGCGCAAGTACGTCGGCGCGCGGTTACCGCATTACATGGTTCCCGCCGCGTTCCTCCTGCTGGAGTCGTTGCCGCTGAATGCCAACGGCAAGATCGACCGCCAGGCACTGCCGCTCGTGGCCGCTGACGAGACGCGTGCCGCGCGCGGGACCGTCGCGCCTCGTACCGATACCGAGCGCGCGCTCGCGGCTCTTTGGGCCGAGTTGCTCAACGTCCCGAGCGTCGGAGTAAACGACGATTTCTTCGAGATGGGCGGGCACTCGTTGCTGGCGATCAAAGTGGTATCCCGGGTCCGAGACGTATTCGGCGTGGATTTCCCGCTGCGCAATCTCTTTGACCGTTCCACGGTCGCCACGATGGCCGAGGCCATCGATGCACTCGGGTGGATGAGCGGGGGGCGGGCACGCTCCACGCCGCGCCCGAGCGGCGCTGGAGACCGCGAGGAGATCGCGGTTTGAGCGTCGCCGCGTTTCTCGCGGAGCTGCGGAACCGCGACATGGAAGTGTGGGCCGACGGTGACCAGCTACGGTTGAACGCGCCGGCGGGCGCGCTCACGCCGGAGCTGCGCGATCACCTGCAGCGGCGCAAGAGCGATATACTCGCGTTTCTGCGAACAGCGGGGGATCTGGGAGCGCAGCAGCGCGCGATCGTGCCGCTGCAGCCCCACGGCACACGCGACCCGGTATTCGCTATTGCCGGCCACAACGGCGACGTTTTCACCTACCGGGCGCTTGTGCAGCGGCTGGGCGACGCGCAGCCGTTCTTCGGGCTCGAGCCGCCCGGCCTCGATGGCCGCAGCGAGCCGCTGACATCCGTCGAGGATCTGGCCGGGTATTTCGCCGACCAGATCACCGCCTTCCGCTCCAGCGGTCCTTCGGTCATTGCGGGCTATTGTGCCGGTGGCACCATCGCGTTTGAGCTGGCGCGGCAGCTCGTCGCGCGCGGTGCCACAGTCAAATGCGTCGCCCTGTTTGCCGGTCCGTGGCCCTTCTGGTATCGGCCGCTCCCGCAACTGGGTGACCGCGCCCGCAATCTGGTAAGGCGCGCGCGCCACCATGGCCGTGCGCTCGCGTCGCTCCCAGTCACCGCAGCTCATCGCTATCTCCGGGACTACCTCAGCCACCGGGCGGCGCAACGGGATGCCCGTCTGCGCTCGGCGTCGGATCCGGCGCTGATACCGCGCGCCAAGCTCAAGGAAGTGACATTGGCTGCGGTGCGCCGCTACATCCCGCCCGATTTCGGCGGACGCCTGAGCGTGTTCGTTCCGAACCGCAACTGGCTGCGCTCTGGGTATCTCTCGGAGCGCTGGCGGAGCGTGGTGCGCGACTTCGAAGTCTCGTGCGGACCCGACAATTGTGACGGCGACGACATGCTCCTCGAGCCCCACGCCGCAGTAATCGCGGATCTGTTTACGAGCCGCCTCATACCAACGCACGAGTAAAAGGCTTTAGCGACCGACCCCCGTTGGCGTGACGGGTGTTACAGCCTCCCTGCGCACCCATCCGTACCATCGTAGCCGTAACCAAGCGCCCATAACGCTGCTCAGAGCAAACCCGTCGAAAGACGGCGTCGCAGAGTAACGGGGCTACCGCGAGCATTCGCTCGCCACGCCAGCCGTGCCGCCAGCGAGTCGACCGCATTCGGTCGCACGCAGGCGGCTTTTTCATTTTGTCCACGATTTACCCGAGGCTCTCGCGATGATCTTCATGCACAAGCTGTCGCGGCGACTGGCGATGCTTAAAGATGCTATCTGTATCGTCGCTGCCCTCGCGGCCGTGTCGTGCAAGCTCGAACCGCGCACGGCCCTGACCGACGGGTCACTCGCACGACTCAGCATATCGCCGACGCTCGTAGCACTGCAACTCAATCAAAGCACCGACCTCACCGTTCAGGCAACCAATCGGGCCGGTGACATAGTGCCGCTGTCAATCACCTTCGACGTGCGCGGTACGACGGGTGGCCAGATTACGGGCGTTACGAGCCCCGGCCGCGGCCGTGCGGTCGGCCATTTCAAGGCCGGCCAGACTCCGGGGCAAGACAGCGTGTTTGCGGTCGACACGTCCGGCGTTGCGGACACCGCGGTGATCGTTGTGACACCGCCGCCGGTGGCGTCCGTGACCGTTACGCCGCCGACGGCCAGCGTGCTGCTCGGCGCGCCCGCGGCCTTCACGGCGACCCTGTACGACTCGGCGGGCGGCGTTTTAACCGGCCGCTCGGTCTCATGGTCATCCACCAACACCGGCGTCGCCACGATCGATGGGGCGGGCGTCGCCACGAGCGTCGCGCTCGGCTCGACCTCCATCATCGCCACCAGTGAAACGAAGAGCGGCACCGCCACCCTGACCGTCGTGAGCGTGCCGGTCGCCTCGGTGACCATAGCGCCGGCGACGGCGTCGATCTTCGTCGGACAGACCCAGGCCTTCACCGCCACCTTGCGCGATTCCGCCGGTGGCATCCTCACCGGCCGCGTCGTCACCTGGAGCTCCACCGCCACCACGGTCGCGACCGTCAACAGCTCGGGCGTCGTGACCGGCAGAGCTGCCGGCACCGCGTCGATCATCGCGTCGAGCGGCGGGCAGAGCGACACTGCCACCGTGAACGTCGCGATCGTCCCCGTCGCCTCCGTGACGCTGACCCCGGCCAGCGCCTCGATCTACGTCGGCGCGACCCAGGCCTTTACGGCGACCCTGCGTGATTCCGCCGGGGGCATCCTGACGGGCCCGGTGGTCACGTGGAGCTCGACCGCCACCGCGGTTGCAACGGTCAGCACGTCCGGCGTCGCGAGCGGCGTGAGCGCCGGCTCGGCGTCCATCATCGCGTCGAGCGGAGGGAAGAGCGACACGTCCGCCCTGACCGTCGTCAATGTGCCGGTCGTCGCCTCGGTGACCATTGCGCCGGCCACGGCGTCGATCTTCGTCGGTCAGACCCAGGCCTTTACGGCGACCCTGCGTGATTCCGCCGGGGGCATCATGACCGGCCCGACGGTTACGTGGAGCTCGACCGCCACCGCGGTCGCGACGGTCAGCACGTCCGGCGTCGCGAGCGGCGTGAGCGGCGGCTTGGCGTCCATCATCGCGTCGAGCGGAGGCCACAGCGACACGGCGGCCCTGACCGTCGCCATCGTCCCCGTCGCGTCCCTGGTGCTGACGCCTGCGACCGCGTCGATCAACGTCGGCGCCACCCAGGCCTTCACGGCAACGTTGCGTGATTCCGCCGGCGGCGTCCTGACCGGCCGCGTGGTCACGTGGAGCTCGACCGCCACTGCAGTTGCGACGGTAAGCAATTCCGGCCTCGCAACCGGCGTCAGTGCCGGCTCGTCGTCCATCATCGCAGCGAGCGGCGGGCGCGCCGACACGTCGGCCCTCACCGTGACGACGCCGCCGCCACCGCCGCCGCCGCCCCCACCGGGCGCTACGCCGGATCCGACGCTCTTACCGGTAGCGAGTGGACAGGCGCCAAACTACGCGGCCTATAATGCGTTCAACGTTCCCGCGCAGCCCGCAGGCTTCTCATACAACGATCCGGTCACCGGCGTGAGAGTGTGGAAGGTGACGAGCGCGACAATGCCGGCCAGCAATAGCGGCGCTGGACACGACTATCCCGAAGGTGGTGCCCAGGTCAGTCGCGGCTGGGGCGCCAACAACAACACGCACACGATTCTGATCCGTGGCGACGGGATGTCGTATTACATCGTGGACTTCACGCGCGGTGTGGGGTTCAGCAACTACCGGCGCCTCACGACGCAGCCGGCGCGCGATCTCTGCGCGGCGTTCTCGAACGTCGCCGGGCAAGAGCGCATTCTCTACATCCTGAGCGGCGGTCAACTGGTCCGCTACAACACCGCCACCATGGCGGTCGAAAACACCGGCCGCTTCCCGATCAGTTTGAGCTACTACGCCTGGCTCCACCAGGACAAAGACGACATCTGGTTCACCGGCATGGCGTCGGACAACCAGACGGTGTGGGTGTGGAACAGCCAGACCGGCGCCTTCTTCACCGATTTGGAAACCTGGACGAACGAGCCGCACCTGGAACGCGACGGACGGTATGTCGTAATCACCAGCGGCGGGGCGTACACGACGACCAGGGTATGGGATTTGTCGAACAACACGCTCGGCCCGACGCAGGGACCGAGCTTGCAATTCCACGTGTCGCACGGCGCGAGCGCGCGGGGCCATTTCATCATGACCGATGTCAACGCGACTGCGCCGCAGACCCAGGCTCGCTTCGACGTCGCGAGTGGCCAGCTGACGAAGACGGTCATTCTGAACAACAGCCCCGGCCCCGACGAACATGGCTCGGGCAACTGGATTCAGTCGGATGCCGAGCTCGGTGGCAATCTGTTACGCCAGTGGACGTACGTGACCGGCGAATCGGCGCCGGCCTGGTACAGTCAGCTCGTCTGGAAGTACGCCATTGGCGTACAGCGCAGCGACGGCAGCGATCAACGGATCCTGCTGCACCATTACGGCGTGACCCCGATGAATTACTATGACACTCCGTGGGGTCAGCCGAGTCCCGATGGCCGGGTGGTCATCTTCAACTCGAACATGAACGGGTCTGGTCGGTACGACCTGTTCGTCGCCGAGGTACCCCTACGCTAAGAACGTGACGGGGGAATGGGGACAGGGGGCGGGTAATTCGTCCCCTTCCCCCCCCTCGTCCCTCGTCCCTCGCCCTCCTGTCGCAAAGTTGTAACACTTCGCGTATTCTCAGACGCGTAGCACAGCCCCTGCCCTGGGTACACGCCTTGCACCCTCGGGGATCTCATCATGGCAGCTATTAGCCGTAAGCTGTTCCTCACTCTGTTGTCCCTGGCGCTTGTCGGTGCCCTGGCGACGCTGTCGCGTTGCTCGCGGGCCACGACCGCCCCCGGTCCTTCCGACGGCGTGCCTGATCCGACGCTCCTGCCAGTGGCCTCTGGCCAGGCACCTGACTACGCGGCGTGGTCGGCTCTCAATGTGCCCAACCGTCCAGCCGGTTACCGCTACAACGATCCGGTCACAGGCGTGAAGGTGTGGAAGGTGACGAGTGCCACGGTGCCCGCCGCTAACACCGGCGCGGGGCACGACTATGCCGAGGGTGGCGCGCAGGTCAGCAGCGGGTGGGGCCCCGACCACGCCACGCATACCATCGTGATGCGTGGGGACGGGATGGCGTATTACCTGGTGGACTTCACGCGCGGTGTGGGGTTCACCAAGTACCGGCTCCTCACGAAGCAGCCGGGGCGCGATCTCTGTGCCGCTTTTTCCAACGTCCCGGGGCATGAGCAGATTCTTTACCTCCTGAGCGGCGGGCAGCTGGTGCGCTACAACACGGCCACGATGGCGGTCGAAAACACCGGCCACTTCCCGCGGACTCTGAGCTTCTACGCCTGGCTGCACCAGGATAAGAATGACGTCTGGTTTACCGGCATGGCGTCGGACAACAAGACGGTCTGGGTGTGGAACAGTCAGACCGACCAGTTCCTCACGCATCTGGAAACCTGGACGAACGAGCCCCACCTGGAGCGCGACGGGCGGTATCTCGTGCTGACCAGCGGTGGTCCGTATACGACGACCAGGGTGTGGGATTTGGCGAACGACACGCTCGGCCCGGTACAGGATGCGAGCGTGCAGTTTCACGTTTCGCATGGCGCCAGCGCGCGCGGCCATTTCGTGATGACCGATGTCAACGCGTCGGCTCCGCAGACGCAGGTCCGGTTCGACGTCGCGAGCGGGGAGCTGCTGTCGCGTACCATTATTTTTCAAAACAGCCCCGGCCCCGAGGAACACGGCTCCGGTAACTGGATCCAGTCCGATGCCCAGCTGGGCGGCAATTTGTTGAATCAGTGGACGTACGTTTCTGGTGAGTCCGTGCCGGCGTGGTACGATCAGCTCGCATGGAAGTACGCCATTGGGCTACAGAAAAGCGACGGCAGCGACCAACGCCTCCTGGCGCATCATTATGGCGTCGTGCCGATGAGTTACTACCAGACGCCGTGGGCCCAGCCGAGTCCCGATGGCAAGGTGGTGATCTTCAACTCCAACATGAATGGGTCGGGCCGCTACGACCTGTTCGTCGCCGAAGTCCCGCTGCGGGCCCCTTGATGTTGCGCCCGTGATTCGCCTCGCGTTTTGTCTCGACAACTTTCAGATCGGCGGTACTGAGCTCAACGCGGTGCGATGGGTCGAGCATCTGGATCCCGCCCAGTTCGCGCTTACCGTCGTCCACTTCCATGCAGACGGGCCGTTACGCACCCGCTTTGAACAGGCAGGCGCGCGGCTCGTTCATGTGCCGCTGCGCCATCTCTACGGGCCACATGCTCTCATGCAGGGCATCCGTCTCGCCCGGCGCCTCGCGCAAGAGCGGGTCCAGGTATTTCACGCGCAGGAGATCTACAGCAACATCTTCGGAGTCCCGTGGGCGCGCATCGCCGGCGTGCCCGCCGTGATCGCGAGCCGGCGCTGGGGCCCCCGCAACGGGCGCCCGGCGCATCGCATCGCGAACCGTTGGGCAAGCCGCGCCGCGCATCGTGTCGTCGCGAACAGCCCCAGTGTGGCGGCGCTGGTGACGCGCGAAGATGGGATCCCGGCCTCGAGAATCGTCTGCATGCCGAATTGCGTCGCGGAGCGGGCGTTTCAAGACCTCGCGGCCACCGAGCGCGCCGCGTGGCGCGCCACGCTGAACGTGCCCGACAACGCGGCGCTGATCGGCATCGCCGCGCGTTTGGACCGTCTCAAAGATCACGCCACGCTGTTTCGGGCGTTCGCGCAGCTCTCCGCCCTCTTCCCTGATACGCATCTCGTGTGCGTCGGTGACGGTCCCATGCGGCAGGAGCTGACCGATCTGGTTCGGGCCCTGCAGCTCGAGAGCCGGGTGCACCTGGTCGGGACGCTCACCCCGTCATTCAACGTGCATCAGCTGTTCGACGTCTCCGTGCTGTGCTCATCGACGGAGGGATTCCCCAACGCCGTCATCGAGGCGATGGCTGCCGCTCGACCCGTCGTCGCGACCCGGGTGGGCGGAATCGTCGACGCCATCCGCGATCAGGAGACGGGCGTGCTGGTCGAGCCCGGCAATGCCCAGGCGCTCGCCACCGCGCTCACCCAGCTGCTCGCCGCACCGGACCGGGCCCGGGCCCTGGGCGCCGCGGCACGCGCGCATGTCCGCGGCGAGTACCATCAGGACCGGGTCATCGCCCGGCTGAGTGCGTGGTACGCCTCGCTCGCCACGCCGCTGCGGGAGAACTGAGACCGATGTGCGGCATTGCGGGGTTTGCGGGCTGGCCGCTCGCCGGTGATGCGGCGCGTGCGACCGTCCAGACGATGTGTGATGCGATCGTGCACCGCGGGCCCGACGACAGCGGCTACTACGTCGCGCCTGAAGTTGCCCTCGGCATGCGCCGCCTGTCGATCATCGACGTCGCGGGTGGACGCCAGCCGATTGCCAACGAAGACGGGTCCGTGCAGGTGGTGTTCAACGGGGAGATTTACAACCACCACGAGCTGCGCCGCGAGCTCGTGAGTCGCGGCCATCAATTTCGGACGCGGAGCGACACCGAGACCATCGTGCATTTGTATGAAGAGCGCGGCACGGATTTCGTCCGCGCGTTGCGCGGCATGTTCGCGATCGCGCTGTGGGATACGCGCGCCCGGCGGCTTGTGCTCGCCCGCGATCGGCTCGGGATCAAACCGCTCTCGTATTGGCAAGCTCCGGACGGAGGCATCGCGTTTTGCTCGGAGCTGCGCTCGCTGCTGGCGCTGTCCCGCT
Source organism: Gemmatimonadales bacterium (assembly GCA_036394755.1). Taxonomy (GTDB): domain Bacteria; phylum Gemmatimonadota; class Gemmatimonadetes; order Gemmatimonadales; family GWC2-71-9; genus 20CM-2-65-7. The sequence goes on along the minus strand of DASWEL010000298.1, from coordinate 19,342 downwards.
TCCCCGCTCGCGTCGACGATCGCGCTATCACCTCGTTCCTGAGCCTCGGCTACGTGCCGGATCCCTTGGCGGCGTTCACCGGCGTCGCCAAGCTGCCGCCCGGGCATACCCTCACCTGGTCAGCCGAAACCAAGGGCGCGGCACTGCAGCGCTACTGGAGTCCTGTGGTGGCGGAGCGGCGGCACGGTAACCCCGCGGACGTCGTCGCGGAGCTGCAGGCCCTGCTCGGGAGTGCAGTCGAGAGTCACCTGGAGTCCGACGTGCCCCTTGGCGCCTTCCTCTCGGGTGGCCTCGATTCTTCGAGCGTCGTCGCCCTCATGGCCCGCGCCGGCGGGAAACCACCGCACACCTTTTCCATCGGATTTGCCGAGGCGGAGTTCGATGAGGCACAGCACGCCGCAGCCGTCGCGGGCGCCATCGGCACGACGCACACGGACAGGGTCGTCGCCCCTGAGGCGGATCGTCTGATCGAGGGGCTGGTCGGTGTTTTCGACGAGCCCTTCGCCGACTCGTCGGCGCTTCCGACCTACGAGGTGTCCGCGCTGGCCCGGCGGCACGTCACGGTGAGTCTGTCGGGAGATGGTGGAGACGAGCTATTCGGCGGCTACACGCGCTATGCCCGGCTGTTGCGGCGTCCCGGGGTGCCGACATGGGGCCAGCCCCTGCTTCGCATGCTTGCCCGCGCGTTGCCGCACGTGGCGCCGGGTCGGGGACGGCTGTTGGACTTGGCGCGCACACCCGCGGCGGCGTACGCCGGCAGCGTAGCGCTGCCACTCGCGCCGCGCGATGGCGGGATGGCCGCGGCGCGTCTGGTACCGCGCGATGGCGAGTTTGCGGATGTGCTCGCCGGTGCGTTCGGCGAGGCACGCAGCCGAGACTTTCCGTCGCAGATGATGCTGGTGGACGTGGCGACGTACCTGCCTGGGGACATCCTCACGAAGGTGGACCGGGCGAGCATGGCCGTATCGCTGGAGGCGCGCGTGCCTCTGCTCGATCACCCACTCGTCGAATTCGCGCTGGGATTGCCGGCGGATTTCAAGATCAGGTCTGGGATCGGCAAGCAGATCTTCCGGCGGGCGATTGCGGGTCTTGTTCCCAACATCGTGTTGCAGCATCCGAAGCGCGGCTTCGCGGTGCCGCTCAACGCGTGGTTCAAAGGACCACTGCGCCATCGCGTGGACACGCTGCTGCAGCCGCATAACCCCGTGTACGAGTTTCTCGACCGCCGCGCGCTGCGCCGCCTGGCGCGCGAGCATCTCATGGGCCGTCGCGACCACAGTCCCGCGCTGTGGCGGGCCTTGGTACTCCAGGTGTGGATGGCCCACCTCGACGCGGGCTCGCTGGCTCGTTCCATTCCACGGTCGCTGACGGCGCCGTCCTCGCGCAGCGATCGCGAGCTGAGCCATGCCGGCGCCTGACACCGCCGTCGCACAGTCTCCCGAACCGTGGCGCCTCACGTACACGCCCCTTTTCGTGCTGTTTACGGCGTACACGTTCATGATTCTGACGTATCGCGCCACGGGAGCGACGATCGTCATGATTCTGGCGCTCGTGTGTGTCGTGCTCCAGCGCGCGGTGGTGCGCGCGCCGGCGTTCGTCTGGGTGTTCGCGGCGTGGGTCGGCTGGGCGGGGCTCAGCTACACGCTCAACCCCACCGCCGATGCGGAGCGCTGGGACGCGCTGGTCGAGCATGCAAAGCTCATCCTCGTCGTGCTGGTCGCCGTGAACGCACTGCGCACCCCGACGCAGATCCGGCGTTACCTCCTGTTCGTCGTGGTCAGCTTCATGGTCTTTCCGGCCCGCTCGACATTGCAGAACTACGTCATGGGATACACGGTCTTCGGGCGCGCGGTCGGGCCGTTCATCTACGCCAACTCAAACGATCTCGCGGCGATCTCACTGCTGGTGCTCGGCCCCGCATTCGCGTTGTGGGCATCCGAGAAGTCGCACCGCCGGCTGCGATGGATTGGGTTGGGCGCCGCCGCCGCGTTGATTGTCGTGGTGGTCCTCACCCAATCGCGCGGCGGATTCCTCGGACTCATGACGATGCTGGTTCCATCGGCCCTCGTGCTGGTGCGTCGCCGCCCGCGGACGGCGGTCGCCATGGCCGTGGTGCTGGCGGCGGGACTGTTCGCCGCTCCCGCCAGCTTCTGGCAACGGATGGGGGGCCTGTCCAAGGCAACCAGTGCGGAAACGATCGGCGAGATGGATCCGGAGGGCTCTGCGAGACAGCGCTTCGCGGTGATGCAGAACGCAACGCGCATCATTAGCGATCATCCGCTGCTCGGCGTGGGACTGGGCGGCTATCAGCAGGCGAATGCGGAGTACAGCCCCGCCTTGGGACGGCTGGACACGCATAACACGTATCTCAACGTCGCTGCGGAGACCGGCATTCCTGGTCTACTGATCTTCTTGGCGTTGGTCGGCAACGTGCTCTGGTCCGCGCGCGACACCCTCCCGGGGGAGGGCAAGCGCCGTGGCGAAGCGCGCGACCCAGACGGCGAGCGACAGTACTGGCTACGCTCGGCACTGGCGGGATACCTGGTCGCGGCTCTGTTCGGCTCGTATGCCAGGCTCAGCGTCACCTACATCTTCATCAGTCTTGTATGGGTGGCAGCACGAGCGGCAAAAGCTCAACTGAGAATAGCCCCCATCACGTACCCGACGACCGCGCCGCACCAACCGGCCAGCGGGAGCGCTGCACACCCCGCCATGATCGGCAGCACCGCAAGGTAGATCGCGGCGACGCAGGCGGCCGCGACCAACGACTTCGTCGAGTGCAACCGAGCAAACAGACCAAGTGGGAAGAGCAGTGCGGCGACCCACAGCGCGGTCAACGTCCCCGACCAACGCTCGCGCTGTCGCTCGAAGGGTACGAGCAGTCGCCACTCATCTCCCAGAGAAACGGCGGCGCTCTTGCGGGTGATCGAGGCGCCGTGCCGGACCTCCATACCATATTCAAAGCGGCGCAGTTCAATCCGCACCGACACCGTGTCCCCGGCAACGGCAGGCATGGCGCCGAACACCCACGACGTATTCCCCCGCAGCCGCAGGGCGTCCGCACCGGTGCGCACGTGAACGCGCAAATCGCGGTCGTACTGATCGACCCAGGACCAGGCACGCTTCCCTTCCCGTTCCCCTGGCCAGAACTGACCGACCTCCGCAAGGCCCTCGGGCGGTGGCCCCGCCACTAGGACCACCTCCAGTTGTACCGAATCGCTGGGCGCGACCGGATGCGACTCACGCTCGCTGATGGGAGTTCCGTCCAACCGCACCGAGCGTACTGACCCGCTAAACGGGACGAAGCCCGGACGCACGACACGGGGCCTCGACCAATGCACCGACGGCGGTGGGTGCATCGCTTGCAAGGCCAAGGCAGCGGCCGCCAGTCCGGCGATCATGACGCCGTACGCGACTGTTGCGGCGGCGGCGTGTTTGGTAGAGGCAAGCACCCAGTTCCACGCGGCCGGCATCGCCATTCCGAGCGCCCCTCCCACGGTGTTGGCCATGACGTCCGCGACGCTCGCCGTCCGCCCGCGCACGATTACGTATTGCAGCGTTTCGACGGTGATGGAGGTCAGAGCAATCCAGGCGAGCGCGCGATCCCTTCGCAGGCCTCGGAACGCGAAGGCGCATCCCAACGGTACGAACAGCGCGATGTTGACTAACGCGTCGGCGAGCGCGAAGTCTCCGCAGCCGACACAGAGCGACAGCCGGCGCGCGTGGTCGCCGCCGAGTGGCGTGAGCGTCGCGATCGCGATCAGCCCGAGCGCGATCACAACCACAAGCGATTTCCGCAGTGTGCTACCTCGAGAGTCCGGCGTGATGTGAAGAACTATACCAGCGTGGCGATCCGGCGTGCCGACTCGTGGGCGCGCTCTCCCAGTAGTGGCCGCCCGGTCATGCAGGCCGGAATGGGAACGCCGAGCAGCCGCAGGACCGTCGGCGCGAGCGCGCGCAGCGGAACTTTCTCGTCGGCCACGACGTGCGTGCGGTCCGGCGTGCGGATCCAGCAGAGTCCCCCCGCAGTGAGTAGCACCAGTGTGACATCAGTTCCTGCGAGGCGAAGGAAGCCTCCGACCAGCGCGTCCAGCTCTGGATAATCGTTCTCCACGAAAAACGTTGCGAGGTGCGGCCGCATGCGGCGGTAGTACGAGCGAAACAGGTCCCATCGCTGTTTGACCTGCGTGAGCCGAAGGTACGGCAGCAGATCAACGGGATGTGGAGGGACTGCGCTGGTTGAGGCATCAGGTAATACGCAGCCGTTCAGCGGCAAATGATAGCGCGTCTGCGGGCTGCCGCACACCCACACTCGCAACCCCTGGTCCGACGCCAGGTCCCAAATGCATTTCTGGTTCAACTCGTCCTCGGCGGACGAGAGACCGGTGTGGACTGTCACCCAGTGCGCGCGCGCCTGCTCCCCGGTGGTGACGTACACGCGCGACTCATCGTGGAAACGCCGAAGGTTCGGCGGCTCACGGACCAAGGCGGGTGTGAGGTCGCTGAATTCGAGCAGAATGACGGGTCGGGGCTCCGCGCTCATGCGCACCGGGCTTGCAAGGGGCGTGCTGGCTTGACATTGCGTTTTCAATACCTGTACCCGGCCCCGAAACTGCCACCTGTCTCAGCTGTGTGACACTGTACGGTAAAGTCCGAGGGCCGCGTGCCCGCGCTCCCGCCGTCATAGGGCATGTAACTTGCCCCCCTCCCATCCACGTGAGCCTCAAAGCGATGAAGGTCGCCGTGCTCTCCGGGAGCCGGCGTCTCGGCCTATTCTCGGCGGTGGGCCGAAGCCAATGGCGCACCAATCGCCTGCTGGTGCTGGCGTATCACGGCATCTCCCAACACGACGAGCATCTGTGGAATCCCGCCCTGTACATGTCTCCGGACGCGCTCCGCCGGCGGTTCGAATTATTGTCGCAGAATCAGTGCGCAGTGCTGCCCCTCGCGGAAGCGATGGCGAGACTCGCACGGAACGCACTGCCTTCCCGCGCGGTGGTCATCACGTTCGACGACGGCGCCGCGGACTTTTACACGCAGGCGTATCCCATCGTCAAGGATTGGGGTTACCCGGTCACCGTCTATCAGACGTCGTTCTACAGCCGATTCAACCGCCCGGTGTTCGATGTGGCCTGCTCGTATATCCTGTGGAAGGGACGCGGGCGCGTTGTCGGGACGATGGACCTGCGCACGGAGCGCAGCCGTGCCGACGCCCTCTTTCAGCTCTTGAGTGCCGCGCATCGTGAAGGGATCTCCGCGAGCGATAAGGACCACCTGCTCGACGACCTGGCGACGTCGCTGCAGGTCGATGTGGAACCGCTGCGAGCGCAGCGGCTGCTACACCTCATGACGCCCGAGGAATTGCGCGCGATCATCCGCGACGGCGTGGACGTCCAGCTCCACACCCACCGGCACCGCATGCCGCCGGATCGCGACCTCTTTTTCCGCGAGATTGTCGACAATCGCGCGTTCCTTCGTGAGCTGGGATGCCCGGAGACGCGCCATTTTTGCTACCCCGACGGCCGACACGGCCCGCAGTTCTTGCCGTGGCTTGCCGAGTTAGGGGTCGAAAGCGCCATGACCTGCGTGGGTGGTCTGGCGACCTCCCTCACGACACGACTCCTGTGCCCTCGACTCGTGGATTCGTCGAGCCTGTCCGAAGTGGAGTTCGAGGGATGGCTCCACGGATTGAGCGATGTCCTGCCGCGCCGTCCCGTCGTTGCCCGTGCTCTTCCCTACGACGTGAAAGCATGGTCGTGAGGCCGATCGAAACTGGAGAGGCAGTCGTACAGCCTGGTCTGTTCCTGGGACTCGCGGCGCGGCTCCGCGCTCTCCCGGTCCTCCGCAGAACGGTTTTGGCCATCGGCGGCAATGTCGCCGGGGCAGCGGCATCCTTTCTCACGCAGATGCTGCTCGCGCGCTCGCTCGCGGCCACGCGCTACGGCGTCTACAGCTACGTGCTCGCCTGGGTCAACTTCGCCGTGCTCTTGAGCAAGCTTGAGTTCGACAGCGCGGCGCTGCGATACGTCGCCGCCTACGAGGGGACTGGGCGCGACGGACTGCTCGCGGGCTTCCTGCGATTCGGCTGGCGCGCCGTCGCCTGGACCGCTGGAAGCATCGCGCTGATCGGCGGCTCCGTCGCCTGGCTCTGGCGCGCTCACCTGCCGGCCGGCGCGTCCGACACGATCTTGGCGGCCATGGTGCTAATGCCGCTGACCGCGCTGCTGTCGTACAGCAGCAGCATCCTGCAAGGGCTGCGGCGGGTGCCCCAGGCGCAGCTCCCCCAAGCGGTGCTGCGGCCCGTCCTGTTCGGCGCCGCGCTACTGGTCATGGTGAGCGTGCTAAACCGGCAGCCTAGTGCCGGCAGCGCCGTGGCGCTGAACGCCTTCGCAACCGTGATCGCCTTCGGCCTCAGCCTCTTCTTGGTCGCGCGCGCCGTGCCGAGGGCCGTGAAGAACGCCGCACTGATGTTCGAGCCGAAGGCATGGATGAGCACGGTCCGCGGGCTGATGATCATCGCGCTCGGACAGCTCGTGCTGTCATATCAAACTGACGTTCTCGTGGTGGGAACATTGCTGGGGGCACGCGACGCGGGACTGTACAGCGCCGCCAGCGGGCTGACGGCGGTTCTCGCGCTCGCTGCGAACGGCATTTCCTTCGTCGTTTTCCCGATCATATCGCAACTCTCGGCCCGAGGCAGTCACCACGAACTGCAGCGCCTGGTGGTGCGCACTGTCCAAGGCAGCATGGCCGTCACGATTCCCGCCGCGATTCTGCTGTGCGCCGCGGGTCCCCTCGTGCTGCACTGGTACGGACCGTCGTTCGCCGGCGCGGCTCCTGTGCTGTTCTTGCTGACGGCGGGATGGGTTGCGGGACTCACGGTCGGAGGTCTGGCCTCGTTTCTGCTCATCGCCAGTGGACATGAGCGGATCGCCAGCCGCGTGGCCATCTTCATTGCGGCCTTCAATCTGACGCTGTCCTTGATCCTCACGCCGCTGTTCGGCCTGGTCGGAGCCGCCGTGGCGACGATGGCTGCGGCATGGATACGGGCCGGACTGCTCTACTGGTATGCGAGCCGCACGCTCAACGTGGCGGTGCTGCCCTTCCTCCCACGCGAGCGCAGCACGGCGGCGAAAGCATGAGCTACTCCGCGGTCCTGCTCCCAGCGCTGTCGCAGGAGTACGCGGCCTGCGAGCGCGCGCTAGCGGCCGCAAGCATCCGCCTGCCCCTGCCGCATCGGTCGAGCTGGGGACTGGCGCGCCGCAAGGTCGACTCACATCGCGTGGTGTTGTCCGGGCCTGACGGCATTTGCGTAGGTGCGTTTGGGATCGATATCGCGGCCAGCCGCGCGTTACCCGGATTCCGGCTGTTGCGCGTCGAGCGCTTCGGTCCGGGGTTGCCGCGCGGTGCGTGGGCGGCCGCCGTGCACGCGTTGGCCGAGCTTGCGTACAAGGATGCGCGCATCTTGCGCGTGAACGTGGAAGTGTTTGCGCGGGATGCGGAGGAGCGTGTCGCGCTGGGCGACCTGCTCGCCGCCGTCGGATTCACCCCGGCGATCGAGGCGCGCAATTGGAGCACCACCCTGACGATCGACCTGCGGCCCAGCGAGGCCGAGATTCTGGCGTCGTTCAGCCAGCTGGCGCGCCGCGGCATCCGCTCGGTCGACAAGCTCCCCGTTCAATTGCGGCCGATCGATGATCCGCAGTATGCCCGTCGGATGGAAGACTTGCGACGTGAGACGCTGCGACGCACCGGCGCGCCCTACGAAGCGCTGTACGACTGGAGGGGCGTCATGGAGCTGTCCCGGCGCGTGCCGGACGCCAGCCGCCTGGTGGGCCTGTTCCGCACGGATCGTTCCGGTCCTGACGCGTTAGTTGGCTTTCACTGGGGTTGGTGGAACGGGGACAGCGTCAGCTACTTCTCAGGCGCCTCGGCACGTCCGAGCGATCTGAAACAGGTGAAGATCGGCCACCCGCTGATGTGGGATCTCATTCGCTGGGCCAAACAGCACGGCGCGACGTGGTTCGATCTGGGCGGTGTGAGCGACGTGACGCCGGGTACTGAGGATCCCGTCGCGGGGATTACGCACTTCAAGCACCTGTTCAGCAAACAGACCGCGGAGGTCGCGGCGGACTGGGTCCTCGAGCCGCGGCCACTGCCCGCGCGGCTGGCCACGCTCGTGAACACCGGCGTCGCCTGGGTCTCGCGTATCGCGGGATTATGGTAGGGAGAACGCGTCAGCTGCTGGTCCGGCTGGCCGGAACGGACCTGCTCGCCCCCGCCCTGCGCGTCGTCGGACGCGGGCTGATCAGTATCCTCAAGCTCCATCGCTTCGCGGACCCCGAATCGCGCATCGAAGGGATGAGTCCGGGCGCGCTCCGAGATCAGCTTGGCTACCTCCGCCGCCATCGCTACCGCTTGCTCAGTCTGCCGGAGGTGTGGACGCGCCTGCACGAGAACGATCGGCATGACCGCGTGCCCGCCGTGTGTTTCACCTTCGACGATGGTTACGGCGATTTCGCGCGCATCGCCGCGCCGATCTTCGCCGAGTTCGATTGCCCCGTGACGTTGTTCGTCACTACGGGCTTTGTAGACGGTCAGCTGTGGCAGTGGTGGGACCGCGTGTCGTACGTGATGAGGCACACGGCGCGATCTTCATTCCATCTCGACAACGGGCGCCCGCACACCGCGCACTGGGCCACACTCGAGCAACGAGATCGCGTACGCCACGACCTCGCTCATGCGTTGGAGCGAATCGATGCCCCGGAGCGCGACTCGTTGATCGCGGAGCTCGGCCGTCAACTGGATGTCGAGCTGCCGCAAACCGCGCCGCCCGAGTACGCCGCCGTTACCTGGGACGAGATCCGGCGGATGGCTGCCTCGGGACGGGTGACATTCGGGCCACACACGGTGACCCACAGGATTCTCAACCAGGCACCACCGGACGCCTGTGACTGGGAAATTCAGGAGTCCTACCGCCGGCTCCGCGAACAAACGGATGCCTGCATCCCGTTCTTCTGCTATCCCGCTGGATGCGCTGGGCGGCGGGAATTCGAAGCGGTCCGCCGAGCCGGCTTCGAGGCGGCCCTCTCCACGACGCCCGGCTACGCCGAGCTCAGGCAGCCAGGGGATGTGGGGCGGTTTACGCTGACACGCTTCCCGTGCCCGCCCGACCGGCCTCGACTGGTGAACCTTGTTGCCGGACTGGCACGGATCGAGCGTCCGATTTGGCCCACCCGGATTTGACGGCGGTCAATTCGCGATAGAGACTCAGCCACTTATCGCGAATCTGCGGCCAACGGTAGCGCTCGAGCTCGCGCCGCGCGTTCGTCGTCAACCGCACCACCAGCTCGTCATCCTCCAACAGCCGTAGCGCTTCGGCTGCCAGCCCCTGGTGATCGTCGCACGGCACGAGTAAGCCGGTCTGCCCGTCCGTCACGATGTACGGTATGCCCCCGGCCCGCGTCGCCACGATCGGCAATCCCACCGCGAAGCATTCGAGCAACGATCCCGGCATGCAATCGATGTTCGGACTAGTGAGATAGACATCCGCGGTGTCCAATAACTCGGCCATGCGATCCTGCGGCACACTCCCGATGAAACGGGTGTTCTCGAGCTTCAGCTCTGCGGCCAACCGTTCGAGCGCAGGACGGGACACGCCCTCGTGCGCGATCGTCAGGCTGGCGTCGGGATACCGCTGCTGGATCACAGCAAACGCACGCAGCGTGCACTCGACATTGTACAGCGGCTCGAGCATGCGGTTATGCAGAAACAGCGGTCGAAGACGCCGGCGCTGCCGGTAGGAATAGCGTTCGTCGATGACGTTGAAGATCGAACGTGCGGGCAGGCCGAATTTCGCGAACACGTCCACCAGGAAGCCGGACGGCGCGACAATCACATCGGCCTTGCGAATGACCGGGATCGCGGTCCGCCAGGTGCGCAGGTGATCCTCCGCCCGGCCGTCCCGATAGTTCAGGATCACCTTCCTTCCAAACGCCTTACCGAGCAGAATAGCGGGCGTCGGCGCCCACCAGAACGAGAAGTATCCAGCGGCGAACACGTGCACGATGTCATAGCGTGGCAGCCGAGCCAGCAGTTTGACGACAAACGTCAGGACCGTCGCCGCGGTCCGCACGTACTTGATCCGTTGCAGCACCCTGAGCGGCCCCGGCAGGCGCGGGTTCATCGGGAGAAAGTCGATGACGAGCGAGTCTTCCTTGCGGAGCTGCTCGAGCAGGCGCGCGGCCTGCACCGCCTGCCCTCCGAGAATCTCGAGGGAGGGCGCAATCAACAACACGCGGGGCACGTGCTGTCCGTTACCGGATGACGGCGTCGACATCGATGGCACAGGCGGCACCGGTGCGCGCCGCCTCCAACATGCGCAGGCACCCGATCGTGGCGCGCACGCCGTCACGCACCGAGACCGTGGGCGCCTTGCCCGCGCGCAGGCCGGCGACAAAATCATGGAGCTGCGCCGCGTAGCCCTTCTCGGCCCAGAACCGCCTGCTCGTGCGGCGCAACACACCCTGCACCGTCAGGCGCTTGAAGTCTTCGGTGGCGAGGCCCACACCCGCGGCGAACGCCTCGACGCGCTCGCCGCCGGACGTGCGGCTGCCCACCGTGCAATAGGTGAGATTGCCGATCGAGCCGTCGGCGAAGCGGAAGCTCGCAACCAGATTGTTTTGGCCGATCGGTTCCTGCCGCCCTATCGGTAGCGAGTAGGCCGAAACGCTCACCGGCTCGGCGCCGAGCAGCCAGTACATCAGGTCGACGAAATGGCAAGCGTCACCCAGAATGGCGCCCCCAATCTCGGGGTCGGCCATCCAGTAGTCACCGGAAATCCCCGGCGAATTGACGCGACAGTTCAACACGGCCGGCCCACCGCGGCGCGCGAGCTGCTGTCGCAGCGCCGCGTAGAACGGCGCAAAGCGCCGGTTGAATCCGACGGTGAGCTGCTTCCCCGATTCCGCGACTGCAAGATACAGAAGCCGGCACTCCACTTCCGTCAGCGCTGCCGGCTTCTCCAGGAACACGTGCTTGCCGGACTCGAGCGCTGCCACGGCCTGGCGCGCATGGTGTTGATTGTGGCTGGTAATGACCACCAGATCGACGCGCGGATCACGCAGGATCTCGGCGTAGTCGGTACAGCAGTACTCCGCGCCGAAGCGGCGGGCGATGCTCTTGCCTCGCGCGCCGCTGCTCGAATGAATGGCGCGCAGCATCACGCCCCGCGTTTTCTTGAGGTTGGGCAGATGCGTCCAGCGGGCCAGGCTGCCGGGTCCGATCAACGCGACGCCGAGCTGGCCCGCGCTTGGTGCAGGGGCAGCGAGCTCCACTCTTTTGGCTGGTGTAGCGACGGCGCCGCTCGACGAATACTGGAGCAGCACTGCGAGACTGCCCGACGCTGGATCGAGAACCGTGCGATAGGCCTCCGGCGCCTCGGCGAGCGAAAACTGATGCGAGATCAGCGGCTGCAATCGCAGCTGGCCCAAATCGACCAGCCGGAGAAACTCCTCCATGTTGCGGTTCTCGGTCCAGCGCACGTACGGCAGTGGATAGTCCTGTCCCTGCCGTTCATAGGCGGCGTCGTAGCTGCCCGGTCCGTAGGCCCGCGACATGAGCACGCGCACCTCTTTGCGATACATGTCATTCCAGGGGAAGCTCATGTCGACCGCCCCGACCACCACGATGCGGCCGCGGTCGCGACAAATCTGCAGCGCCTGATGGCACGGCCCGACAGACTTCGCAGCCGCGGCGATGATCACGCAATCCGCGCCGCGCCCGTTGGTCACCGATCCAATGGTATCGGCAAGCCCGCGGCCACCGACGGTGTACGGGGCTCCGAGCTGCGCGGCGAGGTGCGCCCGCTCAGGCTTCAGGTCGACTCCGACGACGACGCCTCCCTGGAGCCGAGCGAGTTGTGCGATCAGCTGTCCGACCAAGCCGAGTCCGATGATCGCGACCGTCTCGCCCAGACTGATGTCGGCGGTGCGCACGGCGTTGAGCGCGATGCTGCCCAGCGTCGCGAAACAGGCATGCTCGAACGGCACGCCGTCGGGGACTCTGGCCGTGAGGTTGCGACCTGCGAGAATCGCTTCCGCGTGGCCGGTGCCCTCCCCGCCGTATGCCACGCGATCGCCGACGGCGAGATCCCACACCGTGTCGTGCCGGTCCACGACGATGCCCGCACCCGAGTACCCCAGCACCGCGTAATCACTCAGCTTCGCGCGCGCCTCGACGAGCGTGCTGATCGGACCGTTCGCTATGGCGCTCGCGAACAGCTTGCGCAGATGTGACGGGTTCTCGGCGACTTCCCTGAGCAGACCGGCCTGGTGAATACTCGCGGACTCGGTCCCGCTGCTGATCAAGGAGGCCACCGGCCGAATCAGGACGTGGTGCGGCGCCACGATGGGGTCGGGTACTTCGTCGACGATGATCTCCTGGACGCCTCTGCGGATGACTTGTCGCATGTTACCAGCAGATCCCTTTGTATTTGCCGTCATCGCTGGTACGCCGGTCGAACATGCGCGCCAGGTCGATGATGACCTGTCCGTTGTGGCGAGCGGTCTCGAGGTGGCGATACTCATCCAGCGTATTCCCGACCACGATGACCTCGGCATGCGCCATCACTTCGTCGAGCGAGCCGCGCATCAGGGACCAGACGTGCGGGATTTCCCGCTCGATGTAGGCGCGGTTCGCACCCATGACGCGTGACGCCTCGACGTAGGGGTCGTAGATCGCGAGCTGGACCCCCTTGCCGATCAACGTTTCGGCCAGCGCGACCAGCGGCGATTCGCGGAGATCGTCGGTGTGCGCCTTGAAACTGAGTCCCAGCAGTCCCACGCGTCGCTTGCCCGTCTGTAAAACCATGTCCACGGCGCGCTCGATCTGCTGGCGATTGCTCTGCAGCACAGCGGCGAGCACCGGCGTCTCCACGTCGACCTGGCGAGCCTGATGCACGAGCGCGCGCAAGTCCTTCGGCAGGCAGGAGCCACCGAAGGCGTACCCTGGTTTCAGGTAATACGCGGAGAGATTGAGCTTCGTATCCTCACAAAAGACCCGCATCACTTCGCGGCTGTCGACGCCCATCGCCCGGCAGATGTTCCCGATTTCATTGGCGAACGTGACCTTCAATCCGTGGAATGCGTTGCACGCATACTTCACCATTTCCGCGGCGGGCGTGTCCACGATGCAGAGCGGCGCTTCAACGTTGGTATACAGCGCGGCGACTTCACAGGCCACATTGCGATCATCGCTGCCGATCAGCGTGAACGGTGGGTTGTAGAAGTCCTTCAGCGACGAGCCTTCGCGCAGGAACTCCGGGTTCACGCACACGGCGATATTCTCACCCAGGGTCTGGCCCGAAGCCCGCTCCAGCGCCGGGGTGACGACGTTCGCCACCGTGCCGGGGAGTACCGTGCTCCGCACCACGACGATGTGCCGCTTCCCCAGCTCCTGCAGTGCCCGGCCGATGTCCTCACACACCCGCGTGATGTACGTGAGGTCGAGCGCGCCATTGTTCTTGCTCGGCGTGCCGACGCAGATCAGGGAGAGCGCCGCCTGTTCGACGGCGGCCTTCACGTCGGTCGTCGCGCGCAGGCGACCGGACGCCACGACATCCTTGATCAACTCGGGCAACCCCGGCTCGAGCACCGGACTGATGCCCTGGTTGATCATGTCCACTTTTGTCTGGTTGACGTCGACGCCGATGACCTGCCACCCCTCCTTGGCAAAGCAGGCGGCTGACACGCACCCGACGTACCCGACCCCGAACACCGCTAGTGTCTTGCTCATGACCGCAACGCACCCTCCCTCACGCCCACCACGCGACGGCAGATCGCATCGAATTCCGTGGCGGCGCGGTCCCACCCGGCACGACTCCGGACCGTGCGCGCTGCCTCGTCGCCGATCGCGCGTGCCCGCGCCGTGTCCCTGAGCAATTGGAGCGCCGCGGCGGCAAAGTCCTCAGGAGAGTCGGCCAGAACGATGTCGTGACCGTCCGTCACCGGCAGACCCTCGGCCCCGATCCGCGTCGACACGACCGGAAGTCCCATCGCCATGGCCTCGAAGATCTTGAGCCGCGTGCCTCCGCCGATGCGCAGGGGCACGAGGTATACCGCGGCTCGCTCCATGTAGGGTCGCACGTCATCGACCCGACCGGTCAGCGTCACGCCCCCCCCTCCCCCGGGTTGCTGCGACCCCAGAGCAACGAGCGCGGGAGACGGCTTGCGGCCGACCACGGTAAACGTCGCGCTCGGGAGCGCCTCCCGGATCCGCGGCCATATCCGCCCGAGACAAAACCGCACGGCATCGTCGTTCGGCATCCAGTCCATCGAGCCCGTAAAGACCATGTTGTGGGCGTCGCGTGCGTGCGTGCCGCTGGGAGAGAAGTAGGCGGTGTCGACACCCGTCGGGACGTCGGAAACCGTGTCGACCTGATATTCACGGGACACCATGGCTCGATCTTCCGGCGAAACGGTGACGACGTGGGCGTAGCGGCGACATTCCCGGGCTTCAAACGCGCGCATCCGCTCCCACTGGGCTCGGAGGTAGGCGCGCGAGAGCGGATCCGCCGCGACTTCGCAGCGCCGTTTCCAGATCAGGGCTTCGACGTTGTGCTCGAACAGCACGGCGGGACACGGCAGGTCGCCGGCGACGTTGACCGACGGCGCGAGGAAGTCGCAGACGACGACGTCCACGTCACCCGCGAGCACTCGCGTGCTGATCGCGCTTCGCAGCGCGCGCGAGCGGTACTTCGCGACCGCGTACGGCAGCGTTGAAAACAGATTGAACCCAAGATCCGCGTAGAACCCCACCGATCGCTGTGCCGGAGGGTGGAACGGAATCGTCACGAGCTCATCGCAATACTCGCCCGCTTGATCGCATGCGTCGCGCCCGGCATCGCCGTCATCCAGCGTGATGTAGGTAATGCGGTGCAGGCGCTTCAGCTCCCGCAGCATATGGAAGGTCCGGAGCTTCCCGCCCTTATCGAGCGGGTGCAGCAACTCGGTCTTCACCCAAAGGATGTTCATGCGAACGCCGCGCGGTACTGCGACTCGGGTGCGCGGACATCCTGCTCACCGTCGATGAAGCGGCGCTGCCACAGCTCCATGTTCATGAGCGTCCACAGGCGATCCGTATGCTCGTCGCGACCGGTGACATGGTCGTCCACGAGACGACGAACCACCGCGGGGTCAAAGATGTCCCGCCGGCGCGCGCGCTCACCCAGCACCAGCTCCGTGACAATGCCCCGCCACGGTCCCCGCAACCAGGAACCGAGTGGGACCGGGAATCCCATCTTGGGACGAGCGAGAATGCCGGCCGGCAGCACGTGCTTCATGCTCTCACGCAGGATGCGCTTGGTCGTGAATCCGCGCAGCTTGAGATCGACGGGAAGCCGTGCGGCGAAATCCACCAGCGCGTTGTCGAGGAATGGTACGCGGCTTTCGATCGACGCGGCCATGCTCATCTGGTCCTGCTTCATCAACAGCTCGTGGAGGTACACTTTGCTGTCGACGTACAACAGTCGATCCAGCAGCGTGCGGGCGTCGGTGCGCTCGAGGTGCGCGCGTGCCAGGCGATACGGATCGGCGGTTGCGAACCGTTCCCTGGCGCCGGGCGAGAACAGCTGGCCCTGCTGCGCACGCGAAAACACGGCGAAGTTGTCGAAGTAGATGCTGTCCAAATCCGGCGGAATGCACAGAAACGTCCGCTCCAGCTTGCGCCGAGCGGCCGATCCGCGCCGCAACCGTCCCACCGCACTGTGTACGGCGCGACGGAGACTCGCCGGCACCATTTGGTGATAGCGCGTGCCGAGGCGGATGTTGTACAGCGTCCTGCTGTAGCGCCCGTATCCACCGAGCAGCTCGTCGCTCCCCTCGCCGGTCAGGACGACCTTCACGTGATCGGCGGCCAGTCGCGCAACGAAGTACAGCGCCACGCTCGACGGATGCGCAATCGGCTCGTCTTCCTGCCAGATCAGGCTGGGCAAGGCCGCGAAAAACTGTTCGGGGCTCACCACGACCTCGTGATGGTCGGTCCGATACGCTCGCGCCGCCATGCGGGCGTAGCGCAGCTCGTTGGCCTCCCGCTCGGCGAACGCAACCGAGAAGGTCTTGATCGGCTCGGTCACAAGCCGGCTCATGACCGCCGCAATCGATGCCGAATCGATACCGCCCGAGAGGAATACGCCCAACGGCACGTCCGACATGAGATGGGTGCGCACGGCGTCGGTGAAGCGTGCGCCGAATTCCGCGACGAGATCCTCGTGGGACCGGGCCGGGGTTTCGGCACGAAAACTCATGTCCCAGTACTGGCGGATCTCGACTTCTCCGTCCCGCCACCGCAGCGTGTGCCCCGGCAGCAGGCGCCGCACGCCCTCAAAGAGCGTGTCCTCCCCGGACGGAGCACGATTCGCCAGGCAATCCGGTAACACCTCGTAGTTCAGCGACGGCCGCGTCGCCCGGGCCGCGAGCAAGGCTTTGATCTCCGACGCGAAGTAGAGCGATCCGTCGTCGGTCAGCACGTAATACAGCGGTTTGATCCCGAGCCGGTCGCGGGCCAGGAACAGCTCCTCCTTGCGGCTGTCCCAAATGGCGAATGCGAACATTCCTCGCAGGTATTCGACTGCCTTGGAGCCCTCTTCCTGGTACAGGTGGAGAATGGTCTCGGTATCGCTGCGCGTGCGATAGCGGTGGCCGCAGCGCTCGAGCGACACGCGGAGGTCGCTGTGGTTATAGATCTCGCCGTTGTAGACGATGTGCAGAGACCCGGTGTCGTCGTGCATGGGCTGATGCCCACTGGCGACGTCGATGATCGCGAGACGGCGGTGGCCCAGGCCGACGCGGCCGTCAGTGAAGACCCCACACCCGTCCGGGCCGCGATGGGTCATGGTATCGCGCATGCGAATCAGCTGCTGCTCATCGACTTGAGCTCGTGAGCGCGGCGCGTAGGCGATCCCACAGATCCCGCACATGGGTCAGCTGACCTCGACCGGCGGCTCCGACCCCTGGACGCGCGCAGCCGTCAAGTCGATCGGATCATCAGCCTGTATGAGACGCCGGCCCCGCCATGCCAGACGAGTGCCGTGCACCAGGACAAACTCGAGCGGCTGCTCGGCGCCACGAAGCCTGCGCACCCACGCCAATGCGGCATCGGTCGAGATGTCGTCGCTCGCGACCTCACCGTCCCACCCGATCAACAGCGTATCCTCGACGCCACGACCGACGATTGTGAACGCGCGGCCATTGCTCGCCGGTCGCTCGTGAATGACCAGCGACTCCTCGTTCTGGGTGCGCGGAACCAGGAACGACACGATTTCCCGCGTCCCCTTGCCGCGCGCCGTGAACACGCACGAGGTCGCGGGACTCAACGCGCCATACGAGCTCGATACCCGACCTTCCTCGCAGCGCAGCGCACCGCGGTGGCCGAAGATCCCGATCTCCAGCAGCTCCGAGGCGTTGGTGCCCCAGCCCCCAACCACACGATCGGCGGACTGCACGTGGACCCTGATGTCTGGCGCGAATTGGAAATGGACTTGGACGTCGTGATCGCCCTCGGTCTCGACGCGGTCGCGTACGATCCAGTAATCGCCTTTGAGAAAGAGCACGGCACGACCGTGCGCGGCTGGCGGCGTGAGGCGAGCGTACCCGTCGTGCTTCCCTTCGATGTAGTCACAGCGTGCCCCCGGCTGCCACGACGTGAGGAAGGTCCGCGCCGTGTGCTGCCAGGTGAATGGTCCGCTCGGGATCGACGACGATTGGCCCGCCACCGTCACGGTGTTGTGGGCACTCGACGACCGAAAATGATCCCGCAAGGCAGCGGGAGCGGTATACGTGTAGGTCCCCGGGTCTACCAGAACCGCCTTGCCGCGCACCACCAGCGTGAGGGCGAGGGCATCGGCATGTGCGTGACCGCAATTGAGGACGCCGTGGGGACCACAATCGATCGTCATGCTGCTGGCGTCTCGTTCCCAGCCGTCGCGCAGCAGGTGGTAGCCGCCGTCCGGAAACGCCCGACTCTGGACCGCGGGAGCCGCCGACTCAACGGCGTCGAACGCGCGTAGCCCTGCGGAGCCGAGCAGCCAAAGCGTTTCCTCCGAAGCTGGGCCCGACACGTAGCGGTAGTCCGGCCGCTCGAAGAGTGCGGCGCCCGTTGCAAGCGTCGCACGAAAGTCATTGGGGGAACGCTCGTCCAACGGCAGAACCCGGCCGCCATCGTCATCACCCACGAGCGGGGTGCGTCCGTCGGGCTGCGACAGGTGCATGAGATGATCGAGCAACAGCCGCAACTTGTCGGACAACACCGCTGGGATCGGACCGCCCTGTACCTGTCCCAGGATCAGGGCGTGGAGGCAGAAGTCCGTCGTGTAGCGGTGGTAGTAGGTCGATTGCTCGAAGTAGGACCCGTCAGGCCGTACATGCTTTTCCAGCTGCTCGAGAAAGACCGTCCAGCCAATCCGGCGCCAACGCTCGGCGCAATCGAGCTCCGGAAGCATCGTGCCGAGATACAGCAGGCCGAGCGCCTCGCCCGTGATATGCGTGTTCGGGCTCGAGTAGGTTGACAGGTACGTCTCGACATGGCGCCCGTGCAGGTAGAGAAACCTGAGCGTACGCAGCAAGACGGTATCGCTCAGGTTCGGCGATGCTTTGAAGAAATACAAACCCCAGATCCACGCGATCGCGCGGAAAGCCACCTCGAGGCTGCTCGCCCAATTCACCCCGATCTTGGGAGGATTGGCGTCCATCCAGGCCATGAGGTGGTCGACGAACGTCGCCGCGTAGCGTTCATCGTTTGTGTACCAGTACGCCTTGCCGAGCGTCACGAAGTACTGATGGCGATTGAGCTCCCAGATAAGCTTGTATTCCCCGGCAACTTTGGGGTCGAGGTGGTCGATCCGACTCCAATGGCGCCGCGCGACTCGTGTCCCCGAGACCGGATCACGGTGCCAATCGATCGGAGCACCACAGTCCAAACGCGAGCGGCCGAGCAAGTCGAATTGCCCGCAGGATATGTGGTCAGCGGATTCGACGACGCGGGCCTCGAGGTCCGGCCAACGCCGGCGCAGGAGCTCGACAACGTCTTCGCGCTCGCCGAACGCGGCAAAGAAGCGCGGAGTCGTGCGCGTACGAAACCGCTCGAGGATGCGCGCAAACCCCCGGTCGTCTGGTAACCGGAGCTGGCTGGAAATCCTCAGCCGCTCCGACCACGCCGCCGACCATTGTCTCGCACGCACACCAAGCTCGGCGACGCTCGCTCGCCTGAGCTTCGTCCACTGAGAAGACACCCGCGAGCCAAGCCTCATCTCAGAGGGCGGCCTCGGAGACGCGATGTCTCGTTGGAG
>DASWEL010000297.1:0-7368 GCA_036394755.1 Gemmatimonadales bacterium | reverse complement strand
ATCGTGATGTTCATCGCCGACTCGTGGCTCACCTACATGATGACGCCGCCGCGCGACATCACGCCCGAGACGTCGCCCAACAGCATCAAGCTCTGGCACGCGATCCTCAACCACACCTGGATGCCGATCAACATTCACCGTCTGATCGGCAACGTCGTGTTCGGCGGCGCGATCGTGGGCGCCTACGCGAGCTATCGCTTCCTCGCCGCCAAGACCGACGAGGAGCGCGCGCACTACGACTGGATGGGGTACGTCGGCAACTTCATCGCCATCTCGGCGCTGATCGTGCTGCCGTTCGCAGGTTATTGGCTGGGCCGCGAGATCTATCAATACGACCAATCGTTGGGCATCACGATGATGGGCGGCTTCATGAGCTGGCTCTGGGTGATCCAGGCCTTCCTGATCGCGGTGCTGTTCCTCACCGGCAACTACTACCTCTGGATCGGGATGGGACGCATTCCCGGTGCGGAGCGGTACCAACCGTACACGAAATGGCTGCTGGTCGTGCTCGTACTCGGCGCGCTAGTGTGGGGCACGCCGCATACGATGATCGCGGACTCGCGCGAGCTCGCGGCGATGGGCGGCTCGCACCATCCGTTCCTCGGCGCACTCGGCGTCATGAGCGCGAAGAACACCGCGGTCAATCTGATGATTCTCGCGACGTTCCTTTCCTTCCTGCTGTATCGGCGCGCCAACATCAAGCCGATCGTTCCGTGGGCGAAGACCGGCACCCGCATCCAGGCCGGGATGTTCGTGGTCGCCGCAGCCATCGTGCTGTTCTTTGGGATTCGCGGCTATTTCGTGGAGGCGATCGTCCGGATCGGGTATTCGGTATACCAGGTCGGCGCGGTCCTCGCCTGCATCGTCTTCGTGACGATCATCGACGTCCTCATGGCGCGCGGTGCGCAGTCGCTCGGCGCGATCCAGTGGGGCAAGATGCCGCCGCGCTCGCAGTACGCGCTCTTCATCCTCGCGGTCACGTTCACGTGGCTGATGGGACTGATGGGATTCGCGCGCAGCGGCATTCGCCAGCACTGGCACGTGTATCAGGTCATGCAGGACATGACGCCCTATGCCGCGACGCCGGCTTTAGGGTATGCGGCAATCATGATCAGCACCTGCGTGCTGATCTTCCTCTCGCTCGTCGCCTTCATCTTCTGGCTCGGGGGACTCGCCGAGAAATCGACGTTCGTGCCGTCGACCGTGGAGGCGCCGCATGTGGGCCAATAATCTCCGCATCCTCGGCGTGGTGCTCGGCACGCTCGCGCTCTACACGCTGATCGCGAACAAGATTCCCCAGGTGCAGTCGGAAGTGCCGCAAGCGCTGACCCTCGGCAAGAATGTCACGCCGGAACAGCTCGTCAGCGCCGGCGACCAGCTCTATCACGGCGCGGGGGGTTGCACCGCGTGTCACGGCCTCGGCACGCGGGCCCCGAATCTGTTGACCGACGAAAAAGGGCAGGGGCCGATCGGGGCGCGCTGTGGCAAGCGCGAGGCCGGGAAAGACTGCAAGGCCTATCTCCACGAGTCGCTGGAGAGCCCGCGCGCATACGTCGTCGCCGGTTACGAACCGATCATGCCGGAGATGGGGCGCATCCTGTCGCCGCAGCAACTGTGGGCACTCGTGGCATTTCTGGAATCCAACGGCGGCACGGTGGACGTGACCGCGTCGGACATCCCCGCAGCATCGGGCCCTGCCGCCTCTGCCGCCCCTGCCGCCAGTGGCGGCGGAGGGCCAGGAATCGCCGGCGGTTCCACCGACCCCATGACGATCATCCGCGGCGCGGGCTGCACCGGCTGTCACAAGATCAATGGTGAGGGCGGCGCGATCGGGCCCGATCTCACGCACGTCGGCTCGCGGCTCTCGGCGAACCTGATTCGGGAGTCGATCCTCTTGCCCGACGCCAAGGTCGCCAAGGGATTCGAGAAGTTCAAAGGCATCATGCCGAAGACGTTCGGGAACCAGCTCACGGCGGCGCAGTTCGAGGCGCTCGTGCAGTTCCTCTCGGGCCACAAATGAGAGCCTACCTCAAGCATCCGTTCTGGCAGGCGGTCGGCGTGTTGGTGATCGCCTACATCGTGGTGGCGTTCGTCATTCCCGTCCTCCCCGGCAGCGCCATGGTGCCCAAGAGTGTCGTCTTGCAGTACATGGCCACGGTTCTGGTCGGGGTGCTGATCTGGGTCAGCGACGACGAGGCGCGCTGGACCGAGTTCAAGCAGCCACTGCAGGATGTGCTCGTGCAGCCGGGGCTCAAGGTCGTCCGCAATGTGGTACTCGCGGCCGTCACATTGATCGTGGGCTGCTTCACGTACAGCCAGGTCCGCGCGAGCGTCGCCGCGCCCCCGAACTTGCGCTCGATCCATCCGGCGCCACCGTCGCAAATCACATTCCGCGGCAAGACGATCCAGCTCGTGGGTCTCGACAATCCGCTGCGCCGTAGCGCGGACATGACGGCGCACCTCGCGGTCGGCCGTCGCGTCTACTATCAGAACTGCGTGCCATGTCACGGCGACCATCTGGACGGCCAGGGCCACTTCGCTTCGGGACTCAACCCGCTGCCCGCGAATTTCCAGGACAATGGCACGATCGCCCAGCTCACCGAAAGCTTCGTTTTCTGGCGCGTCGCCAAAGGCGGGCCGGGCCTGCCGCGCGAAGGCACGCCCTGGAATTCGGCGATGCCGGCATGGGAAGACTTCCTGACGGAGGATGAGATCTGGTCGGTGGTGCTCTTCCTCTATGATCAGACCGGCTGGAAGCCGAGGACCTGGGAAGTGAGTAACAAATGACGGCCGCACTCCTTCTGATCGCGTTGATTGCTGCACAGGACGCGAGCGCGGGGAAGCAGGTCTACACCAAATGGTGCGCCGGCTGCCATGGTGACAACGGTGCGGGCGACGGCCCGGGCGCGCGTCACATGATCCCCCCGCCCCGCGATTTCACCGGCGCGATTTATCAGATCCGCTCGACGCCGAGCGGGCAACTCCCGACCGACGCCGACCTGCTGCGCTCTATAGATGAAGGGTTGTTCGGCACCGCAATGCCGGGCTGGAAGTCCCGGCTCTCCGACCGCCAGCGCCGCGACGTACTCGCTTACATCAAGACATTCTCGACGTTCTTTGCCGATACGACCCAGCGGCCGCAGCCGATCAAATTCGGCAGCCCACCGAGTGGCGGCACGAGCCCTGAGGCGTTGAAGGTCGGCCGGCAGTTCTATGATTCGATCGGCTGCCGCAAGTGTCACGGCGATCAGGGGCGCGGCGACGGAGCGTCCGCGCCGACCCTCAAAGACGACGCACAGCACCCAATCTTCGCAGCGAATCTGCACGAGAACTGGCGCTTCAACGGCGGCGGCACGGTGGAGGACATCTACCACCGGCTGCGCACCGGCCTCGACGGCACCCCGATGCCGGCGTTCAGCGATCTCATCGACAACAAGTTCCTGACCGACGAGCAGCTCTGGCGCGTCGCGCAGTACGTCCGCAGCCTGTCGCCCAAAGAAGCGCCCGTGGTGCGCGACGTCATCCACGCTCCCCTCGCCAAGACGCTGCCGCATGCGCCGGACGACTCGGCCTGGACGGCGGTGGATGTGTACTGGTTCCCGGTCGTCGGTCAGATCGTCCACAAGGAGCGCTGGTTCGCGCCGGCGGTGACCGGCGTGTGGGTCAAGGCGGTGCACACCGCGGACTCGATCGCGCTGCGCGTGGTATGGGACGACCGATCGGAAAGTCCCGACACCTCGTGGCTGACGTTCGTTGGACGAGTGTTCAAGACGCTGGAGGGCGACGACTCGACGCGGGAGCAGCCGGCGTCCTGGCCGGATCAGCTGGTCGTGCAGTTCCCCGTTTCTATTCCGTCGGGGATGGAGCGGCCGTATTTCCTGATGGGCAGCTCCAGCGCGCCCGTCTATCAGTGGCGCTGGTCGAGTGCCGCACGGACCGCGCCGGTCGCCGGCCTGGCACGCGGGATCGATCGTTTCGATCCGCTGGCCGGGGGGTCAGGCCCCGCAGCGCAGGCGGTCTACGATCATGGACAGTGGCGGGTCGTTCTTACCCGCGTACTTGCTTCGACCGATACTGCGAGCCAGCTTCCGTTCCGGACCGGCCGTGCCATTCCGGTGGCGTTCTTCGCTTCGGATGGGTCCAACGGAGAGCACAGGTCGCGCATGGCCATCAGTACCTGGTATTTCCTCGCCCTCGACGAACCGGTGCCGGCCCGCGTGTTCATCTCGCCGGTGCTCGCCATGGTGCTCACCCTGGGGTTGGGCATGCTGGTCGTGTGGCGCGCGCAGCAGAAGACTTCATACCGGAGGCAGCAATGACAGGCAGAATCTTCAGCGTGGTGGGCGGGATGTTCCTGCTCACCGTGTGCAGCAGAGGGGACCGCGGCACCGTGCAGGCGGCACCACCGGCGCCACAACCCGCGGTATCGTCGGATCCTACGCCTGGCGGGGCGGCGGGTGGCACGATCACCGGCAAGATCAAGTTCACCGGCACGGCGCCTCGGAATCCGGCGATCGATATGAGTGAAGAGGCCGCGTGCAAAGCGAAGTACACGACACCGCCGACCGAAGAAAACGTGGTAGCGGGTCCGGCCAACTCGCTGGCGAACGTATTCGTCTACGTCAGCGCCGGCGTGCCCGCGGGTCAGACATTCCCCGCGCCGGCGACGGCTGTGGTGCTGGATCAGAACGGCTGCCGCTACCATCCGCACGTCTTTGGCGCCATGGTAGGTCAAAACATCGAGATCAAGAACTCCGATCCGCTCTTGCATAACATCAAGGCCATCGCGAAAAAGAACCGGCCGTTCAACGTCAGCCAGCCCAACGCCGGCATGACGAAGACGGTGACGTTCGCGGCGCCCGAGGTGATGGTCAATCTCGAGTGCAACGTGCACGGCTGGATGCACGCCTACGTCGGGGTGCGGCCCGATCCGTTTTACGCGGTATCCGGGCCGGACGGCAGCTTCTCGATCACGGGCTTGCCGCCCGGGACGTACACGATCGAGGCCTGGCACGAGAAGTTCGGCACGCAGACGGCGACCGTGACGATCGCGGGAACCGAGAGCAAGACGGCCAACTTCACTTTCGCCGCGCACTGAGCGCGAGGAGAGCCGCATGCGTTGGTGGCTGCCCGACGCCGGTTCGACGTTCGCCGGTCCGATCGACACGCTGTTCCTCGCGATTCTGATCATTACCGGAATCGCGCTGGTCGTCGTGGAGGTCGGATTGGTGACGTTCGTGATCAAGTACCGCGCGCGTCCGGGCCGGAAGGCCTTCTACACGCACGGCTCGACGCGCGCCGAAGTCATCTGGACCGCGATCCCCGCCGTGACGATGGTCGCGCTCGGACTGATCAGCAATCACTACTGGGTGCTGATCAAGGACAAGAAGAGCATCCCGCCCAACGCCTATCACGTGGGTGTGCATGCGAAGCAGTTCGAGTGGCAGGTGACCTATCCCGGTCCTGACGGGAAGCTCGGGACGAGCGACGATTTCACGGTGCGCAATCAACTCCACGTGACGGTCAACGAGCCGGTCGCCGTCGAGCTCAGCTCCGAAGACGTGATCCACTCATTCTTCGTGCCTGAGTGGCGCTTGAAGCAGGACGCAGTGCCGGGGATGCACATTATGGCCTGGTTCCAGGCCACGAAGACTGGGGAGTTCGAGCTCGGCTGCGCCGAGTTGTGCGGGATGGGGCACTACAAGATGCGGGCACGCGTGTTCGTGCATACGCCCGACGAGTACAAGGCCTGGGTCGCCCAACAAATCGCCGGAGGCACCGAATGACGAGCCTTGCGCACGCCAAGCCGGAAGGAGGGGCTCACGACGCACAGCACGCGCCGATGACCTTCTGGCGCAAATACATCTTCTCGACCGACCACAAGATCATCGGCATCCAGTTCCTGTTCGTCAGCCTGTTCTTCCTGCTGGTGGGCGGGCTGCTGGCGATGCAGATCCGCTGGCAGCTCGGATTCCCCGGCACGCCGATGCCGGGCGGCAGCATTCTGCCCGAGACGATGGCCGTCAATCGCGTCATTCTGCCCGAGTACTATGTCCAGCTCGTGTCGATGCATGGCACCTTCATGGTGTTCTTCGCCATCATGCCGCTGCTCGTGGGCGTGTACGCCAATTTCCTGATTCCGCTCAAGATCGGCGCGCACGACATGGCGTTCCCGCGCATCAACATGGCGTCGTTCTGGCTGGCCCTGCTCGCCGGCCTGATCATGACGACGAGCTTCTTCGTGCCCAACGGGCCGATTCGCTCAGGTTGGACGAACTACGCGCCGCTGGCTGCCCGGCCCGACCTCTCGGGCGTGACGGTCGGCCAGATGCTCTGGTGCGTGTCGATCGTGGTGCTGGGACTCTCGTCGGTGCTGGGCTCGCTCAACTACATCACAACGGTGATCAACCACCGCGCGCCGGGCATGACGTGGTTCCGGATGCCGCTCTCCGTCTGGGCGCTCTTCATCACGGCGATCCTCGGCGTGCTCGCGCTGCCCGTGCTCCAGGGCGCAGCGATCATGCTGCTGTTCGACAACGTCCTCGGCACACACTTCTTCGATCCGGTGGCGGGCGGCCAGGCGCTGCTGTGGCAGCACCTGTTCTGGTTCTTCGGGCATCCCGAGGTCTACATCCTGATTCTGCCAGCGATGGGCATGGTCTCGGACATCATCGCCAACGGCAGCCGCAAGCCGATCTTCGGCTACCACTCGATGGTGTTCGCCATCATCGGGATCGCGTTCCTGGGCTGGATCGTATGGGGCCACCACATGTTCATGAGCGGCATGAACCCGACGCTCGGGTCGACGTTCATGGTCTCCACGCTGCTCATCGCGGTGCCGTCGGCGATCAAGGTGTTCAACTGGATGGGCACGATGTGGCGCGGCAACCTGCGCTTCCACGTGCCGATGCTCAACGCGGTCGGCTTCGTCTCGATGTTCACGATCGGCGGCCTGTCCGGCATCTTCATGGCGGCGACGCCGGTGGACATCCCGCTGCACGACACCCAGTTCATCGTCGCGCACATCCACTACGTATTGTTCGGTGGATCGCTGTTCGCGCTGTTCGCGGCGATCCCCTACTGGTATCCCAAGATGTTCGGACGCATGATGAACGAGGGAATCGGGAAGGTGCATTTCTTCCTGACGTTCATCTTCTACAACCTGACGTTCTTCCCGATGCACATCATCGGGATGGGCGGGCAGATGCGGCGCATCTACGACCCCACGATCTACGACTTCCTGAAGCCGCAGCAACCGCTCAACGTTTTCATTTCGTACGCCGCATTCGCTCTGTTCGCGACGCAGGTGCTATTCGCGTTCAATTTCCTGTGGAGCCTCAAGAGAGGGAAAAAGGCGCCGCAGAATCC
>DASWEL010000296.1:0-5042 GCA_036394755.1 Gemmatimonadales bacterium | reverse complement strand
AGGGCGTGCACGAAATCGAAGGAAATCGTCCGCCCGGTCGTGTCGCTGGAATGTTTCACCTGCTCCCAGCTCCCCGCTCCCTGCCGCAGGACGAAGAGTCCTTGTCCGTAGGTGCCGACCCAGACGGCGTTGTCGGGCGCGCGGGCCAGCGCGAGCACGTGCACGCCGAAGCCGGTCGTGTCCGGAAGCGGGGGGAGGGACTGCTGTGCGGCCAACGGCGCGGCGAGCAACGCCAGGACGGGAAACGGGAAACGGGAAGCGGGCCGCATCTAGCCTCTCAGCGAATAGACGGTCGGCAGCAGGTGGATCTCCGTGACGTCGACGCGCGGGGCCCGAGTGACCGCGAACAGCACGGCCTCTGCCACGTCGCCCGCCTGCAGCATGGCGCTACGCTTGGTGAATCCCGGCTGCGCGTCGGGGTCGATGGGGTCCCACATCGGCGTGTCCACCGGCCCCGGCGAGACGAGCGTCGTGCGGACGCCGGTGCGCGACAGCTCGGCCCGCAGCACCTCGTGCATGCCGCGCAGGCCGAACTTGCTGGCGGCGTAGGCGGTCGAGCCCGTAAACGCCACATGGTCGGAAATGGACCCGATGGTGACGAAGTGACCGGTGCCGCGCCGCGCGAGATGGGGAACCAGGGCGCGCGTCACGAGAAAGGGAGCGATGAGATTCACGGCGATCGTGCGGGAGAAATCGTCGGGCGTCGTCTCCGCCACCGGTTTGATAAAGAAGACGCCTGCGTTGTTCACCACGATGTCCGGGATCCCGCGGTCGGCGAGCACCCGGCCGACGACGCGCTCCACGGCCGCGGGATCGGTCACGTCACAGCGCAGGTCGGTTCGACGGTCGGTCGTGCCGTCGACGAGGGTGCGGGCAAGCCGCACCACGTGCGCGCCCGCGGCGTGCAGCAGCTCCGCCACGGCGAGCCCGATCCCGCGCGAGGCGCCGGTGACGAGGGCGAGCTTCCCGGCGAGGCCGGTCGGGGACGCGTCGCTCACCCCGGGCCCCGGCTGTACACCAGCCGCAGGAATTCATCCCGGGTCTTCGCGTCCTGGAGCAGCGCGCCCCGCAAGGCGCTCGTGACCGTCTTGGAGTTCTGCTTCTCGACGCCGCGCATCATCATGCAGAGATGGTACGCCTCGATCACCACACCCACGCCGCGCGGCTCGAGCACTTCCATGAGCGCATCCGCCACCTGGTCGGTGAGTCGCTCCTGCACCTGCAGCCGGCGGGCAAACACCTCGATCACGCGCGGGATCTTGGAGAGACCGACCAAGCGGCCGTTCGGCAGGTAAGCGACGTGCGCCCGCCCGAAGAACGGCAGCAGGTGGTGCTCGCACAACGAGTAGATCTCGATGTCGCGCACGCACACCAGGTTCTCGTGCCGCTCGCTGTACAGCGCGTCGCCGATCACGTCCGCGACCGACATGTGGTAGCCGCGCGTGAGCCATTTGAGGGACGTCTCGACGCGGGCCGGCGTCTGCCGGAGGCCCTCGCGACTCGGGTCCTCGCCGAGCTGCTCGAGCATCTCGCGCACGAGAGTCTCGAACGGCGTGCGCGTGCCGGGCGCGGGCACGGGGGGCAGCGGCTCCGTGTGCTCATCGTGGAAGCTGTGCAGGCTGGCGGACTTCATCTTGTCGCGTCCCATGCTTGTTGAGCCTCCGGGGCAGAACTATCTTCGGCGCACGTGAAACTAAAGGTACTCGCTTTCCTGTCCACGGCGGGAGGCTCCGCGCTGTCCGCGCTGTGGACGTTTCCGAGCATTCTCGCGTCGGCCTTCCTCGTCGCCTGGGGTGCGGAAGCCGCGCAGTTTCTCATCTCCCAGGGTCTCGCGCTCGCGATCCTCGCGTGGCTGCAGACGCTTCCCGAGTTCGCCGTCGAAGCCGTGATCGCGTGGGACGCCGGGCGAGAACCCGAGCGCGCGCACCTGGCGATCGCGAACCTCACCGGCGCCATTCGCCTACTGCTCGGGCTCGGGTGGCCGATGATCTACTTCGTGTTCGCGGTCTCCGGTCGCAGGTCCGCGCGCGAGCGGCTGCCGGCCATCCGGCTCGAGCGCGAGCACGCGGTCGAGATCGTCGGGCTCGTGCCGCCGCTCTTGTACTTCGTCGTGATCCTCTTCAAGCAGAGCTTTACCTGGGTCGACGCGGTGGTGCTCCTGACCCTGTACGTCGTCTACCTCGGAGTCCTGTTCCGAAACGCCCCGCACGGCGCCGATCACGTCGCGGACGCCCCCGCGGTCTCACGCTGGGCGTACCGCCAGCCTGGTTGGCGCCGTCCGCTCGCCATCGCCGCGCTGTTCGGCGGCGGCGGTGCGCTGCTGTACGTCACGGCACACCCGTTCCTCGAGTCGATGCTCGCGGTGGCGGGGCTGCTGGGTGTGAGCCAGTTCGTCCTGGTGCAGTGGGTGGCGCCGTTTCTTTCCGAGTTCCCGGAGAAGGTGTCGGCGTTCTATTGGGCGCGGCGCGTCACCCGCGCGCCGATGGCGCTCATGAACATGGTGTCGAGCAACATCAACCAGTGGACGGTGCTCGCCGCCATGATCCCGCTCGTGTACGGGTACTCGAGCCTACGGCATCACGGCGTGTGGCTGGATTTCCACTTTGACGGGCCCCAGCGGCTCGAAATCCTGCTCACCCTGCTGCAATCCGGGCTCGCGATGATGGTGCTCGCGAACATGGAGTTCGATTGGCGCGACGCAACCGTGCTGTTCGTACTGTGGCTGGTGCAGTTCCTGCGGCCCAACCTGCGCGCAGCCGTGGCGATCGCGTACGGGGTCTGGATGGTGATTCTCGCGATCGAATTCGTGGTGGGACGGAAGGCCTTGCTGGCGCCGCGGTATTTCTGGGAGATCATCCGCCAGAAACACGATCGGCCGGCACCGCTGTAACGCGGCCCGGCCGACCGGTACGACCGGAACGGAGAGGATTATTGAAGCCCGAAAGGAATGACTGGTCCCTCACCATGGCGTCTGCCTTCCCCACGCGGGGGCATGACATCGGTCACAGTATCTGGGTCCACGATCGAGCTGTTGGCTCAATAATTCTTCTCCCCGTTCCTGCTACTACAATACTACGTGGACCGAATCCGTCAAGCGAAGACGTCACCGCGAAATCATCACGCGAACTCGGGGGCATTGACATGAATCTGACGCTCGTTGCGGCCATCGCGCTGCTGCTGCTGTGGGGCGTCCTGGTGTTCGTCGCGCACAACGGCAGCGGGCCGGTACATCTGCTGTACGCGGTCTCCGTGATGCTGTTCGCGCGCCGCATCATCGCGGGCGCGTCGAAGTTCGTGTCGTGACACCGGCGCTCATCTACGTCGAGCCGAGCGTCACGCCCACCGTGAGGGGGATGAACGTCGTGTGGGGATTCGTCCGAACGCTGACGTACCGGCCCTCGGCAAAGAAGCGCGCCGGACCGACGCCGACCTTGACGCCGGCACCCACCCCATAGGCGAACTTCGACTCCGATGTGTTAACCGCGAGCAGGCCATTGGGATTGGTGATCTTGACGTTGTAGAGGCCTCCACCAGCTAGCACATACGGCTTCACCATCGGAGCCGGCACCGGGATGTTCCAGACTACGCTCGCGAGCCCGCCGATGAGCCTGGTCTTGCCGTCCACTGGACTGCCGCCGATGTCCTTGTGCTTCGTCTCTCCGTACAAGCCGTCAACGCGAACGCCGACGGGGGAGAGGGGAATCGCGAACTCCACTTTCGCGTCCGCGAGCCACCCCGCCTTGTCGTTGTCCTTATAGGTGCTCAAAGGAGCGATGAGGCCGCCGCCCAAGCCGAAACGAGCGCTTTGAGCCGCCATCGTCGCCACGCGCGCGACCGACGCCACCGTCACCGCGAGCGCGAGCTGCACAACACAGTTCATAACGCTGCCTCCTCCTTCGCTGATCCTTTCGCGTTTGGGGCGCGCTCCATGATTAGCGATTCACTTCGCAGGCGCAAGCACGAGGAGGTCCCGTCCGCTCCGAACGGGACCCTTTCCTCGCCGCGGTACCGCTGCCGTACTACAGTGTCGACTTGAACAACAGCCGATTCGGCGTGCCGTTCACGTTTCCGGTGATGACCCCCGCCGTCGAGTTCGTGATGATCCAGTTCGAGACGGTGGCCGACGGCTGATCGCCGAAGGTCGCCTTGTAGAGGGCGCCGACACCGACCACATGCGGCGTCGCCATGGACGTGCCGCTGAGACTCATTGTGGTACCGCCCAGGTAGGTCGATTTGATCGCCGACCCGGGGGCGTACAGCTCGACGCATGTGCCCCAGTTGGAGTACGACGCCTTGACGTCGGTCTTCTCCGAAGCCGCGACGGTGAAGACGCTCGGCGCACCCGATGGCGACTCGGTGCAGGCGTCGACGTTGTCGTTCCCGGCCGCGACCGCGAGAAACACGCCGGAGTTCCAGAGATTGGTGACCGCCTGGTCGAGCGCCGGCGACTTGCCGCCGCCCAGCGACATGTTCGCTACGGCGGGGTTGACGTGGTGCGCCGTCACCCAGTCGACGCCCGCGATCACGTCGGAGTTGAGGCCAAGGCCGACGCAGCTCAGCACCCGCACCCCGTGCAGCGAGACCCCTTTTGCCACGCCGTACGTCGCCGCGCCGATCGTCCCCGACACGTGGGTGCCGTGGCCGTTGCAGTCCTCGCCCGTGGCGCCGTACGCGTCGAAGACGTTGTTGGCCCGACCGCCGAACTCAGGGTGCAGCGTCCAGATCCCCGTGTCGATGATGTAGGCGTGCACGCCGGCGCCGGTCGATGTGTAGGTGTACGTGCGAGAGAGCGGCAGCGCGCCCTGGTCGATACGGTCGAGGCCCCAGGGATCGCCGTTGGCGTCCATGGCTTGCGTGACGTCGGCCCTCATCATCTGATCGGCCTCGACCGAGGCGACCAGCGGATTGCCCTGCAGCGCCGCCGCCGCGGGAGCGGACAGGCGTGCCGCGAAACCCTTGATCGCGCTGGTGTAGACGCGCAGCAGCGACCCGCCAGCTCCGGTGACGAGATCCCTCGCGACGGTCGCCGGATCGGCAACGTT
>DASWEL010000295.1:0-5370 GCA_036394755.1 Gemmatimonadales bacterium | reverse complement strand
TCTCACAGTCCCCGAAAACCGGCCCGCAACGGGCCATTCGTAGGCTGCCGCGCCGAGGGCACCGACGCGCGCATGCATGTCGCCATCGAGATTCCACAGGTGGAGGGCGGGCCCCAACTCCAATCTCACCGCTCCGCTCGGCCCGATCCCTCCGACCTGGGTGCTCAGGAGGGGGACAACTTCGACCAAGTCCCCCGTTGTCTTGTCGGTCAGGTTGACGTTCTGGCCCGCCACGGCCAAACCTGGCTTGGCATAGGCTGCACGGATTGCAATGCCATACCGGCGCCAATTTCTGCCGATGCGAACGCTGATCGCCGTGGCGTCGCCCGGCCTCCCCTGGGATGCGACATGGCTGCTGGATGTGTCGTGTGACGACCCGCCATACCGGGTCGTGGCGAGCTCAACTCCCACGTACCACTGTGCGGCGAGCGGACAAGCCGCTCCGCAGCTTACCAGCAAGAGTGCAACCGGCAACGCTCTCAAGGGTCTCTCCTCATCTCATTTCGAGATTGATCCAGCCGTTGGTCACGTTGTTCTCGCCTTTTACGAACCAGTTGTATCCCGGGTAAAACGATCCGACGATGTCGTCTTCGACGGCATTGCCGACGAGCTCGTCGTTGCTCTTGATCCAGTGAGCCAAAGCCTGCCAGACGTTGTATAGCGCCTTGGCATACTTGTAGGCCTTCGACACGGTGGTGCTGGAATCATTTCCGGTCGTCATTTTTCCATAGGCGCTGTCGACGGCGAGCACGAGTTTTTGGAACCGGTTGGGGTCGGTCTTGATTTGGCAGGATGTGTCGTCGTCTTCCACGACGAACACCCGAACGTTCTGATTCGGATGCGCGACATTGTACTGGTCGAGTTGGCTCTTGGAGAACAGCAGCACATTGCCGGACCAGTCCAGGTCGTTCTGGTCAAAGGTGTATGGCCCGCCCGCGTGCTCGCCCGCGCACTGGTATGACATCAGCGAATCGGTGGTGCCCTTCTGCCCGAGGATGTGTACCTCAAATTCGGGGGACCCCTTCAACCAGCCTTCAAAGTCTTGTACGAAATGGCTTTTGGTCATGTACAAGCCCGGTGCGGGGGGAGGGGTGCCGCCGCCGATCGTGCCCCCACAATCGTCGATGCACTCGATGACACGGGCCGGGCGGTGTGAGAAGTCGGTTTCGACCGGCACGAGGGCCAAGACGGGAACGGTCGGCGGCCTCTTCGGGTCGAGCACCTGGCGCCGGCCGTCAGGATCGAACGCGACGGGCGGATCGTCGTCCGTCATCGCGGTGGCGACCAGTACCTGCTCGTCGCCGGTCCATGCCGCGCGATGCGCGGGCACGGGGAAGTAGACCTCGAGGGCGATCGCCGCCTGGACCCGGCTCTCGACCGCGTCCTTAGTCGTGGCGTTCTCCACCGCGATTTCCCGGAGCGCCCGGCTCTCGTGGGCGGCGAGGAAGGTCTCGAACTGCAGCTTGTGCTCGCGATAGGGCGAGGCGTTGAGCTGCGCCTTCAGATAGGCCCGAAACGCGGCATTCTTGAGCCCTTTGGCGAACATCTTGGCGAGCGCTTCCGGACGCTTGGCATTGACCGCGCTGGCGGCAATCGGTGTTTCGGCCGGCGGCGTGACGGTCCGGTCGCTGCAGGCGGCGATGAGGATCAGCGCCACCACAGCGCAACTGCGGTGCAACATGGGTCCTCCTGGTAAGAGTGGAGGCTCATTGTGGGGCAGAACGCGAGAGGATCGTCGTCCTTTCCTTGCGACTCGGGCCCAGAACACGCGAGATTCACGGGCCCATGCTTCCCATCGCAGTCGATTCCGCGTACTGGCAACAGCGCGTTGCGTACGAGATCGTCGCCTCGCTCGACGAGCCGAGCGGCGTGCTCAGCGGCAACGTGCGGATCAGCTACGTCAATCAGTCGCCCGATACGCTGCGCGATTTCTCCGTCCATCAGTACTTGAACGCGTTTCGTCCCGGCTCGCGGTGGTCCGCCGCCGACTCCGCGGAAGGTCGCGAGCGCTTTCAGCACATGGTGGATCCCGATTACGCGTTCGAGCGGATCACTCGAGGCTCGCTTGGGATGCCGGATTATCCGTACGCTCCCGATTCGACGATCGCGCATTGGCGCCTGCCGCGGCCGCTCGCGCCGGGCGATTCGATGAACGTCACGATTTCCTGGAAGGCTCGGCCCTCCACGTTGCCACGCCGCCAGGGGCGCCAGGGCCGGCGGTTCGATTTCGCGCAGTGGTATCCGAAGGTGGTCGTGTACGAC
This sequence comes from Gemmatimonadales bacterium, assembly GCA_036394755.1. GTDB lineage: Bacteria > Gemmatimonadota > Gemmatimonadetes > Gemmatimonadales > GWC2-71-9 > 20CM-2-65-7. The sequence goes on along the minus strand of DASWEL010000295.1, from coordinate 3,108 downwards.
AAGTACGGCTGGGAGGATCATCCACTCTATCCGGCGGGCGAGTTCTACGGCGAATTCGCGAGCTACGACGTCATGCTGGACCTGGCATCCGACCAGGTGGTTGGGGCCACGGGCGTGCCCTTGGAAGGTGATCCTGGCTGGCAAAAGGCGGCGGTCGGGGCGGTCGCTGCCGGTGCGATCGATTATCAACGGGGCTATTACGGGCGGTCAAGTAGCAAATGCGGGGTGGTCGCAGCTGGTCGCAAATGCGTTCGCTTTTTCGCCGATTCCGTGCACCACTTCGCGTTCTCGATGAACCCTGAGTATCGGTATGAGCAAGGCCGCTACAAGGATGTAGTCGTGCACGTGCTCTACCAGCCGGGCGACAGCGCGACGTGGGGGAAGGGCATCGCGGTGAAAGGCACCGAGATCGCGCTCGCCTGGCTCGACTCGCTGTACGGCACGTTTGCCTGGCCGCAGATCACCAACGTCCACCGCATCGAGGGCGGCGGCACCGAATTCCCCATGATGATCATGGATGGCAGCGCTGGCCTCGGCCTGATCGTCCACGAGCTGGGCCACAACTACACGATGGGCATCCTCGCCAACAACGAGTGGCGGGAGGGATACCTCGACGAGGGCTTCACGAGCTTCCAGACCGGCTGGTTCTTCGAGTTGCACGGGTACGGACCCGGATATCCGAGCCTCGAGAGCGACATCCTCTTGTGGGACGTGGACCGCTGGAGCGAGCCGGTCTCGATGGTCAGCGAGCGCTATCGTGACTTCGCGACGTACAACACGATGATCTACGAAAAGGGCCAGCTGTTCTACGAGCAGCTGCGCTACATCGTGGGCGACGACGTGATGCGGAAGATCCTGCGCACGTATTACGCACGCTGGCGCCTCAAGCACGTGGACGAACAGGCGTTCCGCGACGTCGCCGAGGAAGTCTCGCACCAGGATCTGAAGTGGTTCTTCGGCCAGTGGCTGCACGGCACGCCATTGATCGATTACAAGATCGGCAAGGTGAAGCGCAGGAAGATGGCTGACGGCAGATGGCGGACCGCAGTGACGATCGAGCGCCGCGGCGACGGCTGGATGCCGATCGAGCTCGGCTACGGCGACTCGATCGTGGCGCGTGTCAGTGGCCAGGGCGAGCGCGAGACCGTCGAGTTCCTCAGCGACAAGAAGCCCAAGCGGCTCGTCCTGGACCCGCGGCAGCGCGCGCACGACTGGAATGCCCTCAATAACTACTATGGCAGGCGTCCCATGCTGGTGCGCCTCGACTATCTGAAGCGCGTCGAGCCGCCGCGCGACCGCATCGTTACGAGCTTCCTGCCGGCAGTTTGGTCCAATGATTTCGGCGGGGTCACGATCGGGATCCGGTCGCGGCAAGACTACCTGGGCCGCTTTGACAAGAACTTTTCCGTGGTCTCCTATGCCTTGGATCCTGACTTCGCCGGAGCTTCCAACTCGACACAGCGCCGCTACGGTTTCTATCTGCGATTGGCCAACCCGGTGAGTCACCCCATGCCGCGTACCGATGCATCGGTGGCTGGGTGGAGCGTCGAGGGGCGCGTCGGCGCAGCCATTCACACCGATCGCTCGCTCCGGAAGCACCTGACGTTCGGTCCCGACGTCCACGTCGGCTTCGACGCGATCTGGATGGCCGTGAACGATCTCGGCTACGTGGACCGCCGGCTGTGGGACAACGCCGGCACGATCGAACTGGGGCCGTGGTGGTCGATGACGAAGGTGCGCGGCAACCGCGAGTGGCGCGTCCGGGCCGGCGTCACGGGCGGCATCGTGTACCGCAATCCGGGCGCAGGCATCCAGGCGAAGAGCCGCTACGATATCGAGGCGTTCGCCCGACCCAAGGGCGAAATCAGTCTGCGGACTCCGGCGCTCGGCGTCCGGCTCTTCTTCGGCATCTATGCGGCCGACACCAACTTCGCGACGCCGCTGCAGCGCCGGATCATGGTGGCCGGCGCCGATCCGTACACCACGTTCACCAATCCATTGCTGCGGAGCCGCGGCGCGCTGTTCGTGCGGCCTGATTTCCACTATCAATCACCGGGCGACGCCAACCTCCGTGCCTTCCGCCCCGACCTCGGCGGCCGCTGGGCGCTCGCGTTGAACGTCGAGGGTACGAAGACCGTGTACCGGCGAGACGACGGTCTGCTGACACGTGTGACGTTCGAAGCCTTTGCGGACGCGGGTCTGGTCGATACCCTTGCCGTCCCGGCGTCAGGCAATCACTCTCAGACGACGCTGTATGACGCGGGCGTTGGCCTCGTGACGCGGCACCGCATCAACGACCTCGCGTGGACGATGCGCTTCGAGGTGCCCTTGATCGTCAACCGGTGGGACTACGCGGCCGACGGCACGGACAAACGCGTGCGATTCCGCTGGCAGGTGAGCCTGGAGCCGAGCTTTTGAACGAGCGCCGCGAGTTCTTTCAGAGCACGATCGGGAAGCTGCTCCACGAAGTGGCGCGGCGCACCGAGGAGCGCGTCGCGCCCAAGCGCTGGTTTCGCCCGCCCGGGGCGGCGCCCGAAGTGGCGTTCGTGGCCGCGTGCACCCGGTGCGGCGACTGCATCGACGTCTGCCCCGTGCACGCGATCCTCAAGACACCCGCGAACGGCGGCGGCCTGGCGGCCGGCACGCCCTACATCGATCCGACCACGCGCGCCTGCATCGCCTGCGAAGACATGCCGTGCGCCGCTGCGTGCGCGACGGGTGCGTTGACCAAGGTCCCCTGGGACACCGTCCACATGGGCATCCTGGAGCTGGATCCGCAGCGCTGCATCACGTTCCAGGGCGCCGAATGCGGCGTGTGCGCGCGCGCCTGTCCCATCGGTGAGAAAGCCCTCGCGCTGGACGATCGCGGCCGTCCCGTGCTGAAGCCGGAAGGGTGCGTCGGCTGCGGGGTCTGTGTGACGGCGTGCGTGACCATACCGTCGTCGCTGAAGCTGAGGCTCGCGTGAGCGCCCCCGGCATTCCGTACAAGGTAGAAAAGCCCTGGGGCTACGAGATCATCTGGGCAAAGGCCGAGCGGTATGTCGGCAAGATCCTGCATATCGAACCGGGTCACGTGCTCTCCTTGCAGTATCACAACAAGAAGGATGA
>DASWEL010000294.1:0-5293 GCA_036394755.1 Gemmatimonadales bacterium | reverse complement strand
CAGCGGCTCAATTGCTGGCCATTGAACCCCACCACCATCGGCGGCGCGGGCGTGCCCAATACGGCGGCGGTCAGGCTGCCGACGACGACACCGAACACCAGCGCGAGCAGGACCGACTCGAGCAGCATGCCCGCGAGCACGGCGGGTGACAGGGTGCGATTCGCTCGGAGGTCCTGGGCGATGAGCCACGCGCCTGGGGGCCGCGAGCCAGACGAACACGGATTCGAGAATGACGTCGGCACCATTCCGGACGCCCATGCCGCCGGGTCCCGCCGGTGCGAGCGCCGCCAGGACTTGATAGATGATCAACAGGGGTAACGCGAACAGCAGGCTATAACGGGGAGCTCGGCTCGCCTGCCAGTAGGTGTGCATCATGCTGAATCTTATCCCTCACCCGGGTCCGTACAGAGGCCTACGTGAGCTTCGCGTTCCTCGTTACCGCCGTCCTCGCAATCCAGACGCCCGCCGGAGATAGCTCCGCCTATCTCGATCCGACCGCGCGTCGCCTCGTCGCGGCGGCGCGCACTCGCCGGGAGACGATGGACCGATCCATCACGGCGTATCGGACGCGAGTGCGTGAGCGCATCGGTGTCGGGATCCGCGCCCTCCGCCGCGATCGCATGCTGTACCGCCGCGAGATCGCGCTGCTCGTCGATTGGCGGCGCGATGGCGTGTCGCAGATCTCCGTCATCGGCGCGCGGCAGTCGGTGCCCGCAGCCGTGCCCAAACCCACGCTGCCCGAAGACCTGAAGAGCGATGCCGGGGATTATACCTTCGATCCGGCAAATGACCGCCTGACGATCGGGTGGTCGAGTGCGCGGCGGGACAGCACGCAGGACTCCACAAGACATCGCGACGTCGACTTCCGTCACCCGCTCGCACCCGGCAGTGAAGCCGACTATCGCTTCGCGTCCGGCGATTCGAGCGTCGTCGTGTTTCCGAACGGCCGCACCATCAGACTGCGCGAGCTGCGCATCATTCCTCGCCGCCTCGACTTCCGCCTCATGTCGGGATCGTTCTGGATCGACGAGGATTCTCACGGCGTGGTGCGGGCGCTGATCCGTCCGGCCAGGCCGTTCGATTTCGAGCAGGATCTCGGCGATGAGGACGACAAGGACATCCCCGGCTTCGTCAAGCCGATCCGCGTTGAAATACGATTTCTCACGATCGATTACGGTTTGTGGGCCGGACGCTGGTGGTTGCCCCGCCTGATCGCGATGGACGCGGTCGCGACCGCCGGATCGTTCCTGCAGATGCCGATGCGCTATGAGCGCGTCTACGATGAATACGAGGTGAGCGGCGATACTGCGGCGCCGCGTGCCCGCCGTCCACCCAAGGCCACGGCAGCCGAGGACTCGATCGCGCGCGCGGTGTGTCATGCACGCGAGTCACGCGAGCAGATCTCGTGCAACTGCGCCAACGGTCACTGCGCGGCGTTCACGGTGCACATTCCCATCGATACCGCCGCACTCCTCGCGAGCAGCGCGCTGCCACCGCCGTTCGGAGCCGCCAACGACACCCTCATTTCCGAAGGGGAGATGCAGGAGCTCACGCACGGGCTCGGTGATCTGCCGCAGGCGCCGTGGCAGCTTCGCGCCCGGCCGCCCCGCTGGGGCCTGGCACGATACAACCGTGTCGAGGGCCTCTCCCTCGGCGCGCGCGGGGACCTCGATCTCGGTCGCCTCCAACTGGATGGGGCGGTGCGGATCGCCACGTCCGACGCTGAGCCCGACCTCGTGGCGGGCGTCCTGCGCGAGACTGGCACGGCACGCTTCCGACTTGCGGGCTACCGGCGGCTCGCCGCGGTCGATCCGACCGCCCGACCGCTGTCGATCGGGAATTCCCTCGGGGCCCTGATGCTGGGCCGCGATGACGGTGACTACTTCCGCGCAACCGGTGCCGAGCTGACCATCGCGCCGCCGGTCACGCTGCCGCAGCGCTTCACGGTTCGTCTTTACGCCGAGCGTCAGCGGCGCGCGCTGAAGCGCACCGATTTCTCCCTGCCGCATGCGCTTCATGACGTTCACGTCTTCCGTCCGAATATCACCGCCGACTCCGCCGACCAGCTCGGCGCGTCGTTCACGGTGCGCACGCAGCGAGGGATCGATCCCGAGCGGCCGCAGTGGACCGCCGATGTGACGCTCGACGCCAGCGTCGGGACCTATCGGTTCGGGCGCGTGAGCAGCACGGTGCGCGTCGCGGCGCCGCTCGGTCCCAACCTGGCGACCGCGGTCGAGTTCGCGGGCGGCGCAGCGGATGGACGCGTGCCGGTGCAGAGCTACTGGTACCTCGGCGGGCCAGGAACGCTGCGGGGCTACGGCGGTAACGCGTCCAGCGGCGACGCGTTTTGGCGCGCCCGCCTCGAGCTCGCGAACCGCTGGCCTGCGGCGCGCGTCGTCATGTTCGCCGACGTCGGGCGCGCGGCCCCGAGCGAACAGCTTTCGCTCGCGCGGCCCCTCGCCGGAGTGGGCGTCGGCGCGAGCTTCATGGACGGATTGATCCGGCTCGATCTCACCCGCGCGATCAGAACGCCGAGCGGTTGGCGTCTGGATTTCTATACCGACGCCGCACTCTGATTTGCGCCGTCGCGCGGCGCGCCGCATCGTTGTCGCCGCATGACGTCTACCGCTTCACCTGCAAACGACCTCAAGCGTGAGCTCGGCCTCCTCGATGCAACGATGATCAACGTGGGGACGATGATCGCCTCCGCGATCTTCATCGTCCCCGCGACGGTAGCGGCGCTGATCCCGGGATCGGGTGCCATGGTTCTGGCGTGGATTCTGGGTGGTCTGGTGTCGTTATTGGGCGCGCTGTCCATCGCGGAGCTCAGCGCGGCATATCCGGAAGCCGGGGGTCAACTGCCATATCTCCGCGCGGCCTATGGGCCCCTGTGGGGCTTCCTGTATGGCTGGGCGAATTTTCTCGTGATCAATCCCGCGGCCATCGCGGCCATCGGCGTAGGATTCGCGAGCTACCTCGGCTTCTTCGTTCCGTTATCGCCGCTCGCGATTCAGGCAATTGCGATCGCATCGATCTGTGGGCTTACGGTGCTCAATTGTCTGGCCGTCAGACTCGGCGCGACGACGCAAAACATCCTGACGTTCCTCAAGATGATCGCAATCACGGTGCTGATTCTCGGAGCCTTCGTGTTACCGGGAGGGAGCAGCGCGAATTTTCGGCCGCTGTGGCCGAGCGCGCCGCTGGGCCAGGTGATCGGTCCATTCGGTCTGGCGATGATGTCGGTGCTTTGGGCGTACGACGGATGGATCGAGACGACGTTTGTGGGCAGCGAGATCAAGAACCCCGGCAGGAATCTCCCACGCGCGATTATTCTCTCCACTCTCATTGTCATCGCGTTCTACGTGGCGGTCAGCGTGGCGTTCTCGTACGTTCTCACGCCCCTTCGGATGGGCGCCTCGACTCTCGTCGCGTCGGACGCAGCGCAGGTCACGATGGGGGCGGCCGGCGCGGCAATCGTCGCGGCCGCCATCATGCTCTCCACGCTCGGGGCCAACAATGGCATCATTCTCACCGCGGCACGGATCCCCTACGCCATGGCGCGGCAAGGATTGTTCTTCCGCTCACAGGGTTGGGTGCACCCACGGTTTGCGACGCCCGCGGTAGCGCTCCTCACGCAGGGCGTCATCTCGATCGTGCTGGCACTAGCCGGCAACTACAACCAACTAGCCACGTACGTCGTTTTCGCGCAGGTGTTGTTCTACGGTCTCTCGGCCACCGCAGTGGTCAAGCTGCGTCATAGCGCGCCCGATTTGCCACGGCCCTACCGGACGTGGGGCTATCCGATCACGCCGTTGCTCTTCGCGGCGTGCGTGGTCTGGTTACTAGCGAACACGGTGGTCCAATCACCCAAAGACTCGGCCGTGGGTGCCGGACTGGTTTTGCTCGGACTGCCTGGGTACTGGTACTGGAAAAACGTGCGCCGTGCGCCGTAAGCCGTTCGCCGGAATGCCTTCCGGCGTACCGCGCACCGCGTACCGCGCACGTTTTTACGGTCGCGCCGGTGGCCGCGGGCGATAGTCAATCAGTTCAGCGAGTGACGGCGGAATCCGCTGGCCCCACACATCGCGCGTCGGTACGGTGACGATCTGCGGGCGAGTGCCCGGCCCCCCGTCGCGCCCATCCTGACCCTTCGCACCAGATGGCCCAGAGGCGCCGGCCGTGCCGGCGACGCAGCGTGGATCGTTGGCCGGCTGGGCCGCGCCGCCCTTTCCGCCCGCGCCACCTTTGCCGCCGGCGCCGCCGTCGCCGCCTTCACCACCGGGGACTTGGGCATCGACGAGTCCGGCGAGGAACGGCTCTTCAGCCGGTGCGATGATCGTGATCTGTCCACCGCGTCCGCCCGGTCCCCCGGCGCTGCCATTACCGCCGGCGCCGCCCGGGCCGCCAGCGCCCCCGGGGCAACCGGCTCGACCATCCGTGCCGGCAACGCCTGTCTGCCCGTCGGCGCCACGTGATCCGCGCGAGCCGCGGCCTTCGATGATGAGCCAGTCCGACGGAGGCACGGCGCGCGCGTCCGCGAGCACATAGAACGGCGGCGCGGCCTCGACTTCGATGCCGGACACCAGCAAGCGATCGTAGAACGGCGACTGCACGATGCCCAGGCGGACGGTTACCTGCGGACCACTCGCGCCCGAGCCCGCGCCGCGGAAGCCGAACGTGTGCTGCAGGCAGGTATACTCGGGAGTCACGACGGTCGACGTCGAAATGCTCGGTTTGGCTTTGAGGGAAGCCGAAAGACGGAAGCCAGTCATCGCGGTGGCGAGCGGATCGCGGTAGGCGCTCCAGCCGCCGCCTTCGAGCGGCGTTGCCTCCGGGCTCGAGCGCGCCAAAAACACGACGTGCAACCGTGGCGGATTGTCCTTGTCGTAGCGCGTCTCGAAGGGAACGAGCGACCCGTCGCTCAAGACGGCGGTGTAGACCGCGCCGAACGACTCCCCGGGGCAGGCGCTCGTGCTCGTCGACATCCGGATCTCGCGGATCTGCTCGACGAGTCCCGGGTCAGGCGCAAACGACGGCGGCGGCCGTTTCGGCCCGCATCCCGCGGTGACGATCAGCGCAGCGACGACTGCCCGCTTCATGGAGTGTCCTCCTGCAGCAACCGGCTGGTTTCAATATCGAAAATGCGGATCCGGACCACCGTGCCTGGGCGGCGCGCATCGACCTCGCGGACGTGCACGACCTTCTTGTTGTCGCTCGGCCGATAGATGATCCAGCTGCCGGCCGGGGCGACGGTAGCGATGCCGGGGCAGGGCCGCGACTTTGGCTTCGGCTG
>DASWEL010000293.1:0-1725 GCA_036394755.1 Gemmatimonadales bacterium | reverse complement strand
CTGCCGTTGCCAACCGTGGCCGGTCTCTGGTCGAATGGTTTGCCAATCCAAAATGCAAGTTCGCGCGCACCACCATTTTCGTAGACACCCCACCCGGCCGCAACACGGTCCCACTCCGGGTCGCCTGTCGCGCAGCGCGGCATTCCGAGCGGGGCCGATACAGCGCCATAAAATCGAACAGCTCGTTCAAGATCGTTGGTGCCAAAGTAGACGTAGGACAGCATGCTGTACTCCCGGAACGAGAGCGCCATTTCAAGGGTCAGAAACTGGGCCCGGTAGGATTCGAACCTACGACCAAGGGATTCACTTGGCCCCGGCGTTTCCGCCGGGAGTGGACTATCTCTTCACCCGTGCACGAACAGTGCGTGTGGGTGCGGGATGCTCCAAGCCTGTTATCAAGGGCGCTTCAGCCCTCAGGTAGTCTCTGCACCTTCCGCCGGTGTACCGGCGGCTCGGCTCAGGGTTGCCATGGGATCACATCCCGAAGGGTTCCCTGAATTCTTCCCGTCCACTTCGCGCGTTTCCGCGCGAAGGCACCTCGTCGATGAGTCCCCTGCACTAACCGCTGTGCTACAGGCCCAAACGCGGCGATTGTAGCAGCGCGCGGGTGCTCAGTAGGGAAACAACGCCCGGCGCTCGCAGGTCGTTCGCGAAAACGCCTCGCTGGCGCGATGGCCGCGGGTGCCGGCGGTGCGCCGGCTATCGTCATCGCGCTCGTTGGAGGTCGGAGCGCTCTGAGCGGGCGCGGACTGCGGGCCGGGAACGGGCTGCGGCCGTTTGTGCGGGCAGCCTCCGAGCGCGATCGCGGCAGTAATGACCGCGGCGGTCATCAAAAGCGACCTCATGGCACGACCCTCTTGCCATCGCCGGGGGCAACGTTAGCATGACCCTTCCGCGACGGATACGCCGGTATCGGCCGGCGGAAGTGTTGCCCAGGAAGGAGACCGACATGAAGCTCTACTATTTATCGGGTGCCTGTTCGCTGGCGTCGAACATCGCGCTGCGCGAGGCTGGACTGAAATTCGAGCTCGTCAAAGTGGACCGGCACACCAAGAAGGCCGCCGACGGCCTGGACTTCAACGAGGTGAATCCCAAGGGTTACGTGCCGACGCTGACGCTCGACAACGGCGAGGTGCTGACGGAGAACGTCACCGTGTTGCAGTACATCGCCGACCGCAATCCCGCGGCCAAGCTCGCGCCAGCCGCGGGCACGATGGAGCGCTACCGGCTGATGGAATGGCTGAGCTTCATCAACTCGGAACTTCACAAGGGGTTCTCGCCTCTGTTCCGTCAGGATGCGCCGGAGGACACCAAGCAATACGCGCGCAAGAACCTGGTGACCCGCTTCGACTACGTGGAGCGTGCGCTGGGGTCGAAGAGCTTCCTGATGGGCGAGCAGTTCACCGTCGCCGACGCCTACCTGTTCACCGTGCTGAGTTGGAGCCAGCCTGTCAACCTCGACATCGGCAAGTGGCCACAGCTGAAGCGTTTCGTCGAGCGCGTGGGTGCGCGGCCGCACGTCCTCGAGGCGCTCAAGGCCGAGGGGCCGAAGAAATAACCCGACCGACATTCGCATCGCGAGCCGCCGGTGGATGCCGGCCGTTTGCTGTTACCATCGGCAGCGTGCAGGCTTTGCACGTGAGAGGACGCAATGGCTACCAAACTCAACAAGCAGCTGAAGCGCGAGATTGACGTGGATGGCAAGCCCTTTATGGTCACGCTCTC
>DASWEL010000292.1:0-12521 GCA_036394755.1 Gemmatimonadales bacterium | reverse complement strand
CTCGAGTCGTTGTTCGATGCAGGCCCCGGCGGTGCTACGCCCGCGATGTGCGCGGGCACATTCCCCGCCGCCGACGATCTCCCGGCCCAGGCCGCGATCGCGCTGGTCAGCACGTACCGCGAGCTCTACTGGCGCATCGTGGACGCGGTCGAGCGCGAGTTTCCCGGCGAAGCCAGGAGACGCGCGCAGAAAGTCACGGCCGCCATCGTCGACACGCATGAGGCGCTCGCGCTGCTCAGCGTGCCGCGCGGCACCGACACACCCGACGCCGTGGTGCGGCCCGAGGACCTGTCGGGCGCGCTGACCGACTGGGCACTGCAGCTGCTCGAAGGCGCGGAGGTGATGATGCCGGGCACCGCGACGAAGGTGCTGAAGGACGCAACGCGGGAGCACCGCTACGTTCTCCAGGCCGCCGGGTTTTATGGGAAGCTCCCCTGGCGGGTGACGTGGTGACGTGGCCGGCACCCTCTACGTCGTCGCGACGCCCCTCGGCAACCTCGGCGACCTCTCGCCGCGCGCCGCCGACACGCTGAAGCGGGTGGCGGTGGTCGCCGCCGAGGACACGCGCCACAGCAAGCCGCTGCTCCATCACGCCGACTCGCACGCCGAGCTGATCAGCTTCCACGAGCATTCGTCCGACCGCGCCCTCGAACGTATCCTGCGCATCCTTACAGATGGCCGTGACGTCGCGCTGATCACCGATGCCGGCACACCCGCGATCAGCGATCCTGGGGTCGCGCTGGTGGCCGCTGCCAGAGAACGAGGCATTCAGGTCGTCACAATCCCTGGTCCCAACGCCGTCGCTGCGAGTGTCTCAGTATCAGGGATCAGCGGCGACCGCTATTTGTTTCTCGGTTTCTTGCCCCGCAAAGGGAGCGACCGGCGCCGTTTTCTCTTGACCGCAGCTCAGTCTGAATGGACCGTCGTGATCTTCGAGGCCCCCAATCGCGTCAGGCAACTCCTCGCCGATTTGGTCGAGGTGTGTGGTCCTGAACGACAGGCAGCCGTCTCTCGAGAGTTGACCAAGGTGTTCGAGGAGACACGTGCGGGGACGTTGCAGGAATTGTCAGAGCACTATGCGGAGGCCCCCGTGCGGGGAGAGGTTACTGTAGTGCTCTCGGGGACCGGCAAGGAGCACGTCGAGGAACGGCCCCCGGATCCGGGTGAGCGCGCCAAGGCTTTGCTCGCCGAAGGAATGTCACGCAAGGATGTAGCTGATCGTTTGGTGGAGGAGACAGGGATCTCTCGGAATAAGGCCTATAAACTGGTGAATGAACTATGAGGATCGGCGGATCGTCGGTTTGGCGGATGGTCGGATCGCTACTGCTCGTGGCGTTCGTGTTTCCATCCGCCCACCCGGCCATCCGCCCATCCGCCGCGTCTCTCACCATAGGTCGCCTCCACTACGACGGCGGCGGCGACTGGTACGCCAATCCCTCGAGCTTGCCGAACCTGCTGACCGCGCTGCGCGAGCGAACGACGCTCCCGGTCGCCGATCGCGAGCGCGTGGTGACGCTGACCGGGCCGGAGCTGTGGGACGTCCCGTACATCTATATGACCGGCCACGGGAACGTGCATTTCTCCGACATCGAGCTCCGCACCCTGCGGCGCTACCTCGAGCAGGGCGGCTTTTTGCACGCCGACGACAACTACGGGATGGACAAGTCGTTCCGCCGCGAGATCGCGCGCGTCTTTCCGGACCATCCGCTGGTTGAGGTGCCGTTGACTCACCCGATTTACAACCTCGTGTACGCCTTCCCAAAGGGTGTCCCCAAGATCCACGAGCACGACGGGCTGCCCGCGCAGGGGTTCGGCATTTTTTTGGGAGACCGGCTTGTCGTATACTACTCCTATCAATCGGATCTCGGGAACGGGTGGGAAGACCCCGATGTCTATCACGACCCTCCCGAGCTTCACGAGGCGGCGTTGCGCATGGGTGTGAATCTCTTCACGTACGCAGTGAGCGAAACCAAATGACCGAAACGGCGCGCCGGCTGCGTCGCCTGGGGGCTCCTCACGCACGCGCGCGGGCGCTCGCCGTGGTGCTCGGCGGCCTCGGCGCGGCGCTGGCCGCGGCTGCACTCGGGCTCGCGCTGTCGCCGGCTGTGTCGGGAGTCGCCCTCGCGTGGGCCCTCATCGTGGCGAGTGCGGGAGCGGCGATGTGGGTCGTGCTGCGTACGCGTCGTGAGGCCGACGCGCCCGCGTTGGGCAGGATGATCGAGAGCGCCGCCGGCAGACGCGCCGGCAGCATCGTCGGCGTGGTCAGTCCGACCGCTGGCAAGGGCGCCGGTTCGAGCGCTGCGCTGCTGCTTGCTGCCGACACGCGTGCCGCCGCCGTGGTCTCGTTCGCGGCGCCGGGCGTCACGAGCGCACTGCGCCGCACGACACTGCGGCGCATGTCTTACGGTGCAGGGGTGGCGCTCACCGGCGTGCTGCTCTTTCTCGCGGGCGCGCCGGCCTCGGGCCGCGCCGCCGCGTTCTGGCATCCGGTGCGCACCTGGCGAGAGGCGCACGCGCCGGTACGCCTGGTCCTAGATCAGCGGACCGTGCGGCGCGGTGGCAGCGTCACGGCGACGATCACGGTCCCGGGCGCGGTGCGTGCGACGCTGTGGACACGCGGGCGTGGGGAGCCGTGGAAACCGATGCTGCTCACCCTCGATACCGACGGCCATGTGGTCCAGCATCTCGGTCCGATCGAATCGGACCTGTACCTCCGCGCGTCCAGCGGCGGACGCCGCAGCGCCGAGGTCAAGATCGACGTCGCGCTGCCCGCGTTTCTTGCAGATCTCGGACTGACCGCCCGCTTTCCTTCATACCTGGGCCGCTCCGATGAGCCGCTGCTGGTGGGCCCGGACGTGATTCCCCTGCCCGCCGGTACCACCGTCCTGACGAGCGGGACCGCGAGTGTGCCGCTCGCAAGCGCTGCCTGGACGCTCGAGTCGCGCCTTGAGCAGCTGCGCGTCGCCGGGACGCGCATCGATGGTCGCTTCACGCCCTCCGCGAGCGGCACCTGGCGGTTGCGAGCGCTGAGCGCCGACGGGTCCGCGCTCGAGGGCGTCGCGCCGGAGCTGCACCTCCTGATCGTTCCCGATTCCGCACCCGTCGTCACGTTGCCGGTCCCCGCCCGTGACACGACGCTGCCGATTTCGCTGCATCAGCAACTCGTCGCGGATGTGCGGGACGATCACGGCATCACACGGCTTTCCGTGGTGAGCTGGCGGGTGAGCCGCACCGGCCGCGTCGGGGAGGCGGTACGCGAGTCGCTCGACGTCAGCGGGGTCGGGGATCGCGCGATCGTCCAGGGACGGCTCGATGCCGAGCACCGCGGGCTCCTGCCCGGCGACACGCTGCGGCTCTATGTCGAAGCGCTCGACAACGCTCCAACGCCGCACAGCGGCCGCAGTGCCGAGATCGCGTTGCGTCTCCCGAGTATGGAAGAGCTGCGCGCCCAGGCGCGCGAGGCGGCGCGGGCTGTCGCGACTGCGGCCGATTCAGTGTCTTCGGCGCAGCGCGAGTTGAGCGACCGAACCCGCGACCTGGCTCAGGAACGGAGCCGGGATCCGGACGGTCGCACGGCCGGACGGCCGGACGGCCGAGCTGGCAGTCAACAAAACAGCACGATGTCGTTCCAGTCCACACAACGCGCGGAAGAAATCGCGCGCGATCAGGCAGCGATGTCGCAGCGCGTGCAGGAGCTGGCGCAGGCAGTCGAAGAGATCGCGCGCGCCGCCAAAGCAGCGGGCGTGGACGACAGCGCGTTCCAAAACCGCTTGCGCGAAGTGCAGGAGCTGCTGCAGCGGGCCCTGACGCCCGAGCTGGAGCAGCGGCTCCGGGAGCTGCAGGAAGCGCTCGCGCGCCTCGATCCCGAGGCGACCAGACAAGCGCTGCAACGCCTGGCGGAGGCGCAGCAGGAGCTGCGGCGCGAGCTGGAGCGGAGTCAGGAGCTGTTCAAACGCGCGGCGCTCGAGGGAGAGCTGGCGTCACTCGCCAAGGACGCCGAAGACCTGCAGCGCCGCCAGACCGACTGGACGAAGGACGAGGCGCAGCATCCCGATTCGGCGGCAGCCGCAGCGGAGCGCGATCTCGCTGCCGCGACCGATTCGCTCGCCCGCGGTGTGGAGCGCGCCGGGGAGACCGTGCCGCTGAAGAACTCGCAGAACGCCGCGCGCCGCGCCCAGCGCGCCATGCAGGAAGCCGCGAACGCCGCGAGCCAGCGAAATTCGCGTGGCGCGAGAACGTCGGGACAGGAAGCCGCCGACTCGCTGGCGCAGCTCCCGAACGAGCTGCGGCAGCGGCGCGATTCGCTGGCGTCCGTCTGGAGGCAGGAGACGCTGGACGCGTTGAATCGGGCGCTCGCGGAAACGGCGGCGCTCGCCCGGCGCCAGCAGGAAGTCGCCGACGCGCTGCGCGAGGGTGAAGCAGGGGCGTCGACGCGCGCGCGGCAGGCCGCCGTCGAAGAAGGAACGCATGCAATCGAGCAGGAGATCAGCGCGGCGGCCGGACGGCATGCGCTGGTATCGCCGCAGCTCGAGGCCGCGCTCGGGTACGCGCAGAACCAGATGAAGCAGGCGCGCGAGCAGCTGGAGCAAGGCGACCCCAATCCCGCGAACGCCGCGCCCTTTGCGGAGCAGGCGCTCGATGCGCTCAACGCGACCGCACACGCACTCGTGCGGACGGCGGAGCGCGTCGCCGGGGCGCAGTCGGGATCCGGCTTCCAGGAGGCAGTGGAGCAGCTCGCCCGCATGGCGCAACAGCAGCAGGGAATGAACGGCGACGCGCAGGGACTCCTGCCGATGATGGGAATGAGCGGCGATGCGGTGATGCAGCGCCTGCGGGAGCTCGCCAACCGCCAACGCCAGCTCGCCGAGCAGCTCGAGCGCCTGCAGGCGGGAGGCGATGCCGGCGCCGCGGGCGCCTTGGCGCAGGAGGCCCGTGAGCTTGCTCGTCAGTTGGAGGCCGGACGCCTCGACCGTCGAACGATCGAGCGGCAGGAGCGCCTCTATCGCAAGCTGGTCGACGCCGGCCGCAGCCTGTCCGGCGAGGAGCCGGATGAACAGAAGCAGCGCACCAGCCGCTCCGCGACCGGTGACAGCATCCACATTCCCGCCGCGCTTCTCCCGGGAGCGACCGGCACAGGGCCAAAAGTCCGCTACCCGACGTGGGACGAGCTCACCGGTCTCACGCCCGAGCAGCGGCGCATGGTGCTCGAGTACTTCCGCCGGCTAAATGAGACGAAGCATTAAGCTCGCGCTCCGCCTGATCGTTGCACTGCCGGCGCTGGCTCAGGCTCAAGCCATTGGCCCCGGCTTTGAGCTAGAGCGCTCCGGTCGCTACGCCGACGCCGCGTCGATCTACTTCACGACTGTTCGCAGCGATCCGACGAACATCCCCGCGCTGCTCGGTCTCGAGCGCACGCTGTTCGTGTTGAACCGCATGTCCGAGCTGTTGCCGCTCGTCCAGAACGCGCGCGCGCGCCAGCCCGACAGCCCAGCGCTGCGCAGTCTTGAGCTGCGAGTGTATGCGGCGTTGAACGAACCCGATTCGCTCGAGGCGATCGCGCGCCGCTGGGCGGCGAGCGCACCGCATAGCGAGGCGCCGTATCGCGAATGGGGCTTCGCGCTCGCCGATCGCCGCATGTGGAATGAGGCACGGCGCGCGTTCCTCGTTGGCAGGCGGACGCTCGGCGGCGATGGCACGCTTGCGATCGAGCTGGCAGAGCTCGAGCAGCGCGTGGGAAACTGGGAGGTCTCGGCGACGGAATGGGGACGCGCCGTCGCCCGCTCGCCCGACGTCGAACCCAATGCCGCGAGCCAGCTCGCCGACGCCCCGGCCCCCATGCGCGATCGCGTGGCGCGAGCCCTGACGGCGCCCGGCGTCTCCGTGGGCGCGCGCCGTCTTGGCGCGGACGTACTGCTCACCTGGGGACGGCCGAGCGAAGCGTGGGCCGCGATGGAGCCGACGCTGGTCACGGCCGACAGCGACACCCCGACCGCGTTGCGGCGGTTCGCCGATCTCGCGGGCACGCTCACGACCCCGGAAGGCCATCGCGTGCGCGGCCTGGCACTGGCGCGGTGGGCCGACATGATGCCGGAGTCTTCCGGCGCGCGCGCGCGCGCCGAAGCGGTGCGCGAGCTGCTGGACGGCGGCGACAAGGCCGCGGCACGGCGTGTGCTCGAAGCGCAATCGGATTCGAACGGCGTCGCGCAGTCCGCGCTCATCCAGCTGCTGATCGCGGACAGTCAGCTCGACCTCGCCGAAGAGCGGCTCTCCGCCGCATCCACGGCGATCACGGCCGACGATCGCGCCGTGCTGCGGATGGAGCTGGCCAGAGCGCGAATCGCGCGCGGCGAGCTGGACCGCGCCGCGGCGGCGCTGGGCGATGATTCGAGCGTGGCGGCGATCGCGCAACGCGGCTGGATCGAGCTGTATCGCGGCAATCTGAAGAATGCGATGGAAGCGTTCCGCACCGCCGGTCCCTATGCCACCGACCGTGCCGCCGCCACCGAACGCACGGCGATGATGGCGATGCTGCAGCGTATTCAGGACGAAACGAGCCCCGAGTTGGGCGCGGCGTTGCTCACGCTGGCGCGTGGCGACTCGATTGCGGCCATCGCGGCGTTACGTCGGGCCGCCGCGCGGTTCCCGGAGCAGGGAGGACGCCTCGAGGTGCTGCTGCTCGCGGCGCAAGTCGCGGCGCAGAACGCCGGCGATCAAGAGCTCACGGCCATCGCGCTGTTCGATGAAATCGTGCGGGTCGGCGGCGAAGGAGCCGCGCCCGCCGCGGCCGAGCTGGACTGGGCGCGGTTGCTCGTGCGCGAGGGTCAGAACGCCGCCGCGATCCCGCATCTCGAACATCTGATTCTCACGTATCCGAACAGCGCGTTCGTCCCTGAAGCACGGCGCGTGCTCGAGCGGGCGAAGGGGGCGATTCCGAAATCGTGAAACGGCGAGAATTTTTATCGGCGGTTGGGCGGATCGGCGGATCGGCGGTTGGTGCACACCTGTTTGGTTTCCATCCGACCATCCGGCGATCCGCCGTTACATCTCTCCTTGTCCCGATGGACGACTCCCAAACCGACCATCTCAAGGCGTACGGTCTCACGTACAAGGCCATCCAGGCCGGTCTCAAGGCGGAATGGCTGCTCAACTATCGCGGCGGTTCGTTCGTCATTCCCGATCTCGAGGCGCTGCGGCGCGATGCGGCGCTCAACGGCATCCGCACTGAGCCCGTCGACAGCGCCATGACGGCGGTCCGGGGTGAGATCGAAGCGAGCAACATGGACGCGGTGCCGCTGGAGAAGGCGCCCAAAGTCGCCGTGTACGCGCCGCCGAACGCCGCGCCGTGGGACGACGCCGTCACGATGGCGCTCCAGTATGCCGGTATCCCATTCACCAAGATCTGGGATCCCGAGGTGATGAACGGCTCGCTCAAGGACTACGACTGGCTGCACTTGCATCACGAAGACTTCACCGGCCAGTACTCGAAGTTCTTCCTGATCTACTCGGGGATGGCGTGGCTCGCCGAAATGGTGCAGCGCAACAGCGACACGGCCAAGCGGCTGGGCTTCCAGACCGTGCCTGACCTCAAGAAAGCGGTCGCGCGGAGCATTCGCGCGTACGTCGACAACGGCGGCTTTCTGTTCGCGATGTGCACGGCGACGGAGACGATCGACCTCGCGCTTGCGGCGCACAACGTCGATATCGCCGCCACCTTTGCGGACGGCACGCCGCTCGATCCCGATGCCGACGCCAAGCTCGACTGGAGCCAGGCGTTCGCGTTCACCGGCGGGCACATCGAGACCAATCCGCTCGTCGCCAGCTTCTCCGATATCGACGGTCACCAGGTGAACGCCGGCGCGCGGCGACAACCGCTGGGCGCGTTCACGCTGTTCAACTTCAGCGCCAAGATCGACCCGGTCCCCACGATGCTCGTGCAGGGCCACCGGCAGGTGATTCCCGATTTCTACGGCCTGACGACGTCGTTCGTTCGCAACCGGCTGAAGCCCGGCGTCACGGTCCTCGCCGAAGAGGAAGGCGCGCCCTGGGTCAAATACATCCACGGTGATCTGGGGAAGGGGACCTGGACTTTCTTCGGCGGGCATGACCCCGAAGACCCGCAGCACCAGATCGGCGATCCCCCGACCGATCTCTCGTTGCATCCGCACTCGCCGGGGTACCGGCTGATCCTGAACAACGTGCTGTTTCCCGCCGCGAAAAAGCGCGAGCTCAAGACGTGAGCGTCGAGCGCCTGACGGCGGCCGCGCGCGCCCTCTTCCAGGAGGAGATCGCCGCGGCCCACGGGCGCGAGGTGTCGTTCGTGGTGCGCGCCGATCCCAATGGCACGCTCACGGACGCACGCGTCGTCGCGCGCGGCACGATCGACGCGGTGCTCGCACTGCCCGGCGTCGCGCAGCGCGGCGAGATGCTGCTCCACAACCATCCCAGCGGCTTCCTCGAGCCTTCGGGCGCCGATCTGCACGTCGCCGCGCGCCTGCACGATGAAGGCGTCGGCTTCGGGATCGTCAATAACGACGTTTCGACGCTCTACGTCGTCGTCGAGTGTCCCCGCGCGCGCAGTGTCACGCGTCTGGATGCACTCGCGATCGCGAGTCTGCTTACCGCATCCGGTCCAGTGGCGAGCGTGCTCGGCACCACGGCGTTCGAGGACCGGCCGGGCCAGCGCGACATGGCGGCGTACGTCGCCGACGCGTACAACGATGGCGGGATCGCGCTGCTCGAAGCGGGAACGGGCGTCGGAAAATCGTTCGCGTATCTCGTGCCGGCGCTCGAGTGGGCGCGCCTCAACGGCGAGCGCACCGTCGTTTCCACCAACACGATCAACTTGCAGGAGCAGCTCGTCGGCAAAGACTTGCCGATCCTGTCGCGCGCCTTCTCGACCGGTGAGCGCGGCGTCACGTTCGCACTGCTCAAGGGCTGGCGGAACTATCTCTGTCTCTCCCGTCTGGAGCAGGCGCGGGCGGGGCAGGAGTCGCTGTTCGACGAAGGCCGGGGCGCGGAGCTCGAGTCGATCGCAGATTGGGCCGCACGGACCGCCGATGGGAGTCTCTCCGATCTCGTGGAGGAGCCGTCGAGCGATGTGTGGGATGCGGTCGCCGCCGAATCGGACCTCTGCACGCGGCTCAAATGCCCGCACTTCGATCGGTGCTTCGTCTTTGCGGCGCGGCGGCGCGCGGCCGAAGCCGACGTCGTCGTCGTCAATCACCACCTCCTGGCGTCCGACCTCGCGGTGCGCATCGCCTCCGACAACTGGCAGGAGGCGGCCGTGCTGCCGCCCTACCGGCGGCTCGTCCTCGACGAGGCCCATCATCTCGAGGATGTCGCCGCCCACCACCTCGGCACCCAGGTCA
This sequence comes from Gemmatimonadales bacterium, assembly GCA_036394755.1. Taxonomy (GTDB): domain Bacteria; phylum Gemmatimonadota; class Gemmatimonadetes; order Gemmatimonadales; family GWC2-71-9; genus 20CM-2-65-7. The sequence goes on along the minus strand of DASWEL010000292.1, from coordinate 3,153 downwards.
GCATGCTCGGCGTGCAGCGGCTGCTCGGCCGGCTCGAGCGCAACGGTCGCGGCTTGCTGCCGACGCTCGCCGCCGAGCTCAGCACCCACGACGATCTGCTGGCGTCGGCGAGCCGCGACCTGTTGACGCGGAGTGTGCTCGACGCGCTGGTCGCGGCGCGGCGCTGGGCCGAAGAGCTCTTTGGTCGCCTGGGCCGGCGACTCGACACCGATCAGGTTCTGCGCCTCACCGATTCTTTTGCCGCCGACGGCGTCTGGCGCGAAGGACTCGACGTCGCGCTCGACAACCTGCTCGTCGCGTTCAGCAAGCTGCGCGACGGCGTCGAGACGATCGCCGACCGACTGTCGATCGACGATCCCGCCGAGATGCGCACGCGACTGATTGGCGAATTGCGCGGCGTCGTGCGCCGCCTCGACTCGGCGGCGGAGGGACTCAAGGCGACGCTGCAACCGGTCGGTTATCGCGCGCCCGTCGGACCGTCCGTCAGATGGATGGAACGTCGCGGCCGGCGCACTCCAAACCTGACGCTGTCTGCCGTGCCGCTCGATCTGGCGCCGGTGCTGAAGGAGGCGCTGTTCGACCGCGTCGAGACGGTGGTGCTGACGAGTGCGACGCTCGCGGCCGGGGGCGAGTTCACATTCCTCGAGGAGCGCCTCGGTCTCTCGTTGCCGCCGTCGCGCGTGACGGTGCGCGAGATCCTGCCGTCGCCGTTCGACTTCGGCGCGCAGTGCGTCTTTGGCATCCCCACCGACATCCCCGAGCCCCGCGACGATGAATCGGGACATGGGGCGGCCGTCGCGCGCGTGCTGCTCGAGCTGGCTCACGCGTCCGACGGCGGCATCTTCGCGCTGTTCACGAGCCATGGGGCGTTGCGTCGCACCGCCGACGCGATTCGCGGCGAGGTCGGCGCGCGCTGGCCGCTGCTGGTGCAGGGCGAGGGACAGCGCGACCAGCTGCTGCGCCGCTTCCGCGATGCCGGCTCGGCGATCCTGCTCGGCACCGATTCGTTCTGGGAGGGTGTGGATGTGCCGGGGCGGGCGCTCCGCGTGCTCATCCTGGCGAAGCTGCCGTTCAAAGTGCCGACGGAGCCACTAACCGCAGCGCGGCTGGAGCGTCTCACCGAAGCGGGGGTGGACGGCTTCACCCACTATCTCGTTCCGCTCGCGGCGCTCAAGTTGAAACAGGGTTTCGGGCGGCTGATACGAACCAAATCGGATGTCGGCGCTGTTGTCTTGCTGGACCGGCGGGTCGTGACGAAGCGCTATGGGGCCGCGATGCTGGAAGGCCTGCCGCCGGCCTCCAAGGCGATCGGCAACTGGCAGGACGTACGGCGGGAGCTGGAAGAGTTCTTCGCGATGCACAGCATCGGCACGCCCGTTTCTTCGAGTTAGGTTTCAGGTGCGTACTGGGCGGGTGAAGGTCCGTGACTTCGAGACGAAAAAAGAGGAGCGCAAGTGACGGGGTTCACTAGGCGCGTCGCGCAGCTGCCGGCCTATCCGATGGCGGAGCTGCCGGCGATCAAGCGGCGGCTGATCGAGCAAGGTGTGGATGTGATCGATGTCGGGGCGGGAGACGCCGACTTCCCGCCGCCCGAGGTCGCCGTGAAGGCCCTCACGCGCGCGGTGCAGGATCCCGCCATGAGCCGCTACGCCTTTCAGCTCGGCCTGGTCGCGTTTCGCGAAGCCGCCGCAGGATACATGCGGCGGCGTTTCGGCGTATCGGTCGATCCGTTCAAAGAACTGCACCCATTGCTTGGCTCGAAAGAAGGCATCGCGCACCTCGCGACGGCCGTGCTCAATCCCGGCGACGTGGCAATCGTGCCGGTGCCGGGCTACGCCGTCTATCACGGCGGCACTGTCCTCGCCGATGCCGAGCCGTATCTCTACGATCTCACGCCGCGCACCGATTTCCTGCTCGAGCTGGAGGAGATCCCGGCCGACGTGTTGAAGCGCGCCAAGCTCGTGTACCTGAACTATCCGAACAATCCGACGGCCGCCGTGGCGCCGCGCGAGTATCTCGAGCGGACGATCGCCGCGTGCCGGAAGCACGATCTCGTCCTCGCCTACGACAATCCCTACTGCGAGATTACGTTCGACGGCTACGTCGCTCCCTCGATTTTCGAGATTCCCGGCGCGATGGACGTCGCGGTCGAGTTTCATTCCTTGAGCAAGAGCTTCTGCATGACGGGCTGGCGGCTGGGGTGGGCCGTGGGTCGTCCCGAGCGCATCGCGGCGCTCGCGCGCGTGAAGAATTACGTGGACACCGGCGCGTTCCTCGCGGTGCAGGCCGCTGGCGCCGAGGTGCTCAAGCAGGCCGAGCGCATCGCCGCCGGGTACGCCGCGCAGTTCAAGGAGCGGCGCGACGCGATCGTGCCGGCGCTCAAGGCGAACGGATTCGAGATCGAGGCACCGCGAGCGACGCTGTATCTCTGGATTCCGTTGCCCGAGGGGCTGCGGTCGGCCGCGTTCCAGAAGCGCGCGCTCGAGGACGTCGGCGTCGTGACCTTGCCCGGCAGCGCGTTTGGCGCTGGCGCTGAGGGATTTTTCCGGATTGCTTTGACGGTGCCCATTCCGCGACTCATCGAAGCAACGGAGCGGTTAGGAAAGGTGCTTGCCACTGTTTGACCGCGAGGTAGGAAAGGTACCGATCGGGCGTGCGTGGCTCGTCACCGCGGCCATTCACGTCCTCGCCGTGGTGCTGTTTTTCACGGTGAACCTGGCGGCGCCGTGGCGGAAGGCGGAGTACGTCGTGCTCCCGCCGCGCGACTTCGGCGATTCGCTGGTCTTTGTCCCGGGCACGCGTGAGCTGCGGGCCAAAGGTCCAACCATCGTTTCCACTCGCCGCGAGCCACCGCCGGATTCCGCCGTCCCTGCGCCGCCTCCCGCCGCCCCTGCGCCGCCCGACACAGGATCTACGCTCCCGGCCTACGATCCCAACGCCAGTCGTGTCTCGCCCGCCCCGCAGATCGGCGACGGCCGGCTCTGGGTCAGCCCGCGGCCCGGCCTGCCCGCGGCGGTGGCCGAGCAGCTCTACGGCGACACGGCGCAGCGGCGCACGGCGGCGATCGACCGGCTCAAGGCGATGGTGGACACGCTGAATCAGGTGATCGACCAGGAACAACGCGAGCGCCGGCGCCCGTCGTGGACGGCCGGC
>DASWEL010000291.1:0-8431 GCA_036394755.1 Gemmatimonadales bacterium | reverse complement strand
AGGCCGGCGGCCTTGAGGGTCCAGTTGATCACGCTGAACGTCGAGTCGAAGATCCATGTCCAGGCGATCGCGGCGAGCGAGACGGGCACGGCCCATGGCAGGAGCAGGACGAAACGCGCGGTCCGTTTGCCGTGGAAGGCGGCGCGGAACACCTGCGCCGCCGCGGTCGCCAGGACGACGACCAGCACCTGCGAGCCGATCGTTACGATCGCGGTGTTGGCCAGGGCGCGCCGGAAAATGGGATCGGCGAGAATCGCGCGGTAATTGGCGAACCCGGCCCACCCGAAGCTGAGACTGCCGGCGGTGGCGGTGCTGAAGCTGAGGACGATCGCGAGCACGAAGGGCACGCCGACGAGCAACAGCACATAGGCGAGTGCCGGCGCCAACAAGGCAACGCCCAAGACGTTCTCACGGTCGGCGAGGCTGCGTTTCACCGTCGTTGCCGTGCCCCCGTGGCGGCGTCGAAGTAGCACAGCGCCCGCTCCGGCACCGCGAACTCCATGTCGCTCCCCTCCGGGATCTCCGTGGCGACGGTCGCCGGCAGCTTCGCGATCACCGTCGCCCCCGCGCCCCCGACGCTGCCGTACACGTAGCGGTCCGAGCCCAGGTACTCGACGCGGCGCACCGACAGCGGGAATGTCCGGAGCGCTTCGTTCGCGCTGAAGTGGGCGACCGGGAGAAAATGCTCGGGGCGAAAGCCGAGCAGCGCGCCTTGCACATCGACGAGGTTCATCGGCGGCTGACCCAGGAAGGTCGCGACAAACGTGTCCACCGGGTCTTCATACACCTCGTGGGGCGTTCCCACCTGGCGAACCTTTCCCCGATCCATCACGACGATCCGGTCGCCCAGCCCCATCGCCTCCACCTGATCGTGCGTGACGTAGACGACCGTGCGCTTCACCTGTCGCTGGAACCGCTTCAGCTCGTCGCGCGCCATGTTGCGCAGCTTGGCGTCCAGGTTTGCGAGCGGCTCGTCGAGCAGAAACACCTTGGGGTCGCGCACCAGGGCACGGCACAGCGCGACGCGCTGCCGTTCGCCGCCGGAGAGCTGTCGGGGATACCGGTCGAGATAGCGGTCGATGCCGAACATCTCCGCCGCCCAGCGCACCTTCTCCTCGATCGCGGCGCGCGCCAGTCCGTGTGCTTCGAGGGGGAACGAAATGTTGCGAGCGACGGTGCGGTGAGGGTACAGTGCGTAACTCTGGAAGACCATCGCGATCCCGCGGGCGCGGGGTGGCGCGTCGTCCATGCGCTCGCCGCCGATGAAGATCTCGCCTGCGGTCGGTCGCTCCAGCCCCGCGATCATGCGAAGCAAGGTGGTCTTGCCGCACCCAGACGGGCCGAGCAGCACCAGGAACTCACCCTCGCGAATCGACAGGTCCACGTCGTCGACCGCATTGAGCTGCGCGAATCGCTTGCTGAGGTGCCGAATCTCGACGCCGGCCATCGACTGTGGGCGCTCCCCGGTCGCGGTTCTTAGAGCAGGCCGACGCGATTCCGCTTTCACCATCACCACGTGGTCATTGCGAGTCAAGGGCGCTAGGATAAGGCGTGACGCCCGAGTACTTCGAGATCCTCGTGGTCCGCGAGCTGCGCAAGGTGGGCTTTAATGTCGGCACGGTCCGGACCCACCGGCGGTCCGAGTTGCCCGAGCCGGAACGGGGATTCGTGGTCGAGTTCGCGGTGCCGCTCGCCCAGGCAGGCAGGACTTGGCGGTCGTTGGTGGCCTGCCGCCACCAGGCCGGGGGCATCGAGCGGGAGGTGATCGAGTCCCTCAAGGCGCGGCTCCCCGAGGTGCGCGCCGAGGCTGGTCTTGTATTCGCCACGGCCGACTTCGGGACGGACGCACTGGCCGCCGCACGGGAATCGGGCGTGGCGCTGCTGCGCGTGGTCGACGGCCGCACCGCGTACGACTCATCCGGTTGGAGCGTCCCCGGGGGGGGCCACTATCCCGCCTGGTTACCGGCTTACCTCACACAACTCGTCGATCGCGACGGTGCCGGCCAGCCGCGGGCCCGGTTGCTCGAAGCGGGGCGAGCGGACATGATCCTCGACTGCTTCCGGGTCGAGTCGCGCGCGTAAACCAAAGAAGAAAGAAGGAGGAGCGAGGGCATGGCCGAGTCGGGTCTGAAGGACGCGATGGACGTGCTGCAGGCGTGGGTGGACCAGTACAACGCGCGGGCGGGGGCGAGCATCTCGCTCGCCTCGGGCGGCGAAGCGGGAGGCGCTCAGCTCCGGCTCAAGTACAGCCCGGCAGAAGGGACGATCTCGATTCTGCATCTCGTCGCAGTGACCAGGGAAAGCCGGCCTGCCATCCTCGTGAGCCGCTTCGAGGGTCCCACGGCCGAGACGTCGGTGGAGGCGGGGCTGTGGGCGAGTGGCCAGTTGGGTCGCCGCCCGGCGCATTGACTTCGCCTCCGCCGCAAAACGGCTTCTGGCAAACGATCCGCGAAGCGATTCGCGGGAGCCATCACGATTACACGTCCGGGCCGATCGGCCGCGCGATCATCCTGCTCGCGGTGCCGATGGTGCTCGAGATGCTGATGGAGTCGCTCTTCGCCGTCTGGGACGTGTTCTGGGGGGCGCACCTCGGCCCGAGTGCGGTGGCGACGGTCAATCTCACCGAATCGATGCTCACGGTCGTCTACACGGGGGCGATGGGTCTGTCGATCGGCGTGACCGCGACGGTGGCGCGCCGCATCGGCGAAAAGAATCCAGCTGGCGCGGCGGAGGCGGCCGTGCAGGGCATCGCGCTCGGCGTGCTCATCTCGGCGATCGTCGGAGTGCTCGGTGTGCTGTTCGCACCGAATCTGCTCGGTCTCATGGGTGCCGCTCCGGACGTAATCGCCATAGGACAGAGCTACACGCGCATCATGCTCGGCGGGAACGTCGTCATCCTGCTGCTCTTCCTCATCAACGCCATCTTCCGCGGCGCGGGCGATGCCGCGATCTCGCTGCGCGTGCTCACGATTGCGAACACGATCAACATCGTGCTGTGTCCGCTGCTGATGTTCGGCGTCGGACCGTTTCCGCGCCTCGGCGTGATGGGCGCAGCAATCGGAACGACGATCGGCCGGGGGACCGGCCTGCTGTATCAGCTCTATCGCCTCTGGCGGCGCGACGGCCGCATTGTGATTCACCGCGATCAGATTCGGCTCGAGCCGGCGGTTATGAAAGCGCTGTTACGCTTGTCGGGATCCGCCACGTTCCAGACCTTCGTCGGCATGGCGAGCTGGATCGGCCTGACACTGATCAACGCCTCGTTCGGCACGAATGCGCTCGCGGGATTCACGATCGCGATCCGCATCATCCTTTTCGCGCTGCTGCCGGCATGGGGCCTCGCGAACGCCGCGGCGACGATGGTCGGCCAGTCATTGGGGGCGGGGAAGCCCGAGCGTGGTGAACAGGCGGTGTGGCGCGCCGGGTTCTACAACCTGATCTTTCTCGGCGTCGCGGGGCTCGCGTTCAACGTGTTCGCGAACCCGATCGCGCATCTGTTTTCCAAGGATCCCACGGTAGCCGCGATCGCCGGCGACTGCCTGCGCATCATCAGCTACGGATACCCGTTCTACGCCTACGCCATGGTCTTGACGAATTCCTTTAATGGCGCTGGCGATACCTGGACGCCGACGTGGCTCAACCTGTTTTGCTTCTGGGTATGGGAGATTCCGGTGGCCTGGGTGCTCGCGCGACACTTCAATTTGGGACCCCAGGGCGTCGCCTGGGCGGTCACGATCGCCTTCTCGACCCTGGCGGTGGCGAGTGCGGTCCTGTTCCGGCGCGGCCGCTGGAAGCTGAAGACGGTATAATGTAGGACCATGCGATTCCTGCGGGTGGTGTTGGCGTTGGCGTTCGGACTGGCGATGGCCGGTCCGGAAACGCACGCCTGCCCGGTACACAGCGCTGCTCCCGCCCATCATCAGGACGGCGGGCACCAGCAGAAAGCCGGGCATTGCACCTGTCCGCAGGCTTGTTGCCCAGCGGGCGTCGCCGTCTCGATGCCGACGACGACCGCGACTTGGACCGCCGTCTCGCAGCCGGTAGTTGTCGTCGACGTCCAGGCAGCGCGTCCCCTGTTGCTTCCTTCCCGCAAGCATCTGCGGCCTTTCGCTCTCGCCCCTCCACACCCGCTCGGTTAAGCCGGGCAGCACACAAACCGTCGCAAAACCATAACCCCTAGTGGAGGGGCATCATGTCTATTGGGAAGCCGGCAGCTGGCCTCGTCCTGTTGCTGGCCGTGGCAGGGCGGCAGGGCGTGGCGCAGGATGCGAAGCTCGAAACCGAAACAAATCCGCTGGTCGTGTCCGGCTTCGCGGTCGGACTCGGCAGTTACGATCGCAATCTGGCGCAGAGCACGGCCCTGGGGTCGAAGCTCGCGTTGAGCGTATTTCGGCCATGGTCGGATCAGCTCTATTTCTTCGGTCAGATCACGACGCATCTCGAGGAGGCCGATAGCGGTCCACCGACGACGGCGATCGAGATCGACAACTTCATCATCAACTGGACGCCGGCGCGCCTGTCGACGCTGTCACTGTCGTTCGGGCGGTTCGACGCGCCCATCGGGTTCGAGCGCGACGACGAGCCGCTGAATCTCATTCCTACGACGTCGTTCACGTTCGAGAACGCCCGGCCGGTGAAGTTCACGGGTCTGATGGCGCGCTACACGCTGAACCCCAAAATCAGCGTCCTCGGCATGATCGCGAACGGATGGGATCAAGTCGCGGACAACAACAGCGGCAAGACGGCGGGCTTCAAGCTTCAGGTCTTTCCGTCGTCCGGTCTCGCGGTCGCGGGAGGAGTGTTCTATGGCCCGGAACGGGATTTCACGAACGGATCGCCGCGCACACTGTTCACCGGCGACGCCACGTGGCAGCCCGTGCAGCGGCTGATCCTGCAGGCCGAAGCGCATCATGGCTCGGAAGCCGCGACGCACTGGACCGGGGTCGTCGGCCAGGCGTTTTGGCGCGTCGGCCGATCCGCCGCACTCTCCGTCCGGGGTGAGGTCATGGATGATCCCGATGGCGCGAGAACGGGGACCGCACAGAAGCTCAGTTCGGTCACGATCTCGCCCTGGTATTTCTATCGCGAGGCGCAGGAAGGCGTGTTCTCGAACGTGGAGTTCACGTCTTTCCGTCTCCCCGCGTTCTCGCTACGGCCAGCGGTGCGCATCGATCATTCCGATCAGCCGGTGTTCGAGAAAAAAGATGGCAGCCTCGTGCGGTCCAACCTGACCGCGCTGGTCGAGCTGGTCTACCTCTTTTAGGAGGTTCGGTGCTCTACGATCTGCGCCACAGCGATCTGCGCGTGCGCTGGCTCGTCACACTGCTGCTTGCCACGCTCGGCACGTCGTATCTGTTCGGCGCGTGGATGGTCGCGCTCTACGCCGGGTTCAGTCCCCGCAAAGTCGCGGAGACGTACGGCCCGGCCGGCGAAGCGGTCATGGCGATGCAGATGCCGCCGGACACGACAATGGTGACCGAGCGGCCGGTCTCGATGGCGGAGATGGGTGAAGAGATGCACCACGTCGACCGGGATCTGCTGGTGCAGGACACCCACGTGCACATGCCGATGTATGCAGTCATCGCGGCGTGCCTGTCCGTGATCGCGCTCGGCCTGGCCCTGCCACGTTGGGCGGGTCTCGCAATCATCGCCATACTCTTCGCCGCGCCCTGGCTGGACTTCGCCGGGATGTGGCTCACAAAACTTGCCTCGCCCCGTTTCGCGATCGTCACGCTCGCGGGCGGATGGGCGATGGCTCTCGGCTATACCATCGTGGCCGCGCTGGCCACCTATCAGATGTGGTGGAGGAAACCATGAAGACGCTCGTACTCGGCGCGGTCACGGCCGCGCTGCTCCATATCACACCGACGGTCGTACTCGTCAAACGACAGGATGCGGTAAACCACCTCTTACCGGGCGCCGATAATTTCGCGGCGCGCGAGGTGCATGTCAGCAGCACCGATTCACGCCGCGTCCACGATGCGGTGGGTTGGGAGCCGCCCGACGGGATGGTGACCTTCTACGTCGGGAAGCGTCAGGACCAGGTCACCGGAGCCCTGATGTTCATGCGCGTCGATTGCCAGCACGGACCGCTCGAGCTCGCGATCGGTTTCGATCCGAGCGGCACGATTCGCGGCGTGGAAGTCACCAAGGCGACGGTCGAGATGAAGCCGTGGGTACTCGAGGCGCTGCGGGCTGGGCTCACCGACGCCTATCGCGGACTCGCGTTGAACCAGGCGCCGGCCGGTGCCGAGAAGGTGAAGCCGCGCGTCGGCGCGATGCCGGGGTATATGGCCGAGCTGGTCGACAAGGGCGTGATGCACGCGGCGGCGGCGTACCGGCTGTTCTACGGGCGCAAATAACCCCAGGTGTGCAGCCGATCGAAATCCTCAAACCACCGATCTCCAATATCCTTTCGATAGTACATGTTGGGGATCATGATGTTGTCGATCCGGTTGTAGGCCTGTTTTTGCGCGGCCTTCATCGTGGTGCCGGTGCCGACCACGATGAGGACGACGCCGGACGTGCCGGTCACGACCCATTCGTTGTTGACCTGCTTGACGTCCTCGATGTGGACGCCGTCGCGCGTGGGCTTTTTGAAAATGATCACCGCGTCCTTGGAGTTCTTGGCGAACGTTTCGGGATCGGTATAGGGAAACGGCGGGACCATGATGCGCACGCCGACCTGGAACCCGCTGCGCGCCTTGAATGACGTGATCGCGCCCTCGGCGAGGCGGTAGAAGAGCTCGCCGATCGGCGTGAGCATCCCTTCCTGCTGGATGCTGATCGTGGGATAGCCGAATCGCGAGGTGAACTCGAGCGGATAGATCCCGTTCGAGTTCACCATGCAGTTCACGTCGATGTAGCCGACGTAATGCTCCTCGCGCAGCTTCGACTCCATTTTCTTGAGCGTGGCGTTGAAGACGCGCGTGGGCTCGGTCCAAAACATCGTCGTGCCCATCTCCCCGGTGGACGGCCCGATGTCGCCGGGAAACAGCTTCTTGTGCTCGAAGTTCATGTTTACCGGCAGCACGAACTCTTTCCCGTTGAAGAAGCCGCCCGCCGCCACTTCGACACCCACGATGCGGCGCTGCAGCTGAAACGCTTTCACGCGGTCTGCCCAGGCGCGCTGGTAGTCCTCGAGCACCTGGATGACGTCTTTGCCGTCCTCATCTTCGCCCACGAACAGCAGCTGCTTCAGGTTCTGCGCCTCCCCGCTCGGCTTGATGACGTAGCGGTTGGGATTGGCGCGCACGAAGGCGATGGCTTCGTCGAAGGAGTGAAAGTTCTCCTGCGGAATGATCGACACGCCGGCCTTCTTGAGCTCCTGTTGGCCGAACGCGCGATCGTCCTCGAGCTGATCGGTGTAGGGCGAGCCGCCCACGACCAGCTTGCCGGTTTGCCGCAGCTGGTGCGCTTTGGCGCCCTGGCCGAGGACATCATCGAAGACGACGATGTCGGCCCACGGCACTTCCCGCACCCAATCATCGGTCTTGGGGACGAATCCGTCGGCGATCTCGCGCTCGCTCACCGCCTCGCAGAACAGCTTCACCTCGTGGCCTTCCTTGACGACCTGCCACGCGATGTCGGCGATCAGCCCGTCGAGTGAGACGAAGAGGAATTTCTTTTTGTCCAATGTCAGCTCCGGCGTATAGTGAACTGCGGCAAAGGTATGAAAAAAGCAGGTCCTTCGCGACGCGCGGATGGCCAAGGTATGAAAGAAGCAGGTCCTTCGCGACGCGCGGATGGCGTACGATGGCGCTGCGCCATGCGCACATGCGTGCGCGTCGCTCAGGATGACATGCGCGGCTTCTTACTAAAAGAAAAGAAAGGAAGGAATGGGTCGCACAGACGACCGTTCGATTCGCAATGAGGCTCGTTCGGGGGGCAATGTGCGTTCTTCGAGTCCCGGTGTCGCTTCTTCGATCTCCGATGAGTGTCTTGGCGATGGCCAATTAGGGGTTCTCCTAGGTCACGCGAGAGCATTGCCCGAGCGTGCCGCACAGCGGAATGATCTACGCAACCAAAACCCTGCCGAGCGGAGCGAAAAAGAAACTCACCCTTCGTTCCCCCTCTCCCGGAGGCAGAGGGGGTCAGGAGGTGAGGACCAGCGCACCTCAGGACGCGACCGGCGCGGAACGCTGCGCCGTGAGCGTGGGACCCGTCGATCGAATGTTCGCGACTCCGCCCGATAGCCCCGGCCAATGTGAGCCGGGACTATCGGACGACCGACCGCGAGATCCACGTCTCTGTTACTGTCCCGAGCTCTCACCCAGGGCGACGAGAAGCTCGTCCAGCTGATCGAACGTCTCGACCATTGCATCGGCTGATCCGGTGCCGGCAGCGTCGAGCGCTTCCTTCGAAGGATGGCTCTCGCGCAGGACCACCAGCGTCTTGCCGCCCTTTTCCTCGAAGGTCACCGTGGTGACAG
>DASWEL010000290.1:0-23274 GCA_036394755.1 Gemmatimonadales bacterium | reverse complement strand
GTGATGGGATTCGGAGAGCTCATGACGGGGCAAAACCTAACGCGCGCGACTATCTTTCGCCCACGCGAGGCGGTAGCTCAGTTGGTAGAGCAACGGACTTTTAATCCGTAGGTCCTGGGTTCGATCCCCAGCCGCCTCACTGCGTCTTCACCCCCCCCGTTGTCACGGGCGACCATAGGAGCCAGATTCCGGCAATGCCCTCCATGGTGTGGATCGATGGGACGTGGCACGACCGCGGCAGCGCGGTCGTTTCCGTATGGGACCACGGCCTGCTGTATGGCGACGGCGTGTTTGAGGGCATCCGTGCTTACGGCGGCCGCGTCTTCCGGTTGGATGCCCATCTCGATCGCCTGTACGCGTCGGCAAAAGCGATTTGGCTCGAAATCCCCATGGCGAAGGACGCTATGGGGCGCATGGTCGAGGAGGGCGTCGCGAAGAGCGGGATCAAGGACAACTATATCCGCCTGGTCGTCACGCGCGGGGTCGGCGACCTCGGTCTCGATCCCCGGAAATGCCCGAAGCCGACCGTCTTCTGCATTTTCGATACGATCAAGCTCTGGCCGCAGGACCGGTACGAGAAGGGGTTGATCGCGCTGACCGCCGCCACCCCGATTCTCCATCGCGAATCGCTGTCTCCTCGGGTGAAGTCGCTCAATTACCTCTCGCACATTCTCGCGAAGGTCGAAGGCATCGCGGCGAACGTCGACGAGGTCATCATGCTCGATTCCGCCGGCTACGTCGCCGAAGCGAGCGGCATGAATCTCTTTGCAGTGTCCAACAGCACACTCCGCACGCCCCCGCCGTACACAGGTATCCTTCGTGGCGTCACGCGCGACACCGTGATCGAGCTCGGCCGAGAGGCAGGATACGCCATCGAAGAGCTGCCGATGAACCGGTACGACCTGTACACCGCTGACGAGGTGTTCCTGACGGGAACTGCCGCCGAGGTCGTGGGGATTTCAAAACTCGACGGCCGGGCGATCGGGAAAGGCGTTTCCGGGCCCGTCACGCGAGACCTGGCGACCCGCTTTCGTGCCTACGTGACCCGGGACGACTGACCTCCCACCGCAGTTCGCTGGAGAGAGCTAATCCATTGACCGGTCAGGAGCTAACCCCCATATTGGGGCCCCTTTGCGCTTCGTTCCGGGGTCGAGGTGAGCCATGTCATGGCGAGTAATTGCGCACGGGGACCAGGTTTGGCATGTGGATGCGGTCGCCGAGCGGCACGCGAATACGTCCGCTTGGCAGTTGGTGTTGTCGTTTCGCGCCGCGACTGAGTCGCTCCCGGGTCGGCGCCGGTCGTTCTGGACGCCGTATCCGTTGGAGGCCACCTCGAAGTCGTCACTGTTCATCCAGGCTGAGCGGATCCCCGACGCAGCGCTATCGCAGCTGCTCGCGGAGCGTCTCTCATGAGCACCGCGAACCTGCAGGATCTCCGGCGCGTCGTCGGAGCAGTGACGCGGCTGCGTGGTGAGACGGTCAAACATGTCACGGTGCGCTCCGACGTGCGGCACGTGAAGGTGGAGTTCGACAGCGGGCTGATTCTGGTCATCTCGGCCGAGCAGGACGCGCAGGGCCGTCCCCGTCTCGAGGTCGACGTGGTCGAAGCGAATCAGGACCCGGGCGCCAAGCAGCAGATCGAAGTTCGGTTCGAGTGAGGGTGGTGCGTGCCCGACGAGCGCCTGCGATTTCAGGAGTTCGGGTTTCAGCGGCTGGCCAACGGCCGCTGCCGGGCCAAGGTCGTGCTGACGTGGTCTGATGGCCGGCGCTTCGAGGGATCGTCAGACGGCGTTTCGTCACAAACCGGCGAGCTGCGCTGTTGCGCGGTTGCGGCCGTGAACGCCTTGGAGCAGGCCGTACAACCGCGACTCACGTTCGAGTTGCTGGGTGTGAAAGCGCTGCGCGCGTTCGACGCGACGGTGGTGATCGTCTCGCTGTCGGCGCGCGCGGAGGAAACGACGCGGCTCGTGGGATCATGTTTGACGGAAGTCGATCCGCCCCGCGGCGCGGCACTTGCAGTGTTGAATGCGACAAACCGATTACTTGGGAATTATCTGACGACACGATGAAACGACTGACGGCAATGTGGTTCTCGATGTTGAGTGCAGCGGCGCTCGCCGCCTGCGCCGGCGCTCATATTCCGCCTGCTCCCGTGACGTCGTTGCCCGTCTCGGACGTGACGACGCGCGACAGCTCGGCCGTTCAGCTCGGTACGGCACTCGCAACGGTCGAGCAGGACTCCGCCGCCGATCAGTCCGCCCTGGACAGTCTGCACGAACGCCATCCCGACTCGCTCGCCACGCCCCGCACCAACGTGGCGGTGCGCGGCGAGGACGTGCGTCGGGAAGCGGAAGATCTCTTCGGCCGGGACGCGACGGCGACCTTCGACATCGACGTCTCGAACTTCGCCGGCAATCGCCGAGTGCTCGAATATCTGGAATTCTTCCAGCTCGACGCGCGCGACCGATTTGAGATCTGGCTATCGCGCCTGGGGCGCTATGAGGGGATGATCCGGGAGCGGCTGCGGGCGCGCGGCCTGCCCGAGGATCTCGTCTATCTCACGCTAATCGAAAGCGGGCTATCGAACACGGCCGTGAGCCGCGCCCGGGCGGTGGGGATGTGGCAATTCATGGCGTCCACCGGCCGGGGCTATGGCCTCCAGATCGATCCGTGGGTGGACGAACGGCGCGATCCCTTTAAGGCTACGGACGCCGCGGTCAATCATCTTCAGGACCTGGTGCAGCGCCTTGGCGGCGTCTATCTGGCGGCCGCGGCCTACAACGCTGGCGCCGGCCGCATCGAGCGCGAGATCCGGCGGCTGCCGGGTGAGCCTGACACCGTGGACGATCAGACGTTCTTCCAGATCGCCGACCGGCGCAATCTGCGCCGCGAAACGCGCGACTACGTGCCGAAACTGATCGCTGCCGCGTTGATCGCCAAGCAGCCCAGCCGCTACGGCTTCACCGACATCCAGCGCCTGCCGCCGCTCGTCTTCGACGAAGTCTCCGTTCCGGATGCGACGGGACTCGATGTGCTGGCGCGCCTGGCCGATACCTCGGTCGCGGCGCTACTCGAGCTCAACCCGCAGTATGTGCGCGGGATAACGCCGCCGCAGCGCGCCGTCGTCGTGCGCGTGCCGCGGGGCAGGGGTGCCCGGGTGGCGGAGCGGTATGCCGATCTGCCGGTGAACGAGCGCGTGACGTTCGTGGACCACTACGTCTCCACGGGTCAGACCCTCTCGGGCATCGCGCAGCGCTATAAGGTGACCGTCACCATGCTGCAGGCGGCGAATCCCCATCTGCGCTCGCACGCGCTGCGTGTGGGCCAGCGGATCATCGTGCCGATGAGCGGGCGCGTGGTACCGCGGGGCGCGTGGAGCAACCCGCCGGAGCCTCGCGTCCGCCGCATGTCGAGCCGGTATCGCAGCGTGAGCAGCCTGCCGTCCGATGGCACGCGCCATCGCGTGGCGCGCGGCGAGACCGCGAGCGGCATCGCGCGCCAGCACGGGATCGGGCTGGCGGCGCTGCTGGAAGCGAATGATATGACGCTGCGGAGTGTGATCCGGCCCGGTGATGTGCTGCTGATTCCGAGCCGGTAACCCGACCGGCACCCCTGGTTAGTGGTGCCGGAATCCCTTCATAACTTCCGCTTCATAGCCGTTCGCGGGATCGCGACCGGCACCCAGCAGCTGCTCGACCTTCGCCGGGCCACGGTTGTAGGCCAGTAGCGCCAACGACATCTTGGCCGGATAGCGGTCCAACAGGTCCCGCAGGTAGCGGAAACCGATCCGCAGGTTCGTATCCCGGTCATAGAGCTGCTGCGTCGTCAGGCCCGGCTCATACAGCCGCGCCGTGCTGGGCAGCACCTGCGTGAGCCCGACCGCCCCGACGTGACTCGTGGCGCGCGGGTTGAACCCCGACTCGACCTTCACCAGACGGAACGCTAGGCCGGGATCGATCCCCTCGCTGAGCGCGACGTCGTAGACCGCCGTTGCCATGTCGGCAGGCAGCCGGTAGTGGGTCGAGTACTGCATGATGGCATCGACGCGGTCGAGCTGAAGCCGGGCGACTTCGAGCTCGCCCTGCTTCGCGTCCAGTTGCTGACGGAGCGACCGCAGTTCACCGAGGAGCTCGGTGCCCGACGCGGGCGCGCGCTCAGTATCGGTCGTCGTGCCGCCGGCCCACCCGCCCACCGTACTGACGAGCAGAGCGGCCAGCACGATAATTCCGCCGCGCAAAACCAAACGTTGAGTTTTCGTCTGCATAATCCTCCCTGTTAATCGACTTCCTGCGAGTCAAGCATGCAGCACTTGCGTCAAGCACCCGTCAATCACCGCGTGGAGCCTTTTGCTTCTCCACCAGCTGCACATCCCCGATCACCATGCCGCTATCGACGGCCTTAACCATGTCGTAGACGGTCAACAATGCCACCGTAACCGCTGTTAACGCTTCCATCTCCACACCGGTTCGGCCAACCGTCCGCACCTTCGCCCTGATCTGCACGCCGGGCAGCACCTCAGTCAGACTGGCGTCTACCTCTACATGGTCCAGACCGAGCGGGTGGCAGAGCGGGATCAGCTCCGCCGTCCGTTTCGCCGCCAGCGTTCCAGCGACCTCGCTCACCGCGAGCACGTCGCCCTTGGCGATGGCCTGCTCGGCCACCTGCCGGAACGCCTCCGGCGACATCCGAATCGTCCCCGTCGCGACCGCCGATCGATCCATCATCGGCTTGTCGCCGACATCCACCATCCGGGCGCGGCCGGCGTGGTCCACGTGCGACAGCTTCATGACGCCCGTATCGCTTGCAGGTCCTCGGCCAATACGGCCGCGAGAAGCTGCGGGTTCACGTTGCCCTGCGCGAGATCGCGTGCGTCCAGCACCAGGGCGATAGCCTCGACCAGCTTGTCCGTGTCGCCACCGCGCTTCGCTTCACTCCGCAACCTCGTCGCCAACGCGTCGAGCATGTCGGTGAAGCCCCCGCGCGCTTGAAACGGTACCTGCCCAAGCGCGAACAACCACGGAGCTTCCAGAAACCGGCCTACCTGCTCTTCTGGCGGCTGCCCCAAACGGGACGGTGCTGTTGCAAAGAGCTTGCCAATGCACCCTTCAGCCGCCACAACTCGTTGTCCCAGTTCAGCTTGACTATCTATTCCGAGCGCTTGCTGCGCGAAAGCTGTCACGTCACTGTCGGCGATTCGCGCCACACGAACAAGCACAACACGCGAGATAACCGTCGGAAGCAGCGCGTTGGGATCCGCGGCAGTGATAATGATCACACTATCCGCCGGCGGCTCCTCGAGCGCCTTCAGCAGCGCGTTGGCTGCGACTTCCGTCCCCAGCTGGGGGATCAGCCGTTCCGCATCCCCGACAATGAACACTTTCCGCTTTCCCATCGCCGGCGTCAGCGTAAGCCGCTTGAGCAGGAGACGTACGGACGCTACCGGGTGGCTCGCGAGCCCCACGGTCGGCGCGTACAACGGCTGCTCGCGGCGCGCGGCCATTTCCTCGGCCAATGCATCGGCGACGAGATCGACCTGTTTCTCGGCGTCCCCCGTCGCTGTTCCGCCACGCTTGCTCAGCTCTACCGGCACAAACCAGTGCACGTCGGGGTGTTGCAGCGAAACGACAAGCCGGCACGAGCGGCACTGGCCGCACGGTTCCTGGCCTGGTGCTTCGCAATGGATCAGTTGGGCAAGCCACAGCGCGAGACGCTGCTTCCCTACGCCACGAGGACCGGCAAGCAGAAGCGCTTGCGGCAGCTTTCCGGAGGCGTGGGCGCCCGCCAGTTTGGTCTTAACCCTTTCGTGCCCGATGAGGGGCGGCAAAGGCATGGGCGGAATCTAGCTACGGGGGTCAGTGCGCGGCGCCACTCCCTGGCGTAAGTCATTGTGCGCCAAGCTAGTACACCTACAATCTCGGCCTTGCGCATACCTAACTACTTGATGCTGATTGGATTAAGCAATTAAGTGAGCGCGCACTCGCCAGATAATATCGATATTATCGATTTTTTTCGGGTTTTGTTTGGGTGTCGCGATCTGTCTCTCGCAGGACGCCACGGACCTTTCTCAGCAGCGCGGTCGGGCGAAATGGTTTCTCGAGATACGCAAGACCTGGTTCCAGCATCCCGTGCCGGACGACCGCGTCATCCGTGTAACCTGACATGAAGAGCACGCGCACATTCGGTCGCCGTGCATTCAGCTGGGCGGCGAGCTCGCGTCCGCTCATTCCCGGCATGATCACGTCGGTCAACAACAGATCGATGTGCCGGCCGCCCTCCTCGCCGTCGACCAGCGCCAGGGCAGCCGGTCCGTCCGGGGCTTCCAGGACGGTATATCCGTTTCGCTCGAGGAGCTGGCGTGTGACCGCCCGGACTGGCGCCTCGTCCTCGACCACCAGGATCGTCTCGCTGCCACGCAGCGTTTCGGGCGCCGCGTCTTTGGGGTGCTCGATTGGGTCTGCCGGTGCGTCGACCCTGGGAAGGTACACTCGCATCGTGGTGCCCCGGCCCGGCTCCGAGTAGGGCCAGATGTGTCCCCCCGTCTGCCGGACGATGCCGTATACCGTGGCCAGCCCCAGCCCGGTCCCTTTGCCGCGGACCTTGGTGGTGAAGAACGGCTCGAAGATCCGTGCTTTCGTTTCTTCGTCCATACCGACGCCGGTGTCCGTCACGGCGAGCATGATGTAGCGACCGGATTTGACGGCGGGGTGTTCGGCGGTGTACGCCTCGTCGAGCTCCACGTTGCGCGTCTCGATCGTGAGCCGGCCTCCGCCCGGCATCGCATCGCGCGCGTTCACGGCGAGATTGACGATCACCTGCTCCAGTTGGCCAGGATCGGCGCGCACGTTGCCGAGGCGCGGGTGGAGCACCGTCGCGAACAGGATGTCCTCGCCGATCAGCCGCCGCAGCATTTTTTCGATGTCCGGGACGAGGGCGTTGAGGTTGATGACCTTCGGCTGAAGCACCTGCCGGCGGCTGAACGCGAGCAGCTGCTGAGTCAGCGCGGCGGCGCGTTGCGTTGCCTGGTGAATCTCTTCGACGTCGTGGCGCCGGCGATCGTCGGGCGGGAGATCGGCAAGCAGGAGATCGCTGTAACCGCCGATCGCGGTGAGAATGTTGTTGAAGTCGTGCGCCACGCCGCCCGCCAGCCGCCCGATGGCTTCCATCTTCTGCGACAGCATGACCTGTTCTTCCAGGTTACGGCGGTCGGTGACATCACGGTAGTTGTTGACGATCGCGCCGACGCTCGGGTCATCGATCAGGTTGGTGAATACGCCCTCGAGGTGCCGCCAGCTGCCATTCTTGTGACGTACGCGCGCCGCCACATGCACCGGGGCGCGTGGCGCCGCCATTGCCTCCTGAAGGCGCACCAGCACCGTCGCGCGGTCATCAGGGTGGATCAGCTCCATCGCATTGTGGCCGACAAACTCGGTGAGATCGTAGCCGAGGAGCCGGGTGGTGGCGGGACTGCCGTAGAGGATGGTGCCGTCTCCAGCGAACAGGGCGACGGCGTCCCAACTCTCTTCCACGAGCGCACGAAACCGGCGCTCGCTGATCCTCAGGGCCGACTCGGCGACCTGTTTGTCGGCCTGGCTCTGAGCATAGGCGAGGGCACCGCCGATTGCCGGACCCAGCCGGATCAGGTTCGTCTTGAGGACGTAATCGGCGGCACCGGCCTTGATGCACTCCGCAGCCGTCTCCTCGTCCAGGCTTCCGGTCACGATGATCAGGGGGATGGCGGGCGCCTCGGCCTTGAGAATCTCGAGCGCCGCCATCCCGCCAAACCCCGGCACCGTATAGTCGGCGAGCACGATATGCGGCCGGAACTCCCCCAGCGCGCGGCGAAAGGCGTCGGCCCTGTCGACGCGTCGCGTCTCGCAATTGAGCTCTGCGCGGCGGAGCTCGCGTATAGCGAGCTCCGCGTCCTCCGTGCGGTCCTCGACCACGAGAACGCGCAGCGCCTGGGAGCGAGCCACCGGTTATTGCGGAGGGTGATTCAGCAGGAGCCAGTAGAGCCCGACGTCGGAGACGGCACGGGCAAAGGCCTCGAAGTCCACGGGTTTAACGATATAGCTGTTGGCGCCCAGGGCGTAGGCGCGCTCGATGTCCGGCTCCTCGCGGGATGACGTCAGGACCACGATGGGAATGGCTTTCGTGCGGGCGTCGCCCTTCAGGCGGCGCAGCACCTCGAGACCGTCCACCTTCGGCAGTTTAAGATCGAGCAGCACGACTTTGGGGACGGGGCCCGCGCCGTTCGAGAAGAAGTCCATGGCTTCGGCGCCGTCACGGCACACGTGTACTTGATTCGCCAGATTGCGCTGCTTGAGTGCCCGCAGCGTGAGCTCGGCATCGTTCGCGTTGTCCTCGACGAGCAGAATGTCGACTCCATGTGGTGGCATCAGTCGTCCTCGCCTGGCAGGGCGAAGTAGAAAGTGGCGCCCTGATTCACGGCGCCCTCCGCCCACACGCGGCCGCCGTGCCGCTGCACGATGCGTTTGACGATCGCGAGGCCGACGCCGGTGCCGTCGAACTCCTCGGCGCTGTGCAATCGCTGGAAGACGCCGAACAGCTTGTCGGCGTAGCGGGCGTCGAACCCCGCACCATTGTCTTTCACGTAATACACGACCTCGTCGCCATTCGGGTGCGAGCCGACCTCGATGCGCGCGCTCGGGCGACCGCGCGTGAACTTCGCGGCGTTCAGTATCAGGTTGCTGATCACCTGGCGCAGCAGGCCGCGATCGCCGCGCGCGGGCGGCAAGGGATCGATCCGAATCTCCAGGGATCCGTTCCGGTCCGACTCAGCGCGTTGAACATCGTCAGCGACGAGCCGCGCGAGCTCCTTCATGTCCACCGGCCCGGTCGTGAGGTCGGTACGGCCGAGGCGGGAGAAGGCGAGCAGATCGTCGATTAGCTGTCCCATGCGACGGGTGTTCTGATCGATCACTCCCAGCAGCCGTTGAGCCTCGGGATCGAGTTTGGCGTGATGATCCTCGAGCAGGATCCGCGCGAAACCGTGAATGGCGCGGAGTGGCGCCCGCAGATCGTGCGAGACCGAATAGGAAAAAGACTCCAACTCCGCATTGGTGCCTTCGAGCGCTTTGGTACGCTGCGCGACCTGCGCTTCGAGGTGGTGATGCGAGCGCGATACCTGCTCCGCCATGGTGTTGAACGACTGCGCTAGCCGGCCCAGCTCGTCGTCGCGCCCCGGCGGCACGCGCTGCGCGAGATCGCCGGACGCGATCGCTTCAGCGGCGCGAGTCACACCGACCAGTGGAGCAGTGAGTCGGCGGCTCCCCCACCACGCGATCAGGGCACCGAGGATGACGATGAGCGCGGCGATCGGTGCCATGTTGAGCAGATAGGCCTGCGCGGGGACGACGATCAAACGCGTCGGCAGCTCCGTGGCGACCATCCAGGGCGTCCCTGGCACCGCCATCGCGATCGCCCGTTTTGCCTCACCGCGCTCATACCGCGTGGGCGTGTGGCTGTCGCGCACGTTTGCCGGAGGCGCGGGCACGATGGACGCGAAGTCGGTCCACGGATCGCCGGCCGCATTGCCGAAGAGGAAGGCAACGTCGCCACCGGCCAAGCCGGTCAAGCTCCGGCGCGTCCGCTCATTGAGCTGGAGGCGGCCGATCTGCTGGACGATTCCGCCGGCCTGCTCGGTGGCGCCTCCACTCGATCGCTCCGTTCCGGGCGTCGCTGCTGCCACGCCGAAGAACAGCACCGTGTCGCGCCGCAGCAACGGGCCGAACCGCGCCGAGTCCCTCCCCGGAGAAACGAGGACGCTGTCGCCCAATGCAAAACGGCCGGTGCTCAGCAGCACTCGGCCGCTGAAGTCCCGCAGCTCGAGACGGGCGTTACTGGCGGTATCCAACGTCATGCGACGGAGTGCGGCTAACGCCTGCTCCCGACCCCGTTGTCCGCCGGAGCGCAAGAACGCCACGATGGCGCTGTCCTTGGCGAGTGCCGTGATGCGGCCTCGCTGCTGGGAGGATTGGAAGAGATCGGACAGAACGCTGTCCACGAACCGCAGCCGCCGATCGGCGACTGACCGGCTCGCCTGCCGAACCTCACCATAGCCGATGGTGAGCTGCCCGATCCCCACCGCCAGCAACAGGGCGGTCACGAACAGCGGGAATGTGCGCTGGATCGATCGCATCATTGCGCCTCCAGGACCTCGCGGACCTTGCGGGTGACCGCGTCGGTGGTGAAGGGTTTGGCGAGATACGCGACGCCCGGCTCCAACATGCCGTGGCTGGCGATCGCGCCGTCGGGATAACCGGACATGTAAACGACGCGCATTCCGGGACGCGCCGCGCGGATCGTCTCCGCGAGCTTGCGCCCGTTGGTATCGGGCATGATGACATCGGTCAACAGCAGGTCGATGTGCCCCTTATGACGCCGCGCGATGTCCAGCGCGGTGCTGCCACGATCGGCCTCCAGCACAGTGTATCCCTGGCCGGCGAGCGCGCGATGCGTCAACCGGCGCAGCTGCTCGTCGTCCTCCACGACCAACACCGTCCCTCCGCCGCGAGGCAGGGCATCGGCGGGCGCGACTTTGCCGATGTCCTCGGGCAGCGCGGCGATCGCGGGAAGATAGATCTTGAACGTCGTCCCCTTGCCGGGCTCGCTGTAGAGCCAGATGTTGCCGCCGGTCTGTTTTACAATGCCGTACACGGTCGAGAGACCCAGGCCGGTGCCGCGGCCGGCCGGTTTGGTGGTGAAGAAGGGCTCGAAGATCCGCGACTGCGTCTTCTCGTCCATGCCGCAGCCCGTATCGGTCACGGCGAGCATGACATATTCCCCCGCGATCACCGAGACGTGCTGCGCCGCGTACGCATCGTCGAGGGTCGCGTTCCGCGTTTCGATCGTCACGGTCCCGCCCTCGGGCATCGCGTCTCGCGCGTTGATCGCGAGATTCATGATAACCTGCTCGATCTGGTTCGGATCGGCGCGTGCGGCCGCGAGGTCGTCCGCCAGGACGGTCTTGAGCTCGATGTTCTCGGAGATCAGCGACCGGAGCATCTTGTCGAGGTTCAGCACCACACCGTTCACGTCGATGATGCGCGGCTCCAGCACCTGCTTGCGCGAGAAGGCGAGCAGTTGGCGGGTGAGGGCGGCGGCGCGCCGCGCCGCCTTGCGAATCTCTTCGAGATCTTCAAGCTGCTGCACGTTGGTGCCCAGCTCCGCGGCCAGGAGATCCGTGTAGCCGACGATCGCGGTCAGGATATTGTTGAAGTCGTGCGCGACGCCGCCGGCGAGCTGGCCCACCGCTTCCATCTTCTGTGACTGGAGGAGTTGTTCCTCCAGTCGCTTGCGTTCGGTAATCTCCGTCGAGACGCCCAGGAGCGTGGCCGTTCCTTCTTCGGGTGAACGCAACGGCATCTTGATCGTTTGGAACCAGCGCGTCTCGCGCGTCGTGGGGTTCGTCACCGGCTCTTCGGCAATGACCTTGGGCTGGCCCGATGACATCACGTCGCGATCATGGCGCAGGAAATGCGCGATTTCTTCGACGTTGGGATTGAAGTCCGCGTCCGTCTTGCCGACGAGCGCATCAACGGTGGTTCCGTAGACCTGCGCCGTGGCTTCATTGACGAGGACGAATCGGCCGTCCCAGTCCTTCACGAAAATCAGACTCGGGTTCGCGTCGATGATCTGTCGCAGCAGACGCTCCTGCCGACGCAACGCCTCCCGCTGGCGCGCGCGCCCCAGGGCTTCGAGCACTGCGGGGCCGAGACGGACGAGCCGATCCTTCAGGATGTAATCGGCCGCGCCGCCTTTCAGATATCGGACTGCGGTTTCTTCATCGAGCGATCCGGTGACGAGAATGAACGGCACATCCGGCCGCGCACGCCGGGCGAGCTCGAGCGCTTCCCAACCGCTGAATCCAGGGATGTTGTGATCGCTGAGGATGGCGTCCGGCGCAAAACCCTCCAACGCCGCGGCGAATGCCGGCTTCGTTCGGACGTGCTGGACAGCAGGCTCGGGCGTGAGACGCCCGAGCTCACGGTTGATCAGCACCGCGTCATTGTCGTTGTCCTCGACCATGAGCACGCGAACTTGGTCCATTCCACAGGATTGGTTATGTCGAGAATCGTGTCTGTCGGCGGTAGGGAACTCAACGAGTAGGGTTTTACCTACGAGGAATTATGCGTCGCGCGGAGAGCTGCCGGACTGATGAGACCGTGCTGCGTCGCGTAAAACGTCAGCTCGGCGTTGGACCGCATCCCCAGTTTGTGCAGCAGTCGCGCGCGGTACGTGGTCACCGTCTTTGGAGAAAGGCCAAGTTGCCGGCTGATGGCGGTAATCGGACGTCCGGCGGCCAGCAGACGCAGCACTTCGAGCTCGCGATCGGAGAGTTGCTCGTGCGGTGCAGGCGGTGGTCCGCCGAGGCCGTCCGCGACGGCTTGGGCCATCGCGGGGCTCAGGTATTTGTGACCTGTCATGACCCGCTCGAGCGCGCGCAACAACTCCTCGGGCGCCGATTCCTTTGTCAGATACCCGGAGGCGCCCAACTCGAGCATGCGGAGCGCCAACTGGTCCTCCGGAAACATCGTGAGCACCAGCACGGGCAGGTGGGGCCGTGCCGCGTGGACCTCCCGGAGCACCTCCAGCCCGTGGCGATCGGGTAAGCCAAGGTCCAGCAATACCACATCCCAGCGCTCGCCGAACGCCAGCGCAATCGCCTCGGCGGCGGTGCCCGCCTCCCCGAACTGCACGCCATCCGGTAGTCCCTGCAGCAGCTCGATGAGTCCCCGGCGCACCAGCGCATGATCGTCTACGACCAGGATGCGAATCACCGGGGTGGGAACCATGCGGCGACGCGCGTTCCGCCGTTGCTGCGGGGCGCCACTTCCAGCACGCCCCCGAGCGCGGCAGCACGCTCTCGCATACCCAGAATGCCGAGCGAACCCGGCCCCATGCCGACCTCTGTGATGCCGCTGCCGTCGTCGTTGATCTCGACCGTCACGCAACCGCTTTTCACGCCGAGCTCGATATCGACCCGCGTGGCTCCGGCATGCCGGAGCACGTTCGTGAGCGCCTCCTGGACGATGCGAAACAGCGCGGTGGCGAGCTCATTGGTAATCGCCCCATCAGTGGGGTGAATGGAGGTCTGGCAGCGGATGCTTGTGCGCCGGGCAAAGTCCTGAGCCAGCCATTGGACTGCTGCCGGCAACCCTAACTGATCGAGAATCGGTGGCCGCAGCTCCGTGGCGATGCGACGCACACTCTTCACGAGGTCGTCGACCATCAGCGCGGTCTCCGCGAGCCGGGCGCTGAGGGCGGGCGTTTCGGTTGCGGCGGCATCCTGAGCGGCGACGAGCTGGAGCTTCAGCGCGGTCAGCGCCTGGCCGAGGCTGTCGTGAATCTCGCGCGCGATGCGCGAACGCTCGTCTTCGCGGATGTCCTGCTGTCGCGTGGCGAGGCTGCGCAGCGCGGTCCGGGACGCCCGCAGCTGCGCTTCGGCCCGCTTGGCCTCCGTGACGTCACGATACGTGCCGAGGATGCACTCTTGTCCACCGAGCTCGATGCGCACGAGCGACAGTAGCCCGGTGCGGGGCTCGCTGTCACGCGGATGTAGCTCCAGCTCG
This sequence comes from Gemmatimonadales bacterium, assembly GCA_036394755.1. Classification (GTDB taxonomy): domain Bacteria; phylum Gemmatimonadota; class Gemmatimonadetes; order Gemmatimonadales; family GWC2-71-9; genus 20CM-2-65-7. The sequence continues at coordinate 9,682 of DASWEL010000290.1, read as the reverse complement.
ATATCGTTCACGACGCCTTCGTCGCGGAGTCTTTCGATCACCGCCGCCCGCCGCGCGGGCTCGATGACACCGAGTTCGACTGTCGTCTGGCCGAGGATCTCGTCGCGTGGACGATTCACGAGCTTCGTGAAGGCCTCATTGGCGTCGAGCACCATGCCGTCGGATAGGCTCGTGATCAGCAGGGGCAGGGCATTGGCGTAGAACGCTTTACAGAAGCGTTCCTCCGATTCCACCAACGCCAGCTCCGCGATTCTGCGCCGGGAAATGTCGCGGGTGATGCCGAGCGCTGCCAGGATTCTGCCCGCGGCGTCGCGCAGCGGGACCGCGTGGGTAGCGAGCCAGCTGCGCTTGCCCTTGAGCCCGACAACTTCGAACTCCAGCGTCGCTGCTTCGCCCGCGAAGACGCGGCGATGCATGTCCGTGAACGCCGCCCGATGTTCGGGTGCCACGATATTCACGATGGGCTGGCCGCGGATCGTGTCGATGCTGTCGGCCTCGATCATCGCGAGTCCGGCCGGATTCATGTCCAGCAGCCGGCCCTGTTCATCTACCAGTTTCACGCACTCGGGCTCGCTCTCGATGATGGTGCGCAGCCGCGCCTCGCTTTCGCGCAGGGCATCCTCGGCGCGGCGGCGGTCCGTGACGTCAACCGCCAGGCCCACCACACCGCAGATGCGGCCATCGGCGTCGCGCATCGGTTCGACACGCGCACTGAAGGCGCGTCCCTGCAATGCGATTTCGTAGATCGTAGACTTACCACCGAGCGCGGCTCGGTGCGCCGCGATAACGCGGGCGGCGTCGGCAGGGTCACTGACGCCTTCCCCAACACGAAGTCGTTCATCGCGGTGAGGTGGATCGACGAGCAGACCGAGACCTCCACCCCGTCGCGATGTTACCCTGAGCTCGTCGTCCGTGGACCACAGAAGGACGGGCAGCTGGTCAACGAGCCTCCCGAGATGCTCGAGGTCCAGCGTCCCGAAAGCGGCGGTGGTCATGGCAGTAGCGTAGTGTCTTCCAGGTCAGGCGTCCAGCACGTCACGCACCTTGCGCGCGAGTCCATCGGGGGAAAAGGGCTTCTGCAGAAAGGCGCTGCCGGACGGAAGAGTCCCGTGCTGTACGACGGCATCTCCGGGATACCCGGACATGTACAGGACGCGGATCCCGGGCCGTTGCGCCGCCAGGCGATCCGCGAGCTCCCGCCCGGAAAGCCCAGGCATCACGACGTCGGTCAGGAGCAAGTGAATGGTGCCGCCATGGCGCTCCACGACCCGGAGCGCGGCGGCGGCATCGGAGGCGGCCAGGACGACGTACCCTTGCGCCTCGAGCGCGCGTCGGCTGAGCGTCAGCACCGCGGGCTCGTCTTCGACGACCAGCACCGTTTCGTTGCCGCGGGCTGCCCCGCCTTTTTGCAGACCGGCTGGCGTGGTGACGGGCGTCTCGATGCGCGGCAGGTAGATCTTGAAGCTCGCGCCCCGTCCCGGCTCCGAATAGACGGAGATGTAGCCGCCGCTCTGTTTCACGATGCCGTATACCGTGGCGAGTCCCAGTCCCGTGCCCTTGCCGACTTCCTTGGTCGTGAAGAACGGCTCGAACAGATGGGCGCGGACGCTGGCGTCCATGCCCGCGCCGGTATCGGTGACCGCGAGCATGGCGTAGGATCCGGCAACGGAGCCGAGATGCGCCTGCGCGAACGTTTCGTCCAAGTCGACGTTGGCGGTTTCGATGGTGAGCTTCCCCCCCTCGGGCATCGCGTCGCGCGCGTTCACCGCCAGGTTCACGATCACCTGCTCGATCTGATTCGGATCGGCGCGGACCCGCCCCAGATCGGGCGCGGGCACCGCCGCGAGCGCGATATGCTCGCCGATGAGGCGTCGCAGCATCTTGTCCATTTCCGCCACGACGACGTTGAGGTCGAGCACTTCAGGTTGCAGCATCTGGCGCCGGCTGTAGGCGAGCAGCTGCCGTGTCAGCGACGCGGCCCGTTCGGATGCTTTGCGGATCTCCTCGACGTCACCCCGTTTGGAATCGCCGGGCGGCAGGTCGCGCAGGAGGAGCTGCGTGTTCCCCAGAATCGCCGTGAGGAGGTTGTTGAAGTCGTGGGCAATGCCGCCGGCGAGTTGCCCCACCGCTTCCATCTTCTGCGACTGCCGGAATTGCTCTTCGAGATGTCGCTGTGCGGTGACATCCCGCTGTGTTCCCCACACCCGCACCAGATGCCCGTCTTCGACAAATCCGACGACGTTATTAAGGAAGACGCGCGGCCGTCCCTCACGGTCGTGTTCCCGCGTTTCAGAGTCTGAAACACGGTAGCCGGCCCGAAGAAACGCGCGAATCTGTTCGCGATTGGCGGGATCGGTGACGTTATGCAGGTTCGCGAGTGCGGTCCCGACGAGATCGCGGGCTTCGTCATAGCCGTACATCCGCGCCATCGCGTCGTTGCATTCCGCGATGCGTGCCCCGGCATACAGCCGATCGATCTGCTCTTCCTCCGGCAGGCTGATCGGGACGGGCGGATCGATCTCCAGACGGGAGACGCCCTCCGAGCTTTGGGCGATGAAGGAGCGGTACCGCTCCTCGGCGCGCTTTCGGTCCGTCACATCCATACCGATCGCGAGCCAGCCGCCTCCCGTCAGTGGCGCGTTAGCCCAGATCGTGTCCAGGGTCGTGCCATGCCGCGTGCGGGTTCGGAAGTCGGTCCATTGCCCCACTGGCGCGCCGATCGAATCGCGCAAGCGCTGCCGCTCGCCGGGGTCGGGATAGAGCTCGGCGAAGATGTCGCGGGTGCTCGCGTCGGCGACGTCGTACCCCAGGGTCCGCGTCCACTCGCGATTCCCCCACTGGATGCGGCCCTGATCGTCCAGGAACACGAGCATCACGGGGATGTTGTCCACGATCCGCTGCAGCAGCTCGCTCTGCTCGCGCCAGGCGTCCTCGACGCGCTTGCGCTCGATCGCCATCGCCATCTGCGAGGAGACGAATGTCAGGATGTCGCGCTCGCTCTCGCCGTAGCGGACACCCTGGGAATAGGTCTGGGTCACCACGACGCCGATGGTACGATCCTTCACCTTGAGGGGCACGCCCAACCAGTCGATCGAGGGGGCGCCGATCAATTCCGCTTCGCCGGCAGCGACGAGCTGTTCGTACACCTCGGGTGTGGCGAGCAGCGGCTGTCCGGTGCGCAAGACGTACTCGGTGAGACCCTTGCGGAGCTTGCGCGGCTTCACGTCGCACGACAGGTCAATCTCGTCGACGAAATACGGGAACTCGAGCCGGTCCTTCTCCACATCGTACAGCGACACGTAGAAATTCTTGGCCGGCATCAGCTCGCCCACGATCTCGTGAATCGCGCGCAGCAGCTCCTGCAGGTTGTCGGCGGTGTGGGCCGTATGCGAAATGCGGTACACCGCTTCCTGGACGCATTCGGCGCGCCGCCGCGCCGTCACATCCCGGAAGCTCCAGACGCGGCCCACCGAACGGCCGTTCAGCCGCAGCGGAATCGAATACCGCTCGAGCACGCGCCCGTCCTTGAACGTGAGGACGTCGAAACTGTCCGACTCCGGCTCGGCATAGCGCTCCTGAATCCCGTCCACGAACAGGTGCGGACTGACGAGCTGCTCGCGTACATGCGCGATCAGCCGCCGGCGGCCACCGGCGTCATTGTTCGCGGCGATCAGGCTCGCCGGCAGGTGCCACATTTCTTCGAAGTGGCGATTGTGCGACACGATGTTTCCCTCGAGGTCGACCACGAGGATGCCGTCCGCGGTCGATTCGAGGGTCGCCTGCAGCACCGAAACCGTCAGGGAATCGGCTACCCTACGGGGTTTCTTCGCCCTTGGGTTGGTCTTGGGCTTTTTCGGCGTGGTCGTTCGGCGTGTCGCCATGGCCGCAATCTATGGGAGCGAGGTCCCGTGACCAGCCTCACGGGTCCAACTGCGTCCCACACCTAGCTTTCGATCCCTTTCCACGGCACGGAGCAGGGGTGCGACCGAAGCGGTTCCGCTGGCTGGGCGTCGAAGAGTCGAGCCGCGCCGATCAGCAACTGCGCGCGGCGGCCCGCCAGCAGGAGGCGGTTGCGCACCTCGGCCAGCAGGCGCTGGCCGGCGTGGGGCGAGCCAATCTCTTCGACACTGCCGCCAAGCTCGTCGCCCGGGGCCTGGACGTCGAGTTCAGCGAGATCCTGGAGTTGAAGCCGGAACACCGCAGCCTGCTGGTGCGGGCAGGCGAAGGATGGCACGAGGGCTGTGTCGGCAAAACACTGGTGACCGCCGACGCCGCATCCCTCGCCGGGTACATCCTGAACGCCTCCGGCCCTGTCGTCATCGCAGACCTCGCCGCCGAAATCCGATTCAGCGCACCGCCCCATCTCGAGGAGCACGCGATCGTCAGCGGCATCGGCGTCGTCGTGCAGGGCCGTGAGCGTCCGTGGGGTGTGCTGGGCGCGTACAGCGGGCAGCCGCGCGAGTTCAGTGGTCCCGACGTGCTCTTCGTGCAGGCGCTCGCACACGTGCTCGCCACAGCGCTCGAGCGCGCGCGGGTCGAAGAGGCCCTGCGGAAGAGCGAAGAGCACTTCCGCTCCCTGACGGAAAACGCGTCCGACATCGTCACGATTCTTGGCGATGACGGCATTCTCCGCTATGTGAGCCCGTCGGTGCAACGGCTGCTCGGCTACGGCGCCAACGAGCTGCTCGGACGCAATGCGTTCGAGTTCATGCATCCCGACGATCTCGCGCCGGTCATGGAAGCGCTGGCTGATGCGATTCAGCAGCCGGGCTCGCCGCAGATGGCGACGTTCCGCTTCAAGCATGCGGACGGGACGTGGCACATCCTGGAGTCGATCGGCCAGGCAAAGCTCGATCAACCGAATTCGTACAGTGTGATCGTCAACTCCCGTGACGTCACTGAGCGCATGCTGCACGAGCAGATGCTGCGCGCGAGCAAACAGCGGCTCCGGACAGTGGTTGCCGGCGCGCCCGTCATTTTTTTCTCGCTCGATCCCAAGGGCGTTTTCACCCTGGCGGAAGGGAAGGGGTTGCACTCGCTCGGCGTGCGGCCGGGGATGTTGATGGGCAAATCGTTCTTCGAGCTGCTCGGCGACGTGCCGCAGGCCGTTGCGGACGTCCGCCGGGCGCTGGCCGGAGAGTCGGTGACGGCGCGAGTCGAGTTGTTCGGATTCGAGTTCGAGGCGCAGTACTCACCGGTGCGGGAGCGGGACGGCTCGATCTCCGGTGTCGTGGGGGTGGCGACCGACATCACGGAACGGCGGCGGGCGGAGCAGGCGTTGCGGCGCGCCGACACCGCCAGCCGCACGCTGGTCCAACAGGCTCCGTTCGGAATCTTCCGTGCGACACCGGAAGGCGCGTTCCTCTCGGTCAACCCCGCTCTCGTCGAAATGCTGGCGTATGAGTCGGAGGCCGACCTCGTGAGCCGCCATCTCGACGGCGATGTGTTCAAGGAGCCGGCGGCGCGCGCGCGCTACATCGCGCAGCTGAACGACGCGGTGGGGGCCGTGGAAACGCAGGCCGTGTGGCGCCGCAAAGATGGCGAGTCGATCACCGTGCGTCTGTACGGCCGGTCCGTCCGCCATGAGGACGGCCGCGTCGAGTGTCACGAAGTCTTCGCCGAAGACGTCAGTGAGCGACGCGGCCTGGAAGAACAGCTCCGTCAGGCTCAGAAGATGGAAGCGATCGGCCAGCTCACCGGCGGTATCGCCCACGACTTCAACAACCTGCTGACGATCATCCTCGCCAACGCGGAGCTCCTGGCCCGCGGACCCGATGAAGCGAGCCTGCGCGACATCATTTCGGCGGCGGTCAGCGGCCGCCTGATGGTGAACCAGCTGCTGGGATTTGCGCGCCGCTCGACCCTGACGCTCGAGGGGGTGCATCTCGGTCACCTGCTGAACGATCTCGCCGCCGTGCTGCGCCGTGTGCTACCCGCCGATATCGAGCTGCTCGTCTTCGCGGACGAAGATCTGCCCGAGGTCGCGGCGGACGGCCATGCCATCGAGCAGATCCTGCTGAACCTCGTGAACAACGCCCGCGATGCGATGCCGGATGGCGGCGTGCTGCGGCTCGAAACCAGCTGTTCCTGGATCAGCGACGCGCAGCGCGAGGTGCTCGGCCCCGGATCGGCGTCGGAATACGTGTGCCTCGCGGTGGACGACACCGGCGCGGGAATGGATGAAGCGACGCGGCAACGCGCCTTCGAGCCGTTCTTTACGACGAAGCCGGTCGGGAAGGGCACCGGTCTGGGTTTGGCGACGGTCTACGGCCTGGTAAAACAGCACGGCGGCTTCGTCCAGATCGACAGCGCACCGGGAGCGGGGACGCGGTTGCGGATCTACTTCCCGGTCGGCGAGGAGGTGGCGCGGCGGCGGGCATCGGGATCGCACGAACAAATGACCGTGGCGAGCGTTGGGGGACACGAGACGGTACTCGTCGTGGAAGATCAGGCGCAGCTGCGCCGCGCGACGGTGTACACGCTCGAGCATGCCGGGTACACGGTGCTGTCGGCGGGCGACGGGATCGAGGCGCTGCACCTGCTCCGGCGGCACCCCGCGCCGATCCACTTGGTCTTTACCGACCTCGTGATGGGCCGGCTGGGTGGGCGCGGGCTCTTTCAGATCGATCGACGGGAAGGACGCCAGACCGCCTTCCTCTTTACAAGTGGCTACGCTGGAGCGGGGCGGGGCGAGGACCCGCTCGATCCGGCGTTGCCGTTCCTCCCGAAACCGTGGACGAGCGCCAATCTACTGGCGCGCGTGCGCCAGGTGCTCGACGCCGCGAAGCAGATCTCCTAAGGGTTTAACCCCCGATCGCGAGCGGCGTGCACGAGCCGGTCGATGAGGGAAGAGGCGGGAGGGAGCCAGACGAGCGCCAGCCAGCACGCGATCGGCGGCTCCCGGAACGGACGATACACGATCCCGTTCGTTTGTTTGCGATACGGCGTGGCGACGGCCTCGCTCACCAACGCCCAGGTATCTCCAGCGGCGATCTGGACGTTCATGGTAGGTGCTTCTCTCGGCCGCTCGAGACGACGCTCGGGCACGAGGCCGCGCTCGCGCAGGGCGATCTCGAGGATCGGGAAAAAGCCGGGCCAGCGGCGCGGTGCCGAGTTCAGCCAGGTGAGCGCGCGGAGCTGGGCTAATTGAATGGAGGGCTGCGCGGCCAGCGGGTGACTGCCCGGGAGCAGCACGCCGGTGATGGGCGCGTCGATCAGCCGGTGCGCCTCGAATCCCGGCACGGGCCACTCGGCGACAAAGACCGATCCCACGTCGACCCGGCGTTCGCGCAACGCGTGGAATATCTCACCGTCATGGCTGCTCGAGATCTCGATCTGTGCTTCGGGATTGGCATCGCGAAACTTGGCGAGCAGGTTCTCGAGGTCGGTTCCGTACACGCTGAGCTCCCCATGCGCGAAGCGGAGCGGGGAGTCCCGTCCCATGGCGGCGCCCCGAGCTGAGGTCACGGCGCGGGCGGCGACATCGAGGGTATGTCGCGCTTCGACCAGAAACGCACGACCCGCGGCGGTCAACCGCACGCCACGCGGCCCCCGCTCGAACAGCTCGGTGCCGAGCTCGATCTCGAGATCGCGAATCTGTTTGGAGAGGGACGGCTGGGCGACGCGCAGTCGCGTAGCGGCTGCGCTAAAACTGCGCTCCTCAGCGACGGCGACGAAGTACCGCAGGTGGCGTAATTCCATTGCTCTTTGCTGGTCTTTAATGTACAATGAGTGTCAAGACAATGCAGACCCATCCATGACGGATCTGCTCGACATTCGCGAGGCCGCGGAGCTGCTGCGGGTAAGCGAAACGTCATTGCGTCGCTGGACCAATGCGGGAGTGCTGCCATGTCTGCGCATCGGCGGGCGGCGCGAGCGGCGGTTCCGGCGCGCCGACCTGCTGGCGTTCGTCGGCGTCGCGAGCCACTCCATACTCCCGCCTCCGCGCAATCACTTCTGCGGGCTCTATACCAGCGATCTCAGCCGCGTGCGTGGTGCCGCGGCATTCCTGGCTTCCGGGCTGCAGCCGGATGCGCTCTGCCTGCTGATCGCGGAGAAAGGCGTGCAGCGGGGCGTGATCGATCAGATCGAGCGGGTCCGGCCATCCGTCCGGAGCGATCTCAGGACGGGTCGGCTGATGCTGGCCGAATATCGCAGTTCTGCAGCGACGCAGCTCGACTTTTGGCGCGCGCGGATCCGCAGCGCGCTCCGGGAGGGTGTGTCGCAGGTCTATGTCGCCGGGGACGTGTCGGCCGGGGCGCTGGGGCGGTTGCCGTTTGGCGAGATCCTGGAATACGAAACCGAGTATGGCCGATCCATCGCGGATCGCGCGTTTCCGGTGACCACGCTCTGTCAGTACGACGCGCGCAGGATTTCGGGACTCGACGCCGCGGGCCTGCTCCAATGCCACGACGGTCCGTCCCATTGATCCCTATCGCTCGCAGCGCTAGCTGCGTGAACAACAAAGTATTGGACCGCTCGCGCGCTGCGCGCGTGCGTAGGGGAGGAGGGTTCAGAGCATGGCGCGCATCCTCGTGATCGATGATCAGGATTCCATTCGCCGCGTCGTACGGCGCGCACTCGAGCAGGACGGGCACGAGGTGTTCGACGCAAGTGACGGCGAGCTCGGGATGGAGATCCTGGAGAGCCATTCGTTCGACGTCGTCATCACCGACATCTTCATGCCGGGGCAGGACGGCATCGTTACCCTGCGACAAGTCCGCAAACGATTCCCGGAGGTGAAGGTCATCGTGATCTCGGGTGGGGATTCCACGGGAATGATGGATCTGCGGCAGGATGCGGAGCTGCTTGGCGCGGTGAAGAGCTTACAGAAGCCCTTCAACGCGCGGGAGATCATGGACGTGGTGCGAAGCGTCCTCGGGCCTTAGCTCTTTGGAGCGTCGAGGACCTCGCGCACCTTACGCGCGAGTCCCTCCGGCGAAAACGGCTTTTGAAGATACGCGACGCCCCCCTCGAGAATACCGTGGCGTACGACTGAGTCATCCGTATATCCCGACATATACAGGACTCGCGTATCCGGCCGAACGGCCAACAGCCGTTCCGCAAGCTCGCGTCCGCCCGCTCGGGGCATGACGACGTCGGTCAACACGAGATCGATGGTGCCCTGATGGCGTGCGGCGAGGTGCAGTGCGTCCTCTCCGTCGGAGGCCTCCAGCACTCTGTACCCCTGCCGCTGGAGCACCTGCCTGGCCACGGCCCGCACGGCGGCGGCGTCCTCCACCAGTAAGACGGTCTCTGTGCCGCGGGGCAGGTCGACGCGAGCCACGGCTGCGGTGGTCGGGACGGCGTCGACCTGGGGCAGGTAGATCTTGAAGCTGGTGCCGTGCCCGAGCTCGGAGTACACCCAAATGAATCCTTCTGCCTGTGTCACGATGGCGTACACCGTCGCCAGTCCGAGGCCGGTGCCTTTGCCCGGCTGCTTCGTGGTGAAGAACGGCTCAAAGATCTTGGCCTTCGTGGCCTCGTCCATTCCGGTGCCCGTGTCGGTGACGGCGAGCATCACAAAGTTCCTCGATCCGTCTGCGCGCTGCTGTCGCTCGGGGTCGTAGTCGACGTTCGACGTTTCAATCGTGAGTTGGCCGCCGGTGGGCATCGCGTCGCGGGCGTTCACCGCGAGGTTCATCAAGATCTGCTCGATCTGACTGATGTCGGCTTTGACCGC
>DASWEL010000289.1:0-17918 GCA_036394755.1 Gemmatimonadales bacterium | reverse complement strand
GAAGTGTGCCGCGAACAGAAGTTCACCGTCGGCCAGTACGTCTTCAAGGAAGGGGAACCGGGCAACCGGCTCTTCCTGATCTCAGAAGGCGAAGTCCGGATCTCGCGGACCATTCCCGGCTCCGGTGAAGAAGCGCTCGCGGTGCTGAAACCGGGATCGTGCTTCGGGGAAATGTCGATTTTCGATCGCTCGGAGCGGTCTACCGACGCGATCGCGAATACCGCCTGCACGCTGATCACGATCTCCCGTTCCGACTTCGAGCTCCTCCTCGACTTCAACCGCGACGTCGCCTACAAGATCCTGTGGTCGGTCGTGCGGCTCCTGTCCGCCCGGCTGCGCGTGACGAACGACAATCTGCGGTCGTTCCTCGCGATGTCCATGTTCTAACGGAGACGTCGTGAACTCATTGGCGCCGTACGCCGCGTTTTTCATGCGGCTGGCTGTGGGTGGGGTGTTCCTGAGTCGCGGCCTCGATCGGATCCAGGGCGGCATCCCGAACCTCTCGTTGGGTTCCCTCCTGGTGCTGGTCGTGATCGCGATCGAGACGGTTGGAGCGGTGTGCGTGCTGCTGGGCATGTGGACCCGCGTGTGGGCCACGGCGATGGCCGTGTTCATGGCGGTGACGATCATTGCGACCAAACTGCCGCATCACGCCAACATCGAGCTGGAGGCCCTGCTGCTCGCCGGCTCGGTCACCCTGATGGCGCTCGGCGACGGACCGCTGTCGATCGGCATCCGCTTCAAGAAGACAGTCTAATGCAGGATTCTTAGAACTCCCGCATCGGCGCTCGCCCGGAGAAAACTCTCCGGGTCGGTCGCGGGAATCGCCGCACCCGTCTGCTTGCGCCACCGCTTGGCGCTCGCTTCCATGTACTCCTCGAGCGATCCGGCGACCCACTCGGCGGCATCGTCTTTCATCTGGCGCACGATCTCTTCCCACGTACCGACGTAGGTCGCGCCCGACACCGTGCTGACGCGGTGGACCTCGAAGCTCTTGTTCTTCATCCCCTGCAGCTCGGTGAGCAGCGTGCCGAACAGCTCCAGCTGGCGAGGATCGCGGATCTGGCCGTCCGGCGTCATCGCTTCGATCTCCGCGAGCAGGAGGTCTTCGGGGGCGGCGTCGCCCGCGAGCTCGTTGAGGCGTTCGTTCCAGGGGACGAGCTCGGGGTCGTCGTCGGGAAGGCGGTATACGCTCTTCTTCAGCTCGACGAGACGCCAGATCGCCAGCGCGTCGTAGTGTTCTTCGGGGCCGGTGCGCTCGAGATGAAACAGCGCGGCCTCGTATTCGCCGCGGTCGTAGAGCAGGTTCGCGAGATAGATGCGCGCTTCGCCGAGGCTCGGGTCGAGCTCGAGCGCGCGGCGCAGCCAATGCAGGCTGCCGCCTTCGTCCGTCAGCCGGTGCGCGGCGTAGCCGACGCACGCGGCGGCATCGGCGGAGTCGGGATGCGCCCGCAGCGCGCCTTCGAAGAAACGGCGCGCCTGATCGAGCACGCCTTCGCGGAACAGCGCGCGGCCGATCTGCAACATGAGATCGTGATCGTCCTGGAAGCCGAGCGCGAGCACGTGCTCGAAGCATGCGAGCGCGGCCCCGCGCTCACCGAACTTGAGCAAGACCTCGCCCAACCCGGCGAGTGTGTCCTCGTGATCGGGATCGAGACCACGCGCCTCTTCGAACGCGCGCCGCGCCCACGCGTACTCCTCGCGCGCGAGCCTGGCGTAGCCCATACCGACAAGCAGCTCGACGGAGTGGGGATACAACCCCAGGCCCTCGCGCAGCGTATCTATGGCCTCGTCGTATTGTCCTTCGTTGTAGAGCTGATGTGCACGTTCGTCATATTCGTCGGAACTGAGGAACTTGTCCGACATCGAACGGGTCTCCCCGGGGAAGGTTGTGCTATCATAAGAAACGGGGCACTGTTACACAAGCGACTATGTCCTCCGCAATTTCGACCATCGAAGCAGGCTCCGCGACGTCGCCCGGCGGTTTCACCGCCGCCGCCGCCCACGCCGGTCTCAAAACGGACGGCGCGCTCGACGTGGCGTTGCTCGTGAGCGCGACGAGCTGCGCGACCGCCGGCAGCTTCACCAAGAATGCGCTTCGCGCAGCCCCCGTCATCTATGACGCCGAAATGCTGGCCGACCGCCCCGGCCGGACCCGCGCGGTCGCGATGAATGCACGCGTGGCGAACGCGTGCACCGGCGCCGCGGGGCTCGAGGCCGCGCGCGCGATGGCGCGTGCCGCCGAAGAGGCCGCCGGGCTCCCGCCGCATACCGCGCTGGTGCTCTCCACCGGCGTCATCGGAGTGCCGCTGCCAGTGGAAAAGGTGGCGCGCGGTCTCCGCGAAGCGGCCACGAAGCTGTCTCCCGCCGGCGGCGTCGATGCGGCCCGGGCAATTATGACGACGGACACGCGTCCAAAACACTGCGCGGTTCGTCTCGAAACGCCGGGCGGTCCGATCATCATCGGCGGCATGGCTAAGGGCGCCGGCATGATCCATCCCGACATGGCCACATTGCTCGCCGTGATCACCACGGACGCCGTTTCAGAGCCCGGCACGCTCCGCCCATTCTGGAAGCGCGTCGTCGACCACACGTTCAACGCGATCTCGGTGGATGGCGACACCAGCACCAACGACACCGCCCTCTTTCTTGCAAATGGCCATGCCGGCATCGATCCATCCCGCGATGGCGCCACCTGGAAGCTGTTCGAGGAGGCCACGACGGAGGTGGCGCGCACGTTGGCGCTGGCGATTGTCGAAGACGGCGAAGGCGCGACCAAGCGGCTCGAGATCCAGATCGTGGGGGCACAAACGGAAGGACACGCCCGTGAGGTCGGTCGCGCAATCGCGCGCTCCACGCTCGTGAAGACCGCGATCTACGGCGGCGACCCCAACTGGGGCCGAGTGTTGGCGGCTGCCGGCGTCGCCGGTGTGTCCCTCATCGCGGAGCGTATTACGCTCGAGGCCCAAGGCTCCAACGGGGGAAGCTGGCTCACCCTCGCGAGCGGCGGCGCCACGGCGCTCGCCAATCCTGCCCAGGCGCGGGCAATTTTCGAGCAGAAAACCATCCGCCTCCGGCTCGACCTTGGTCTCGGTCGATCGGAGGCGGTGGTATGGACCTGCGATCTTTCTCCGGACTACGTCCGGATCAACTCAGACTACACGTCCTAGTTAGGGCTTCGACTTGGTCGTGTCGCGCGGCGCGGCGGCCGGCTTCGCCTTGCCTTTGCGGCGCGCATGTTTCGGCTTGGCCTTCGAGGTGTCGGCCTGCTGCGACGCGTTAGCGGTGGGCTTGGCCGGTGCGGCTGCTGGCTGCTGGGTCGGCTGTTGCGCGGCCAGTGCTAAGAGGAGGAGTGCGGACGAAAGCATTAAAGCCTCGGGTTAGGGTCGTTCTTACGACCCCCTCGTTCCACCTCGCGTCACGGACGCCCCGGGCGCACGTTGGGCAACATGGCGCGGACGTGGGCCAGGGCCTCGGATGGTGTACGGCCCCCAGGGCGCTGCAGCTCGTGATCGGCCGCCAAGGCCACGTCGAGTAACCTCACACCCCGCAAGCCTTTGTTGTGCGCTTCCACCAGCAGATCGGCGGCGGAATCGGGATCGAAGTGATGCGCGACCAGATCGGCCGCCGCATGGAGCGCCGGTCCGGGGGGCTCGTCCGGCGCCACGGTGATCAGCCGCTCGACGATGGGCCCGGACAGCCCGCGGGCCAGTGCAGCCGCCACCGCCGCAACATGACCTTCGGGGGGCAATTGTCCCGGCACAGCGCGGCTGACGATAGCCCGCGCCTGGCGCAGCTGAAGCAAACCCCGCCGCACGCCGTTCACCAGACGATCAGCCGGGATGTTCTTGGCGCCGCCTTCGAGCGCCTTCTGAACGAGCGGTTCGGTCGGCAGGCTCTCCGCCGCAGCCGCGGCGAGAATCGAGTCGATCGCCGGGAGAGCGGCCGCCGGCACACGACCGGCAAGTCGTGTCGTGCCACCGCCGTTGCCGTTCTGCGCCGTGAGTGGGGCCGGCCCCGCAACGAGCGCCAGCGCCAGGACCAGCTTCCAACTCATGGCTGAGCGCTCACCGGGCGCACAATAAGCAGGGAGTTCTGCTGGCCCGCGCCGAACCCGTCGTCGACGTAGCGGCCCGCCAGAGGATCTGCCACCCACCGCTCGCCGTTCTCGCCGTCCACCACGAACATGTATTCGTGCTGGCCCGCGGGCAGAACCGCGTTAGCGTGCCAGATGCCGTCACCATCGTCGTCGTTCAGGTGCAGCATGCCGCGGCTCCAGTCGTTGAACGACCCGACGACTTCGACCGACCGGGCTCCCGGAAAATGACCCACGAAGCTCGCGATGCCTTGAGCGACGCCGGGCGTGGGCCCGTCGCTGGGCCATTGCAGCACCAGGACCGCTGCCAGACCGGCCGCCAGCGCCAAAGTCCAGACCGGACGCAGCCGCACGGTGACCGCGCGCCCCTCACCCAGCCAGCGAATCAGACGGCGGGCCAGGCCGTCGCTCTCGACTCGCGCCGGGTTCTGACGGATCTCCGCCATCACGCGCAACGCGACGCTCACGGGCGGCATCGCTTTGAGCACCTGAGTCGCCGCGGCCAGCAGGGCGTACGCCTCCCGCAGATCCACCGGCAGATCGCCTGGATCACGCTCGCTATCGAGCGCTTCCTGCAACCGCGGATCAATTGGGCTCATCGTACGACCTCCTCCAGTGCGGCCAACAAGGCCTCGCGGGCACGGTGCACGCGCATCTTGAGCGTCGGGATCCGAGCGCCGGTTACGGTCGCCATCTCCTCGTAGCTCATGCCCTCCACATGCTTCAAGACGAACGCCTCTCGCTTCTCGGCCGGCAGCGTGGCTAACGCACGCTCGACCAATGCCACCTGTTCGCCGCGCTCCAGAACCGCCCAGGTATCCGAGCCGTCGGCCAAGGCCGGAGCCGGCACATCACTCAGCGAGATGTCATTCGTGTGCCGCCGAGCCAGATGGCTGCGGCAGCGATTCCCCGTAATCCGGTACAGCCAGCTGCGCAACCGCCCAGGATCCCGGCATTGTGCCAAATGCCGATAGGCGCGCACGAGACTCTCGGCTACTGCGTCGGCCGCGGCATCGGGATTCCCGAGCATCCGCGTCGCGAAACGCAGCAGACCCGGCTCGTATCGCCGGATGAGAATCCCGAACGCCTCCCCATCGCCGCCCAACACCCGGGCGACCACTTCGATGTCCGGGGCGCCGTCGTTCACCATTCCAGTGACCCCCTGGGGGGGGGCTTCGTCACGGTTTTCCAAGGGTTTGCCGCGCAGCAGTCAGGAACGTCACGGCGCGAAGGCCGGTGCCGTCCATGGAGCCCGCGAATGCCTCCAGCGTCGCCTGAGCGCGGCGCTTGTACGAGGGGTCACCAGTCACCTGCGCCAGCTCCGCCAGCACGAGCGCCGTCGCGGCGTTGGCACCGGGGAGCACGTCGTCGAAAATGTGTTTCGTACGATCGCCCAGCGCCGCCTGGGACGCGGGGAGCGGATCGGCTGCCGCGACGTCGTAATAGCCGCCCAGCGGATCGGCATAGCTGCGCTCGACGATGGCGGCGAGATCGAGTGCGACCTCGAGATAGCGCGGCGCGTTGCTGAGCTGGTGTGCCATGAGACACGCGGACGCCACCTGGACCTGATCCTGGAGCAGGCCCTGCGGCGTGCTGGCGCCCGCTGCGGGCGCTCCTGCGGCTGCGTGCCGCACACCCCAGCCGCGGGCATACGTCCGCTGCAACAAGACATCGAGGCCGGCGCGCGCGCGACTCGCGACTGTGGGCTCGCCGATCGTGGCGGCAGCCACCATCACGTGTTCGAGTACGTACGCCTCCTGATCGGCGAACACCGATCCGCCGGGAGGCGGCTCGGCTGACAGCGCGCGGACGAGGACACGGACGGCCTCCCGATAGCGCTGCTCGCCGGTCACGGTCCACGCCTTCGCCAGGCTGACGGCGAGCGCGGCACGGACCAGCCGTGGTGGATCCTCGCTGACGGTTCCCGCGGTCGTATCGAGCATGAGATCCAGCGCGCGCCGCGCCGAGGCGAGCAGCGTGGTATCGGTGAGCAACAGAGATACGGCTTCCGCAAGGGTCACGCTGCCCGCGACGGCCCGGTTGCGAACCGCCTCATCCAGCTCGCGCGCGACGGCCGCGATCCCCTGCTGTACCAACGCGGGCCGGAGCACACTGGGCGAATCCTCAGTCAACACCATCTGCCGCACCACTGCCGCCTGCTCCATGATGAACGTGCGCTGCTCGCGATAGCGCTTCGCGACTTCGGGCAACAATTGCTTCAGCCCGCGACCGGTGATGGGATCGTCGGCTGGGAAATATGTACCGCCGAAGAAGGGCGCGCCGTCGGCGGTGAGGAAGACGGTGAGCGGCCATCCGCGCAGCCCCGCCATCCGTTCGACGGCCGTCTGATAGCGCTGGGCCACGTCGGGCCGTTCGTCGCGGTCGACGCGAATCGGGACGAAGAGCGCGTTGATGAGCGCGCCGATCTCCGGATCGGTGTAAATCGCGCGGTCGGTTTCGGCGCACCAGCGGCAGCTGTCGCTGCCGATGTAGAGGAGGACAGGACGGTCGAGCTTCGCGGCGAGCGCGAAGGCGTCGCGTCCCCAGGGTTGCCAGCGGACTGGTTGGCGCGCCGCGCGCGCGAGGTAACTAGTCTCCGAGTGGGCCATGCGATTGATGAACGGCCCACGCTCGCCGATACACGCCGCGGCGGTGGCGGAGAAAACGACGATGCAAAAACGGGTGTGCATGAGGCTGCGCACGCGCAGAATACCCCGGGCGGGGCCCGGGAGTACCGCTATATTGGCAAAATGAGCACCGTGACCATCACCCCGAAGTCGAATGGCCCGCTGATTATCGAGGGCCCAGTGCGGATCGTAACGCCCGACGGGAGGGAATTGACACCCCCACCCCGCAAAGACGGCAAACCGGCGGAAGTCGTTGTGCTGTGCAGATGTGGGGGCTCGGCGACGAAACCGTTTTGTGACGGAACGCACAAACGCAATGGGTTTCAGGACGGCCCGGTTACCCCCCCCTAGCGCCGCCTTATTATGTTGTCTGGCGCTTGCAGCTTCCCGTTCCCCCTGTACCCCGTGCCCCTGCACTGGAGGAGCGACCGACCATGGCAAAGGCAAAGAGCACGATGGCCGCAGATGAAGGTTACTGCGTGAAGTGTAAGGCGAAGCGGAAGATTTCGAACGCCCAGCAGGTGAAGATGGCCAATGGCCGCCCCGCGCTAAAGGGTGTTTGCCCGGTGTGCGGGACCGGAATGTTCAAGATCCTGCCACCCGCCGCCGCCAAGTAACCCCGCGGTCCGACTACTCGCGCGCCCCCGGCGACCCAGTCGCCCGGGGGCGCGATGTTTTGTAGCGGATCGTGTAGCAGGCCGCGCCCACATCGCGACAGTAGTAGGCGAGGATCTCGAGCTTGGCAAGCTCGCCGGCCGCCGTGCGGATCGCATAGACGTGATGCCTTGAGGTGAGCAGGTGCGACCACATGCTGTACTCGTACCATTTGCCGATAGCCGCGTTGGTGGTGTCGGCGGCAAAGCTGGTCGGGATGTACCCGTCGGCTGGGAGCTCCGTGACGGAGTCGAATGGTACGAGACCCAGATCGATGGCTCCGGCGCCGGCCGCGGTAATGACGTGGTTGCGTCGAAAGCCGAGGTCGCCCCCCCCCCACCAGCGCCACTGATCACCACGCGAGGCATCGAGGGTGTAGGTGCTGTCGGCATGCAGCCCGAGCTCATACGGTGGGAATTCCGGTTTAGTGAACGACCCAATCAATAACGACGCGACAAGCAGGAGAAACGCCACCGCCATTGCCCACACCAGCAGCGGCGCCTTCAAGCCTCCGCCATGAACGGATACCATGGCTCGCGCGGGGGCACGAAGTTCTCTTTGACCGCCCGCGCGCTGGTCCAGCGGATCAAGTTGAGCAGGCTGCCCGCCTTGTCGTTGGTGCCGCTGGCGCGCGCGCCCCCGAACGGCTGCTGCCCGACGACGGCCCCCGTCGGCTTGTCATTCTTGTAGAAGTTGCCGGCGGCATAGCGGAGCGCCGCATCGGCCTCGGCCAGCGCGGCGCGGTCCTGGGCAAAGACGCCGCCGGTAAGGGCGTATGGTGATGTGCGGTCGACGAGCGCCAACGTTTCCTTCCATTGTTTGTCCGGATAGACGTACACCGACAGGACGGGTCCGAAAATCTCTTCGCACATGGTGCGGTACATCGGATCCTCGACCTGAATGACGGTGGGATGGACGAAGTAGCCGTCCGTGTCGTCGCACTCGCCGCCGAACAGGATCTTCGCTTTCGAATCGTGTTTCGCCTTCTCGATGTACTCCGTGATCTTGTCGAACGCTTTCTTGTCGATCACGGCGCCCATGAAGTTCCGGAAGTCCGCCGGGTCGCCGACCCGCACGTGCTCCAGCAAGCCGATCACCCGCTCGCGCAGTTTGGGCCACAGAGATTCCGGCACGTAAGTGCGCGAAGCGGCGCTGCATTTCTGACCCTGATACTCGAACGCGCCGCGCACGATTCCCGTCGCCAGCGCGTCCACGTCGGCGCTTGCATGCGCGAGGATGAAGTCCTTACCGCCCGTCTCGCCGACGAGGCGCGGATAGTCGGCGTAGCTGGTGAGATTCGCCGCGACCGTCTTCCACAGCGTTTGGAAAACTTCCGTAGACCCGGTGAAATGGATTCCGCCCAGATGGCGGTCGGCCAGCAGCCGCTCGCTGATGACCGTCGCGGGGCCGGGCACGAAGTTGATGACGCCGGGGGGCAGCCCCGCCTCCTGCAGCAGGCGGAAGACGAGGTAATTCGAGTAGGCCGCGGTCGCTGCCGGTTTCCAGACGACGGTGCAGCCCATCATCGCCGGCGCGGTCGGCAGGTTGCCGCCGATCGCGGTGAAGTTGAAGGGCGTGATGGCGTAAACGAATCCTTCGAGCCCGCGGTACTCCATCCCATTCCAGATCGCCCCCCCGGGGGGCGAGAGCGGCTGTTCGCCGTGGATCCGTTCGGCGTAATGCACGTTGAAGCGCCAGAAGTCGATCAGCTCACAGGCGGAATCGATCTCGGCCTGAAACGCCGTCTTGCTCTGGCCGAGCATCGTGGCCCCGTTGACCATGGCGCGCCCGCGCATCGCGAGGAGGTCGGCGGCTTTCAGAAAGACCGCGGCGCGATCGGCCAGGCTCCAGCTCGACCAGTCGCGCCACGCCTCGCGCGCCGCCTTCACCGCGGCTGCGACTTCCTCGGGACCGGCCTGATGCACCTTGGCGAGCACATGCTTGTAGCAGTGCGGCATCACCGCGTCGATCGTCTTGCCGGTCCGGATTTCCTTGCCGCCGATGACGACGGGGATCTCGATCTGACGGCCGCTCAGGTCCTTGAGAGCGACCTTCAGCTCGTTGCGTTCGCGTGAGCCCGGGGCGTAGGAGAGAACCGGTTCGTTGATTGGGGTGGGGATTTTCATGGAGGAAAGTTAACCGGGGAACCGGCGAGTGTTTAGGAATCGGTGAGCATCGATCCTCGTACTCGCATCGGCCATGTCCACCTCACGGTGAGTGATCTCGAGCGTTCGCTCGCATTCTACCGTGATGCGCTGGGCTTTGAGATTACGGCCCGCTACGGCCCTGACGCCGTCTTCCTATCCGCCGGCGGCTATCATCACCACATCGGCCTGAACACATGGGCCGGTCGCGGCGCCCCGCGCCCGCCCGAGGGCAGCACGGGCCTCTATCACTTCGCTATTCTCTTTCCCGACCGCGCGGCGCTGGCGGAAGGCGTGCGACGCGTGCTGGCGCACGGCATCAAGCTTGAAGGCGCTTCTGATCATGGCGTGAGCGAAGCGATCTACTTGCGCGATCCGGACGGCAACGGCATCGAACTCTATCGCGACCGCCCGGAAAACGAATGGCCGCGCGGACCGGACTGCAGCATCCGGATGCACACGCGGCCACTCGACCTGCAAGCGCTCCTCGCTTAACCCCGGCGGTCCCCTTCCCGCTGCGGCGGCAGCGGCAGCGCGATCGTGAGTGTGGTCGTATCGGATCCCGAGTCGACCTTCACCGCGCCGTTGAACGCATTCTCTGCCACGCTCCGCACCTTGGCGAGATCGGCCAACGACCGCCCGCCCCGCACGACGAGCTCGAGCTCTTTTCCTTTCTGTTCCAGCTGGACGCGCACCGGCGCGGGCTGGCCGGTATTCGTTTCCGCGGCGTGGCGCACGATGCCGACGAGCATGTCGAACAGCGCGTTCGAATCACCTTTGACGAACGTCGATTCCAGCGTCGTCGTGAAGTCGAGATCGACGCCGCGATCGCGCAGCAGGCGCCGCTCGAGCGTGAGGCAGGAACGCACCACGCGCACGGCGTCGAAGCGCCCCCCTGCGCCACGGGCAGTCAACATCCCAGCGCGCGCGCTCTCTCGCATCGAGTGCAGCATGGTCGAGGTACGATCGAGGTCCTCGAGCACCTGACCGAGATCGTCGAGCAGCGCGAGGCGGCGATCCGCAGCGAGATCCACCCACCGGCCGATCGATTCCATGGAGAGCTGCAGGCCGGCCCGTGCGGCCGTCAGCGGATTGCTCGCCTGATGGACCATCAGGGGCGAAGCCGAGGCCGTTTCTGGTGACGGTGTGGGTGTCGCGATCAATCCCAGGGCAAGACCGGCGAGCTCGAGCGCCAACCGCTCCCGACTGCGCCGCTCGCGGCCGCCGGGTGGCGGTGCGGGAGGACGGGAGCGGACAGGCGCGATCACCCAGTCGTCGGGTGTGGAGCCGGGGGCCGTAACCCAGCGCGATCCGACGGGAACCGGGACGCTCCAACGCTGCAGGATGGCATCCAGATCAAAACCGGGAGGACGAGCCCCGACGTCGGGACCGCTGCTGGCGCGGGCCACGGCCTGGTGAGGCCCGATGATCTCCCACAGGACGACCGGGCGTCCCACGACGGCGCTTGCCTGGCGCAGCACCTCGCCTTCGTCCCCGCGAAACACTACTGCACTCAATATGTCCTCCATCGGCATCCCGATGTGCATCAGGGTGCGTGTGGGGGCTGGGGGCTGGGGGGCGCACAGTTAAATTGCGCCCCCTTGCAGCGCCGTCAAGCGGAGACTAGCGTGGGCCCCATGACGACTCCTCCCGGTTTCCCGTCACGCCCGTCCGTCGGCCGGTCGTCGTTCGCGGTCGCAATGAAGGACTACACCTTCATCCGGCCCGGGATTGCGGTGACCATCAGCGCGGTCACCCTCGCCCTCGCACTCGTGATCGGGTTATGGCTCATCTTCTCCTTGAATGAGGCCGCCCAGACCGTGTCCCGCGGCGCCCGTAACTCCGCGACGCTACATCGCTACAACGCGGGCCTCGAGGTTTGGCGCCAGATGGCGACCAGTACCGATCCGGGCTTCCGCCGCGCCGAAGCGGTCGCGCAGCGGGACACCCTGGGACGCCAGCTCCGGGTCGAGCTGGCCGATCTCGGCAACACGATGGACGACGCTGAGGATCGCCAGCGGGTTCAGACCGTGCTCGGCGGCCTGACCAGCACCGGCACGGGCGCCGGCACCGACGCCCGGCAGGCCATGATCGTGCTCCTCGCCAAGCAGGATTCGGCGCTGTTCCGCGCGGCGCAGACCTCGCAACAAGCCGTCCTGCTGTCGGCGATCCTGCTTGCCTTGACGATCATCGCCGCCGGCATGCTGATCGTCCCGATGGCGTGGCTCTACGTGCGGCACAAACGGGGCGCGGCGATCGAAGTGAAGGTGTAGATGGCCAAGGCCGCCGCCCAGAGGGGGGGGGCGCCCCCCACCACCATCGAGAGCTCGCGCGACCGCGAGCGGCTCCGCACCGTCGTCTTTCCCGAGCACTCGGACCTCGCCGCCGCCGTGGCCGAGCGGATCGTCGAGGTCATTCAGCTGGAGACGCGTGCCAAGGGGCGCGCGGTGCTCGGCCTCGCCACGGGCAGTACGCCGCTGGGCGTCTATGAAGAGCTGATCCGCCGCCATCAGGCGGGGGACGTCGATTTCTCGCGCGTCATCACGTTCAATCTCGACGAGTACTACCCGATGACGCCCGACAGCCCCCACAGCTATCAGCGCTACATGTGGGAGAACTTCTTCGCGCACGTGAACATCGCGAAGGAGAACGTCCACATCCCACAGGGCGTGACCCCACGCGAGCGCGTCGCGGAAGCGTGCGACGCGTATGAGCAGGCGATTCGCGCGGCCGGCGGGATCGACTTCCAGCTGCTCGGCATCGGCAAGACGGGGCACGTGGGATTCAACGAGCCGGGCTCCGACGCGACCTCGCGGACCCGCATCGTCACGCTCGACACGCTGACCCGCAAGGATGCGGCGGCCGATTTCTTCGGCGTCGAGAACGTGCCGCGCGAGGCGATCACGATGGGTGTCGCCACGATTCTCGACGCCAAAGAGATCGCCCTGCTCGCGACCGGCGAGCACAAGGCGGGGATCGTGGCGCGCGCGGTCGAAGGCGAAATCTCGACCGACGTCGCCGCGACGTTCCTGCAGCGCCACCAGAGCGTGACCGTCTATCTCGACCTCCCCGCCGCGGCCGAGCTGACGCGCATCAAGACGCCCTGGATCCTCGAAGGCGTCGAGTGGACGCCCGCGATGGTCGAGCGATCGGTCGTGTGGCTCGCGGAGCGGGTCAGCAAAGCCGTGCTCAAGCTGGCGGCGCGCGATTACGCCGAGCATCAGCTCAGCCCGCTGCTCGCGCGCGCCGGCTCGGCAGGTCCGATCAACGGCCAGGTGTTCAATCGGCTGCGCGACAAGATTCGCGGGCGCGCCAAGCTGCCCGCACACGAGCGCGTGCTCGTGTTCTCGCCGCATCCGGACGACGACGTCATCTCGATGGGCGGCATTCTCCGCAAGCTCTGGGAGAACGAAAACCAGATCGTCGTCGCGTACATGACGAGCGGCAACATCGCCGTCTTCGATCATGACGTGACTCGTCATCTCGACTTCGTCGAGCGGGCGGCCAGCTCGCTCGGGCTGGACCCGGCGGCGCTGCACCGCGCCCGCAGCACCGTCACCGCCGGCATGGAGCAGAAGGCGCCCGGCGACGTCGATATCCCGGTCGTCCAGAATCTCAAGAAATTCATTCGCGAATCGGAAGCGATCGCCGCGCTGGCCGCGGTCGGCATTCCGGCCAGCGCCGCGCGGTTCCTCGATCTGCCGTTCTATCGGACGGGCGAGGTGCGGAAGCGGCCGCTGAGCGACGAGGACATCGCGATCGTGCTGCGTTTGATCCAAGAGACCAAGCCCGATCTCGTTTTCGTCGCCGGCGATCTCTCGGACCCGCACGGCACCCACCGCACGTGCAAGGCGGCGGTCGAGCAGGCGCTCGCGCGCTATCAGGGGCAGCAGCCCGAGATCTGGTTGTATCGCGGCGCCTGGCAGGAATGGTCGCTCACCGAAGCGGATGTTCTGGTGCCGCTGTCGCAGGACGAGTTGAACGCGAAGATCCTCGCCATCTTCCGCCACCAATCGCAGAAGGACACCGCGCCCTTCCCCGGCTACGACGAGCGCGAGTTCTGGCAGCGCGTGGAGGCCCGGAATCTGGAGACCGCGGCGCGTGCCGACCGGCTCGGTCTGCCCGAGTACTACGCCATGGAAGCCTATGTAATTCAACGGGCTTAGCCGTCCAGCGTTGCACCCCGCAGTGCCCTTTCATTATGTTGGCGCCGCATTCCCCCTTCTATGGAGGAGGCCCAACATGAGCGCTTCAACCACCAAGGCTTTGAGTCTGGCGATCGTTGCGGCCGTGTGGGCCGCCATTTCGCATCTCCTGAAAGTGAATCTGCAGTTGTGGCCCGTGCTCGTCGGCCTCGGCTGTTTCGTCGGGGCCGGCGGCGGCGTGATGGGGCTGCAGAAGTCGGTGCTGGGGACGGTCTCCGGCGTCGTCTGGGCGGCGGTCTACATCGCGATCTCCGGCGCGCTCGGCAGACAGACGTTCGTGGACGCGCTCGTGCTGGGCGTCGCAGTCTTCGGCATGGTGTACCAGGCACGCGTGCCGCTGCTCTCCTATACCGCGGGAGCGCTCATCGGCGCGGCGACATACCTCGCGATGGGATTCCGGACGTTCCTCATGAACCCGACGCTTCGTGTCGCGATCGCTCTGGCGATCGGTTGTGTGCTTGGGATCGCGGCGGAACGCGTTGCGGGCATGATTGGTAAAATGCGAGTCGTGCCGGCCATGTCGAATCGCTAGGGCCAACGCGATACACGTAGGGCGCAGCTAGGTACAAGTAGGGGCGCAGCATGCTGCGCCCCTACGTCTTTTCGGCTCCCGATCGGTTCCTCTCCCCCCGCCCCCAAAAGCCAAACCCGGAGCCATTCGATGCGCTCCGGGCCGGCGAGGTCGGGACAAGTGGCCGTCGACACTTGAACCACGACCTACGCTTCGAATCTAGATCTGTTTCTGGCGGGCCTTTGTCAGAGAACCGTCCAGTGGAGTCAGCAAACTGTTGCCGGTTGGGCGGCGAAGAAGGATTCTTAATCCATGACACGTTTCCGGGTGCGCCGTGGCGCGGTGGTCGCGGTGCTGTTGGTGCTCGCGTTCGGCGTCGCGGCCGAGCTGGGCGTGCAGGCGTACCGCACGGCGGGCGATCATCGCGCGCAGGCGGACCGCGTGCTGCGCGACTATGCGGCCCTGGCCGCGGCGCGCGTGGCGCAACGCAGCGCCACCGAGATCTATTACGCCGTCAACTCGCCCCTCAAAGCTCTTCAGCACGCGCACGAGATGGCACCGCACAACCCGTTGCCAGCGCCGCGAAATCTGCATTTCGATATCATGGGGCACGACTTCTCGCTCGCGCCCTACATCCGTTTCACCTTCCGGATGGACCTGAAGACCGGACACCTCCAGACGTCGGGGCAGGCGCTACCCGAGGGAGTGCGCCGCTGGCTGATCGACACCCTGCCCGTACACACGCGCACGGTCTACGACACGTCGTGGCACATGGGGACCGTATTGGGTCAGCCCGAGGGCGACCGTCGCTATGTCGCCTACACCGTGTCACGCGATTCCGATGGCGTGCTGCGCACGGCGCTCGGGTTCGAAGCCAAGCCAACCGCGCTCAAGCCGCTGGTGGTGCAGGCCACCGAGAAGTTCGCGCTCCTGCCGCGGCCACTGACCGGGGGCGTCCAGTATGACTCGATGGGATCGATCATCATCACCGACAAGTACGGCGTCGAGATCTATCGGTCCGCGGTCCAGTACACGTCGCCGTTCACGGCGCGCGATACGATCGGCACCGACATGGGCAATCTCTTCGCGCAGGCGACGCTGCGCGCTGAGGTCGCCGATAGGCTGATCATCGGCGGCCTGCCCAGGTCCCGGCTGCCGCTGATCATCAGTCTGCTCGGCCTGACGGCGGTACTCATCGGCGCCGCGCTCTTCCAGCTGCGGCGCGAATCCCAGCTCACCCGGCTGCGGACCGACTTCATCTCCGGTGTGTCGCACGAGCTGCGCACGCCCCTCGCGCAGATCCGCATGTTTTCCGAGACCCTCACGCTGGGTCGCGTCCGTTCCGAAGAAGAGCGGCGCCGCTCCCTGGCGATCATCGACCAGGAAGCGCGCCGCCTGACGCACCTCGTCGAGAACCTGCTGCATTTCTCGCGCTCGGAACGGCAGACGGCGCATATCGCGCCGGAGCCGACCGCCCTGGCGCCGCTGGTGCAGGAAGTCATCGACGGATTTGCGCCGCTGGCAGCGGCCCGCGGCGTCACCCTGGCGGCATCCGTGCCGGAAGACCTCGTCGTCCCTGCCGACCCCGGCGCGGTGCGCCAGATGCTGCTCAACCTCCTCGACAACGCGGTGAAGTACGGCCCCGCCGGCCAGGAAGTGCGGATCGGTGCTACGCGCGAGAATGGCGTGGCGCGGCTGTGGGTCGCCGACCGTGGACCCGGCATCCCGCGCGCCGATCGAGAGCGGGTATGGGACCGATTCTGGCGGCTGGAGCGTGACCGCGACTCGTCAGTCGCCGGGAGCGGCATCGGGCTCGCGGTGGTGCGCGAGCTGGCGGACCTCCATCACGGACGGGCCTGGATCGATGACGGCGGCCCCGACGCGAGTGGAACTCGCGTCGTGATCGAGCTGCCCGCATGATCGCGCCGGCCACAGGACCGAAGCGGATCCTGGTGATCGAGGACAACCCCGATCTCGCGTACGGCCTGCGCAACAATCTCGAGATCGAGGGCTACGAGGTCGAAGTCGCCAAGGACGGCACGCGGGGGCTTTCTCGGGCGCGGAGCGCCAGTCCGGATCTCGTCGTGCTGGACCTGATGCTGCCGGGAATGGACGGCTTCCGCGTGCTCCGCGCGCTACGCGAGGACGGCCACGGCATGCCGGTGCTCATCCTCACCGCGCGCGGTGAAGAGGCCGACAAGGTCCGCGGCCTTCGACTCGGCGCGGACGACTATGTCACAAAGCCGTTCGGCGTGCTCGAGCTCCTCGCCCGCATCGAAGCACTGCTACGGCGCGTCGTGGCGCCGAGGAAGAACGGCGGGCCGCCGGCGCCTCCCTTCGAGAAGTTCGGCGAGATCGAAGTACTCACGCCGTCACGGACGGTGCTACGCGACGGCTCGCCCGTCTCCCTGACGCCCAAGGAGTACGATCTGCTGCTGGCGCTGATCCGGCGCGATGGCGCCTGTATCACGCGGACGGAGCTCCTGACCGAGGTCTGGGGCTACAGCGCGGAAGTCATGAGCCGCACGGTAGACACGCACGTCGCCGAGCTGCGGCGCAAGCTGGAGCACGATCCCGCCAACCCGAAGCACATTCTCACAGTGCGAAAAACAGGCTATCGTCTGGCGCGATGAGCGCCGCCAAAGCCGAAGTTCTGCGCCGGCTCCATGTCGAGGGGCCGATGCTCGTCCTGCCAAATGCCTGGGACGCGGGCAGTGCACGGATCTTCGTGGAAGCGGGCTTCCCTGCCCTCGCGACCACCAGCGCGGGGATCGCATTCAGTCTCGGCTACCCGGACGGCGAGCGCATCAGTCGCGATGAAATGCTGGCGGCTGTGGCGCGCATTACCCGGCGCATCTCAGTTCCCATTACTGCAGACATGGAAGCGGGGTACGGCCAGACGCCGGACGCCGTCGCCGAGACGGTGCGCCGGGTCATCGACGCGGGCGCGGTGGGGATGAATCTCGAAGACCGGATGGAAGAGAAGCATCTCATGAACTTCGCGCTGGCCGTGGATCGCGTGCGCGCCGCGCGGCACGCTGCCGATGCGACCGGCGTGCGGCTGGTGCTCAATGCGAGAACCGACGCGTTCGAAGCGCCCGAGATTGCGCGCGATAAGCGTCTCGCCGAAGCGGTGCGGCGCGGGAACGCGTTTCGCGAGGCGGGGGCCGATTCGGTGTTCGTGCCCTTTGTCGGCGACCGGGGCACGATCGAGCAGCTCGTCCAGCAGATTCACGCTCCCGTGAACATCCTCGGCACATCGAACGCACCGACTCTCAAGGAAATGGCTGCGCTGGGAGTGCGTCGCGTGACGTTTGGCTCGGCGCCGATGCGCGCGACGCTCGGCCTGGTGCGCCGGATGGCTCGGGAGTGGAGGGAGAAGGGCACGTACGGGACGTTGGAGGCGTACGGGATTCCGTTCGCCGAGCTGCAGAAGCTGTTCGCCTAGTTCAACTCGACGTGCAGGTGATCGGCGGTTCCGACATGCCGCCGCGTATCGAACCCCATCAGCCAGAAGTAGAACTGGACGCCGCGGTTCTTGATGACGCCGCGACCCGTCGTGCGCAGGTCAACGGCATGGACCCAGCCGTCTTTTTGCTTGTAGTGGCGAGTGCGGCTGTTGGCGGGCAGGCCCATCCGGCCGTAGTCCTCGGGCACGCGGCCGGCATCGGTGATCAGGAT
>DASWEL010000288.1:0-9320 GCA_036394755.1 Gemmatimonadales bacterium | reverse complement strand
TGAAGAAGCTGCTGCTGCATCCGCTCACCGACCGCGGCCTCGATCAGTTCCTCGCCGACTGGAGCAAGCTGGTCGCGCGGGCCAAGGCCGCGGTTTGAGCTGGACCTCGCCCCTCGGGACACGATACGCCTCTCCCACGATGCAGGCGCTCTGGGGCGAGCGCCGGCGCATCGGCCTGTGGCGTCGGCTGTGGCTGGCGCTCATGCAAGGACAGAAAGAGCTGGGCCTCGCGATTCCTGACGCGGCGCTGGCGCAGCTGCGCGCGCATCTCGACGATGCGGATCTCGAAAAGGCCGCCGAGTACGAGCGGCGGCTGCGCCACGACGTGATGGCCCACATCCATCACCTCGGCGATCAGGCTCCCGCGGCGCGGCCGTTCATCCACTTGGGTGCGACGAGCGCGTACGTCACCGACAACGCCGACCTCGTGTTGATGCGCGAAGCGATGCAGCTCCTGCTGGGAAGGATCGGCGCGGTGCTCGTGGCAATGGGCAAGGTCGCGCGCCGGTATCGCGCGCTTCCCTGCCTCGCCTACACGCACTTCCAGCCCGCGCAGCTCACCACGGTCGGCAAGCGGATGACGATGTGGATGCAGGATTTCGCACTGGACGCGGAAGAATTGCTCCATCGGACCGGGGCATTGCCCTTCCGCGGCGTGAAAGGCACGACCGGAACCCAGGCAAGCTTCCTGGAGCTGTTCGACGGCGATCAGGGTAAAGTCGCCGAGCTCGATAGCCGCGTGTCGCGTGCGATGGGGTTCGAGCACGTCCTCCCGATCACCGGCCAGACCTATACGCGCAAGCTCGACGCTCAGGTCATGGCGGTCCTCTCGGGGATCGCCCAGTCGGCAGCCAAGTTTTCGACCGACTTGCGGCTGTTGCAGCACGAGGGCGAGTTGCTCGAGCCGTTCGAAAGCGAGCAGGTCGGGTCGTCCGCCATGCCGTACAAGCGCAACCCGATGCGCGCCGAGCGCATGACGAGTCTCGCGCGCTTCGTGATCGAGCTGGAGGGCAACGCCTGGCACACCGCCGCGTCGCAATGGCTGGAGCGGACGCTCGACGACAGCGCGAACCGCCGGCTCGTGATCCCCGAGGCGTTCCTCGCGACCGATGCGATTCTCGTCCTCGCCACGAACGTGGCGGCGGGCCTCGAAGTCCGCGAAGACACGATCGGCCAGCACGTCGCCCAGGCGATGCCGTTCCTCGCGACCGAACGCCTGTTGATGCGCGGCGTGAAGGCCGGCGGTGATCGCCAGCAGCTCCATGAAGTGATCCGCACCCACAGTCTCAAGGGGACCGACCAGCTGCTCGACCACCTCGCCCGTGCTCCCGAGTTCAAGCGCCTGGGCGTGCGCACGACGCCGCAGGAGCTCGATGCTGCGGCGTACGTCGGCCGCGCCCCGCAGCAGGTCGATGAATTCCTCGATCGGGTCTTGCCCGATTTGATGCGTTCCATTCAGGCGGTGGCGCCCCCCGCAGCTGCCGCAGCGGAGGTTCAGGTATGACCGGAGTGCTGGTGCAGAGCCAACTGCCGCTGCCACTGCTGCGCCGCGGCAAGGTTCGCGAGGTCTACGAGGTCGACGACAACACGTTGCTGCTCGTGGCCAGCGACCGCGTGAGCGCGTTCGACGTGGTCATGCGCGAAGCGGTGCCGCACAAAGGCGCGGTGCTCACGCAAATGAGCGCCTTCTGGTTCGCGCGCTTGAAGTCCGTGATGCCGCACCACCTGCTTACCGCCGCCGTCGATGAAATCGTCCGCCGCGTCCCCGTGTTGACCGCACACCGCGATGAGCTGTATGGGCGCGGGATGCTGACGCGCCGCGCCACTCCGGTCCCGTTCGAGTGCGTGGTCCGTGGGTACATCTCCGGCTCCGCTTGGGCGGAATACCGGCGCTCCGGTACCCTGGCCGGCGAGCCGCTGCCCCAGGGGCTCGTCGAAAGCGCTCAGCTCGATCCCCCCATCTTCTCACCCGCGACGAAGGCCGAGCAGGGACACGACGAGAACGTCACGTTTGATCACGTCGTGAACGGCCTCGGCCGACTCACGGCGGAGCGGTTACGCAGTGCCAGTCTCGCGCTGTATGAGGCAGGCCGTGATTATGCGGCGAAGCGCGGGATCATCATCGCCGATACGAAATTCGAATTCGGTGTGACGCAGGGCGGCGAGCTGATCGTCATCGACGAGATCCTGACGCCCGACTCGTCACGCTTCTGGCCGGCCGACCGCTACGAGGCTGGTCGGAGCCAGCCGAGCTTCGATAAACAGCCGTTGCGCGACTACCTGGCCGATCTGAAGAAGCGGGGAAAGTGGAATGGCGAGGCTCCGCCTCCGCCGCTGCCGGCCGAGGTCGTGAACGCGACCAGCGCGCGCTATCGCGATGCCTACCGACGCATCACCGGAACAGAGCTGGAGTGAGGATCGCGCGTGAAGGATGGCCCTTTATCGCGATCGCATGGGCTTTGGTGCTGGGTGCGGCCTTCCTGTGGTGGCCCCTCGCCGTCATCCTCGCGATGCTGGCGGTCTGGGTCGTCGCGTTCTTTCGCGATCCCATCCACCCGGGCCCACGCGGTGAGCGCTACGTGGTGGCCGCCGCCGAGGGTCACGTCGTGCACGTGATCGAAACCGACGAGCCGATGTATGTCAAGGAAAGGTCGGTCCGGATTTCCATTTTCCTGTCCGTGTTCGACGTGCATGTGAACCGCTATCCGGTCGACGGCGCGGTCGAGCTCGTGCACTACAACAAAGGCAAATTCCTGCACGCCGCCGACGAGAAGGCGAGCCTCGATAACGAGCAATCGTCGATCGGGATCCGCGGGCCACGCGGACGCGTACTCGTTCGGCAGATCGCCGGGTTGATCGCGCGGCGCATCGTGACCGACGCCAAGCCCGGCGACCGCGTGAAGCAAGGCGATCGGCTCGGTCTCATCCGATTCGGCTCGCGGACCGACGTGTTTTTGCCGCTCTCGCAGCGGCCGGTCTTGAGAGTGAAGCCGGGAGATCCGGTCCGCGTCGGTGGGACGGTCTTGGCGGAGTACGCATGAGACCACCACCGCTGCCGCTCCGCCGCGTCGTCATCGTGGTGCCGAGCCTCTTCACGCTGTTCAACCTGTTCTTCGGCATCTGGGCGATGGTGTTGGCGACGCGCGGCGAATTCTACCGCGCCGGTTGGTTCATCGTGTTCGCCGGAATCCTCGACACCCTCGACGGCCGTGTCGCGCGCATCTCGGGCACCGGAACGCGGTTCGGCGCGGAGCTCGACAGCCTCGTCGACATCGTGAGCTTCGGGGTTTCTCCCGCCTTCCTTATGTATCAGGTGGAGTTCACCAGCGGCGGGCCGGCCGCCTGGATCTTCTGCTACTTCTACGTCATGGCGGCGGCGATCCGCTTGGCGCGGTTCAACGTCACCCAGGCGGGGCGCGCCAAGACGTATTTCATCGGCCTGCCGTCGCCGGCGGCCGGGATGACACTCGCCACTTACTATCCGTTCACGCAAACGGAATTGTACGCCAAGTTGCACGGCCTGCCCTGGCACCTGGTGCTCACGTTCCTGATGATCGGCCTCACGATCCTGATGGTGAGCAATGTCCACTACCCGACTCTGCCGCGCGCCGGGTTCCGCACGCTGAGCGGACTATTGGGACTCACGCTGATTGTTGTTATCCTGGTATTCGGCATCTGGCGGCACGATGTGTTCCTGTTCCCGCTGGGCATCGCGTACATGTTCTTCGGCGTGGGGCGTGCAATCCTGCTCGGCTTCTTCAGGGCGCCCGCCGAGGATGAGGAGGCGGAAATCGCAGGCCCGATCGTGATCGACGAGAGCGAGCAAAACTACCGGGGACCGAGGCGTCCGGGGGCCGGAGGCGTGGCGTGAGCGCCTATACGGTCGAGATCCGCGTCATGCCCCGCGCATCGCTGCTCGATCCTCAGGGTCAGGCGGTGCAGCACGCCCTCCAAGCGCTCGGCTTCGGCGACGTGGCGAGCGTGCGCGCCGGAAAACATCTCGTGCTGCAGGTCCAGGCAGCGACGCGCGAAGAGGCGGCGGCAAAGGCGCGCACGATGTGCGACCGGTTGCTCGCCAATCCCGTGACTGAGGATTACGAATGCAACGTGTCGCAGTAGTCGTCTTCCCCGGCTCGAACTGCGACGCGGATACGCTCGACGCGGCCCGCGCGGCGGGGTCGGACACCTATTACGTCTGGCACCGCGATACCGACCTGAAGCAGGCGGATGCGGTCATCCTGCCGGGCGGCTTCAGCTACGGCGATTATCTTCGCTCCGGGGCCATTGCCCGCTTTTCGCCGGTGTTGCGCGCGGTGTCCGCGCACGCGCGGGCAGGCGGTGCCGTACTCGGCATCTGCAATGGGTTCCAGATTCTGTGCGAGGCGGGGCTCTTGCCCGGCGCGCTGATGCGGAATGCCCGGCTCAGGTTTTTGTCCCGGCCTGTCCAGGTCCGAGTCGAGGCGACAGACACGCCGTTCACCCGGAGTTACGAACGGGGCGAGGAGCTAACGTTGCCGATCGCGCACGGCGATGGCCGATACGTCGCGGATGCGCAGACGGCGGCCGAGCTCGAGGCGAACGGCCAGGTTGTGCTTCGCTACGTCACAGATAACCCGAACGGGTCGATGCACGATATCGCCGGCGTGTGTAACGCCGGCCGCAATGTGGTGGGGATCATGCCGCATCCGGAGCGCCGCAACGCCCAGCTGTTGGGTGGTCGGGACGGCGCCCGCGTCTTCCTCTCTCTGGAGGCTCGCAATGCGACGCAGCACGCTGGCGATATGCGCGCTGTTGATGGTCGCCACCTCAGGGTGTGACCAGGTTGACGCCGCAAAAGCCAAACTGAAGCTGGCGTGGGACAAGTTGCGGGGGCGCGCGACAACGCAATCCCCGCCGCCGGCGCCGGTGCGTCCCGCGACCGATACGGCGGCTACTCGCGTCACCGCCGAACAGGAACAGACACGCGCGCAGCATCCCCGTCCCCCCGCGGCTCCGCCGGGCCAGGCATTGACGCGCGACGTGCCGTACGTCTCCGACGATACGGGCACCGTGAATCCGGGCATGAGCGAACGCGAGGTCTATGAGCTCTGGGCCGCGCCCGCGGCCGTGCGGCGCGTCGGCGCGTACACTTATCTCTTTTTCCGCAACGGCTGCGAATACACGTGCGGCACGATGGACGTGGTGACGCTGCAGAACGGCAAGGTAGTGGATGTGATCGCGCGCTGGGACGGCCACCGCTATTCGGGCGAGTCGTCGTCACCGCCGGGACGCGTCCCGGTGGCGAACCCGGGGGATTCACTGCACATCACGCCGCCCCCACCCAGCCCATGAGTCACGAGAAGCCGAGCAAAAACGAGGACGAGTACTTCGCGCGCCGCGACGCGGATTTGCTCAGGCAGCAACGCGCGGCCGCCCAGCAGGCCGCGGCCGAAAGCGAGCGCAAGAAGCACTACATGAAGTGCCCCAAGTGCGGCTATGACCTCATCACGCACGAGTGGGACGGCATCCAGATCGACCAATGCACGCACTGCCATGGCGTGTGGTTCGATGCCGGCGAGGCCGAGGCGCTCATGAAGACCTCGGCGCCCAACATCCTGGCGCGGGTTTTCCGCGCCGTCGCGAAGGGCGTGACGCGGAAGTGACAGATCCGAAGATCACCCCCGAGCTGGTGCAGGAACACAACCTCACACCCGACGAATACGCGCGCATCGTAGCGATGCTCGGCCGGACGCCCACCTTTCCGGAGCTCGGCATCTTTTCCGCACTGTGGAGCGAGCACTGCTCCTACAAACATTCGCGGCCGATCCTCAAGACTCTCCCAACGACCGGCCCGCAGGTCGTTCAGGGCCCCGGCGAAAACGCCGGCGTCTTGCGCCTCCCCAACGGCTGGGCCGTCGCGTTCAAGATCGAGTCGCACAACCATCCGTCGGCCGTGGAGCCGTACCAGGGGGCGGCGACCGGCGCCGGCGGAATCCTGCGCGATGTCTTTACGATGGGGGCGCGCCCGGTCGCGTTGCTCAACAGTCTCCGCTTCGGCCCGCTCGACGAGGGGCGCAACCGCTATCTGTTCGCCGGCGTGGTCCGCGGCATTGGCGACTATGGCAACTGCGTGGGGGTCCCGACGATCGGCGGCGAAGTGGACTTCGCGCCCGGGTACTCCGGCAATCCGCTGGTCAACGCGATGTGCGTCGGCGTGCTCAAGGAAAAGGACCTCATCAAGGCCGCCGCGCAGGGCGTGGGCAACATCCTGCTTGCCGTCGGCTCGAGCACCGGTCGAGACGGGATCCACGGCGCCTCGTTCGCCTCGGAGGAGCTGACGCACGAAAGCGAGCAGCGCCGTCCCCAGGTCCAGGTAGGCGATCCCTTCACCGAAAAGCTGCTGCTTGAAGCAAGCCTCGAGCTGATCGCCTCGGGCCACATCGTGGCCATCCAGGACATGGGCGCCGCCGGTCTGACGTCCTCCTCGGCCGAAATGGCTGCGCGCGGCGGCGTCGGGGTGGAGATCGATCTCTCCAAGGTCCCGACCCGCGAGCCGGGGATGACGCCGTATGAGATCCTGCTGTCGGAATCGCAAGAGCGGATGCTCGTTGTGGCCAAGAGCGACCGCGTCAAAGAGGTCCAGGCGATCGCTGCGAAGTGGGAGCTCAGCGCGACGCCGATCGGCAAGGTTACGGACGATGGGATGTATCGCTGCACGTGGCAGGGCAACGTCGTCGTGGAGATCCCGGGGCAGAAGCTGGTCGACGACGCCCCGGTCTACTATCCGGATGCCAAGGAAGACCCGCAGATCGCGAAGCTTCGAAACGCAGCTCCCACGCACGACGCACGACGCACGACGCCGAGCGATGCCCTGCTCCGACTACTCGACGCACCGTCGATCAGTTCAAAGAAGTGGGTCTTCGAGCAATACGATTCGACGGTTCAGGCAAGCACCGTTATCCCTCCTGGCGGCGACGCCGGAGTGGTGCGCGTGCGGCATGAGGACTTCGGCATCGCGGTCAAGACCGACTGCAACAGCCGCTACGTGCGGCTCGATCCGTACGAGGGCGGCAAGGCGACGGTCGCGGAGGC
Source organism: Gemmatimonadales bacterium (assembly GCA_036394755.1). Lineage (GTDB taxonomy): Bacteria > Gemmatimonadota > Gemmatimonadetes > Gemmatimonadales > GWC2-71-9 > 20CM-2-65-7. The sequence goes on along the minus strand of DASWEL010000288.1, from coordinate 2,249 downwards.
GGCGCGGAACGTCGCGTGCACGGGCGCGCGGCCGCTCGGCATTACCGACTGCCTGAACTTCGGCAGCCCCGAGCGCCCCGCGGTCTTCTATCAGTTCCGCGAAGCGTGTCGCGGCATCGCCGATGCCTGCCGCGCGCTCGGCACACCGGTGACGGGCGGCAACGTCTCCTTCTACAATGAAAGCCCGACCGGCGCCGTCGATCCCACACCCGTCGTCGGGATGATCGGGTTGCTGGCGCGGGCGGACCGCGCGGTGCCAAGCCATGCGCGCGCGAGCGGCGACGTGGTGTTCGTTCTCGGCGAGACGCGCGCCGAGTTGGGGGGCTCCACATACTGGGAGGTCTGCCGCGATTTCATGGGCGGCCAGCCGCCCCGCGTCGATCTGGAAGCCGAGCAGCGTCTCATCGACCTCCTCGTCACGGGGGCCGAGCGTGGCCTGTTCCGCTCCGCGCACGACTGCTCGCACGGAGGGTTGGGTGTCGCCCTCGCCGAGGTCGCGATGGGGGGACCGTATCAGGAACACGGGTTCGGCCTCGACGTGGATTTGACGCCGCACGCCACACGCCTCACGCCGCACGAGCTTCTGTTCAGCGAATCCCACGGTCGCGCCGTCATTACGTGTGCCCCGGAGCGCGCGGCTGCAGTGCAGGCGTTGGCCGGCGAGCTCGGCGTCCCGCTCTTCCGCGCCGGCACCGTCGGCCCGAAGGATGGGGCCTTCCGCATCGCGCTGCGAGACGGACAGATCGAGGAGTCTGTCTCGCGTCTCAGAGACGTATATTTCAGCGCCATTCCTCGACGTATGGGAGACTGATCGCAAGATGTGCGGCATCATCGGCGTAGCGGGCGTCTCAGACGCATCGCGCATCACCTATCTGGGGCTGTACAGCCTCCAGCATCGCGGCCAGGAGTCGGCCGGGATGGTAACGGTGGACGGGGCCGGTGTAGCCCGGTCGCACCGCGGGATGGGCCTGGTGTCGGACGTCTTCAGCGAGACGGTGCTCGCGACGCTGCCGGGCGACGTGGCGATCGGTCACACGCGCTACTCCACCGCCGGCTCCTCGGTGCTCGCCAATGCGCAGCCGATTCTCGCCGGTTACCACGAAGGCCCGCTCGCGCTCGCGCACAACGGCAATCTCACCAACGCCGAGGCGCTGCGGTCCGATCTGGTGGCCAAGGGCTCGATCTTCCAGACCTCGTCGGACAGCGAAGTGCTGATCCACCTGATCGCTCGCTCCGAGGCGCGTGAGCCGGAAGACCAGCTGCTCGACGCGCTCGAGCGCGTGGAAGGCGCCTATTCGCTCGTCGTCACGATCGGCCGGACGTTGTACGCCATCGTCGATCCGCGTGGCTTTCGCCCGCTCTGGCTCGGCAAACTGGGGTCGGGGTACGTCGTGGTCTCGGAGACGTGTGCGCTCGATCTGATCGGCGCGACGGCGGTGCGGGAGCTCGAGCCCGGTGAGTTCCTGCGGATTCAAGGCTCGCCGCCCGAGATCGACCGCCTGCCCGCGCTGCCGCCGAAGCCGCATCAGCGCTGCATCTTCGAGCTGGTGTACTTCTCGCGGCCCGACAGCACGATCTTTGGCCGGTCGGTGGACCGCGTGCGGCGCGCCCTCGGCCGCGAGCTGGCGCAGGAGCACCCGGCCGCGGGCGCGGACTGCGTCTTCTCGGTTCCCGACTCGTCCAATGCGATGGCGCTCGGGTTCGCGGAGCAGTCGGGGCTGAAGCTCGAGCACGCGCTGATCCGCAACCACTACGTGGGCCGCACGTTCATCAACCCCACGCAGGCCGCCCGCAACGCCAAGGTGAAGATCAAGTTCAATCCGGTGCGTGAGGTGCTGGCGGGAAAGAAGGTCGTCGTCGTCGACGACTCCCTCGTCCGCGGGACGACGAGCCGCGAGCTCGTGCAGATGATTCGGCAAGCCGGTGCAAAAGAAGTCCATTTCCGCGTCGCCTCGGCGCCGATCACCGGTCCCTGCTACTACGGAATCGACACGCCGACCAAATCCGAGTTGATCGCCTCGAGCCATTCGCTCGAGGAGATTCGCCGGCACCTGGGCGTCGAGACGCTGGGGTATCTGTCGCTCGACGGGATGAAGCGCGCGGCCGGTGGCGACACGACAGAGTTCTGCCATGCTTGTTTCTCGGGCGAATATCCCACCGAAATCCCCGATGACACGCAGAAGGCCAGAAATGCCACGCCGTTACAGGTGACCATGGCGGTCTAGGGGCCTATCACGTCCGTTCAGCGG
>DASWEL010000287.1:0-15477 GCA_036394755.1 Gemmatimonadales bacterium | reverse complement strand
TACAACGGCCGCTACTTGTACGCGCGCGCGGAAATGCGGCTAAACAAGTGACACTCTTCTCGGAGGAGGGTTTTATGGTCAGCCCCGCAAGCCGTTTCCTGAGCCTCGCCGCTCTCGTCGCCCTGTTGTTCGCGGCCCCGGGGATGGCGCTCGCCCAGAACGGTCGGATCAGGGGTGTGGTGCGCGACTCGCACGCCAGCCCACTCGCGGGGGCCGTCGTGCGGGCCATCGGTCCCGGGCCGGCGCGCCGTGCCACCACGTCGGAAGACGGGAGCTACAGCCTCACGGGACTGGCCGCGGGGACATATACGGTGTCGGCGTCACTGCCCGGCGTGCGCACGCAACAAAAGACCGGCGTGCAGGTCGCGGCGGACGCGGAGGCCCAAGTTGACTTCGTCATGACGGCGCTCGAGCTCGAGGCCGTCACGGTCACCGCGATGAAGCGTGAGGAGCAGTTGATCGACGTGCCGCTCTCGATTGCGGCGCCGACGGAGCAGGCGCTGCGGATCCGCGGCGTCGAGAACATCGAAGAGGTCGCGCAGAACGTCGCCGGTTTCAGCGTGCAGAACCTTGGCCCGGGCCAGAGCCAGCCGGCGATTCGCGGCGCTTCATCGGGCCAGATTTCGCGCGACCAGCCCGGCGTGAAAGAAGACGTTGGCTCCTATCTGGATGAATCCGTCGTGTCGCTGTCGCTGTTCACGCCGGATCTCGATCTGTTCGACGTCGGCCGCGTTGAGGTGCTGCGCGGGCCGCAGGGGACGCTGTTCGGCTCCGGCTCGCTGGCGGGCACGGTGCGCTACATTAGCAACCAGCCGGAGCTGGGCGTGAGCAAGACGTTCGGTGAGGCCGGCGTGACCACGATCAACGGCGGCGATCCGGGTAGCACCGCCAAGCTTGGCTTCAACGTGCCGATGGGCGACAAGGCCGCGGCCCGACTGGTGGGTTACAGTAGCCGGACCGGCGGCTGGATGGATGCAGTGCAACCCGACCTCACGGTCAATCACAACGTGAACGGCAGCATGCGCGCTGGCCTACGTGCGGCGGTGCGATTAGCGCCCAGCAGCCGGTTTCACATTACGCCCCGCATCGTCTATCAAGACGTCAAGGCCGACGGGTGGAACCGCAACGACGCGTTCAACGTGCTCGCGAATCCGTACACGACGAACCGGCCGAAGGTGACGCTGGGGCCGCGACAGCTCTTCACCGCCGTCGCAGAGCCGTACACGGACAAGTTCCTGCTCGGCGATGTCAATCTGCAGCTCGATCTCGGCGGGGCGACGCTGACGTCGATCACGTCGTACACGCATCGCAATATCCTGGTCCAGCGGGATGGTGGGGCTCTCTACTCCAGCGTCGTCGGAGGGTCGTTCGCTCTGCCGGAGAACATCTACACCCTTCCTGATCCGTTCCAGGATCACACCAACTCGCTCGTGTGGACGCAGGAGGTCCGGGTCGCCGGCTCGCGCGATCGTCTGCACTGGCTGGTGGGAGGCTTCTACGCGAACACCAAACGCGGCTATGGGCAGGACGTGTACGCACGGGGTTTCGACACGCTCGCCAAGCCGATCTGTTGTCCCGCGATCGGGATACCGGCGGGGTCGCTACCGTACGGCTTCACGCAGGGTCCCCTGGCGCCGAAGGACCATCTGTTCTTCTCGGACCTGCACTACAAGCTGCGGCAGACCGCGGTGTTCGGAGAAGCAACACTGGGTGTCACGCCCAAGCTTGATCTCACGGCGGGGGCGCGCTGGTACGACTTCAAAGAAGACCGCACACAGTTCTTCGACGGCTTCTTTGTCGGCTACGTCTCCAACCCCGGCACCACCAAGGCCAACGGCCTCGCGCCACGGTTCATCGCGAACTACAAGGCCTCCGACGCGCTGACGTTCAATGCCCAGCTCTCGCGCGGCTTCCGGCTCGGCGGCATCAACGACCCGCTCAACAAACCGATTTGCTCGCCCGCAGATACGCTCACGTTCGGCGGGCACGGTCGCTGGAAGGACGAGACGGTGTGGAATTACGAGGCGGGCATGAAGTCTCGGCTCGCGGGCGGCCGCGCCTCCGTCAACATCGCGGCGTTCTATATGGACATCAAGGATCTCCAGCTGAACCTCACGGCGGGCACATGCTCGTCGCGTCTCGTCTATAACGTGCCCAAGGCGAGAAGCGCGGGATTGGAGTTCGAATTCACCGCGCAGCCCAACGATCACTGGGATCTGGCGTTCTCGACCGGCCTGAACGACGCCAAACTACAGTCGACGGTGTACAGCACCGATACGTTGGGGGTCACGACCGTGGTGGGCGGCGTAAAGTCCGGCAACAGGTTGCCCAGCGTCCCGCGCGTGCAGGGCAGTGCGTCGATCACCTACTTCCTGCCGCTCAGCGGCGGTGCAGGATCCCGCATGTCGTTCAGCGGCAGCGCACAGTACGTCGGCTCGCGTTACACGCAGATCGACGATGAGACGCCCGGTATCGGTAGCGTCAACATCGCACCGTTCGGCGCGAACATGGGCGGGCCGCTCACGCAGAATACCTTCACCTTCAATCCGCTACTGCCGGCATACACGCTGGTGAACCTCCGGGTGGGATTGTCCCGGTCGACGTGGGAAGCGGCAGTGTTCCTGAACAATGTGACGGACGAGAAGGCACGTCTCGCGTTGGACCGCGAGCGCGGTCTGCGGGCACGCGTCGGGTATCTCGTCAACCAGCCGAGAACGCTCGGTGTGTCAGTGAACTTCAATTATTAGGAGCTTCAAATGCAGAACCGCCGGGCGGCGTACTGCCGTCCGGCGGTTTTGTTTCCATTAGATCTGCGAGCTACATCCTCGCCCCCATCCCCGCGCCGGCGCCCATCCCGGCTCCCATTCCAGCACCTTCCGTGTAGAACTTGGCGCCGATCACCGTCGCCAGTGTCCATGACACCAGGCCAACCACCGTTGTGGTGATCATGAGATTGTGCGGCATCAGTCCCATCGGCCACATGAACAGCGTGACGAGCAGTCCACCGACGAACCACGCGGCGATGCCGGCTTTCGCGGCCGTCACGGGACCCGCCCCGAACCGGGGTCGGATCGCGGCGTAGAGCCAGACGAGGAATACTCCGGCGACAAAGTCGAGCACCACGAAGTACGGGATTTGTGCATTACTCATGGCGGGCTTGTTGGTGGCCTGCATGGCCGCCGCCATCTGGTCCTTGAGGACCACACCGAACTGCACGTAATCGACGATGTTCAGGAAGAGACCTGCGATGAAACCACCGACCAGCACCTTCTGCATGTTGATCTTCCCCATCGAGCACCCCTCGCGTGAGAGGACAGCATCGAACCGGAGCCAACCTGCCGCCGCCACGGAATCGGACGGAGATCGTCAAGTCACAGCACGTTCAGGATCGCGAGCAGGCCCCCCATCCCGTCCGAAATCGTGGCGACGCCACCCGGCACAACCCATTCTTGCCCATCGACGACCAGGTTGAAGTAGTAGGTGCCCGGCGAGAGGCGCAGCGCCGCCTCCCAGATGTCGTCGCCCAGGGCGCGCATGGTATCGGGCGTCCAGGCATTCCAGTTGCCCGCGATCGCGACCGACTTCGCAGCGGGCATCCGGAAGCGCACGACGATCGTGTCGCCGCCACGATGCGCCGCAACCAGCGGCTGCAGTGCCGGCTGCACGGGAGCTGTTTGCACCATAGCGGCGCGCCGCGACGCGAACACGCGAACCCCACCCGCGACGAATCCCGCCCGCGGTAATCCCTGGAATGGATCGCGCAAGTAATTGCCACCCGACGCCTCGAGGGCAACCGATGGTGTGAGGAAGTACTGGATGGTCGCGCTGGCAGCGCCGGTCGATCCGTAGGTCTTGCTAAGCCGGCCGCTGAGCCACACCGAGCCGACCGTGCGTGCACCATCGACCGTGACGCCTCCAACTACATCCGTATACCAGGCGCCGAGGAACCGCGTCGCTTCGGTGGTGAGTGAGAGCTGAGCCGGCGCCGTGTTGAGCTGCCACCAGACTCGGCCGCGTACCCTCAGAGCGCCAACACCAGGCTGCTGTTCGATCACACCCGTCACACCGCCCACTCCCAGCGCGACATTGCCGCGGACAGCCTCGATCACCGCTGAGCCCGATCCGGCCGCGACCCCGTCCGAGCGTGTGGTGCCCGATATCGTGGCACTGACGGCTGGGCGAATGCCGCCGGTCCGCTGCGACAACGCGACCCAGACGTCCGCCCGGCCCTGGCTGGCCCAGACACCGCCCTCGAGTAGCGACACCGCTCCGCTGACGCCGAAATAAGTGGAAGGCGTGAGCCACTGTGCGGCGGGAGACACCGTCACGGCGCTGAAGCTCGACCCGCCGGAATAGCGAACGATGCCACTGCCAATGCCGAGCGATGCCTGCCGCTGGGCGGACAGGGTGAGGGGGAGTAACGTGAGCAGTGACAAAAACGAAACCGGTCCCATGCGCATGGGACCGGTAAGATACTGCGTGAAGGCGTCTGTCTACTTAGGGGCGGCGCGGGTTATTCGAGCGTCCTTGACCGCCCAGGCCGGCATGATCCGGCCGGTGCGAGGGAGACGCAGGGGTTGCTGGCGTCGCTGGTGTGGCCGGTGTCGCCGGCCCGTCGCCCGTGTGCGTCGCTGGTGTTGCGCGAGCGGCAGACGTGGCGAGCGTCACCGGACGGTTGTCGAGGCCGACGGCCTCACCGCGCACATGCGTCGCGCGCCGAGCCATCGCCGCTGCAACCTTGGCCTTGGCGACATCCGACGCGTGCTCATTGGGCACTGCCACCTTCGGTGTTTGCGCCGCGACCAGTGCCGGCAGCAGGAGCACCGGGATGAACGATAGTATGCGCTTCATTATCCCTCCGAATTGACGAATCTTCCGGATCACGGGTTGCTGCCAGCGCCAGTTCGGCACGGGCGAGCTCCCTCGCCATGTCGCGCAACCAGTTCCACAGACTAGACCTCAATGGAAACCGCTCGGCGGCAAACCACAGCTGCGTAAACACCTCGCGCACCACACGCTCAGCCAGTGCGGGCTCGACCAGCATGCCATAGACCTGCGCATACAATGAAGACCAGTGCCGCCGCTCGACTTCGATCAGCGCCGTCGAGTCACGCTGTGCGAGGCGCTGCACCAGGTCGGCATCTGAGGCGAGGGGGCGCTGTGTCTCTAGCATCGGGGGCATGACTTCGTAAAGATTCCGGAGTGGGGCCCGGGGTAACGCAGGTCACAATGGAACAACGCGGCAAACGTTACCAATGTGGTACGCCACAACTCTTTAGCGGAGGCAGCAGGTTGCGCTCTGGGTCCCAAGCGACGGACGGCGATATCGTTCGGGCAGTGCTCGCAGGGGATCGCGAGCGCTACGCCCAGCTGGTCGAACGGTACCGCGACCGCTACGCGCGGTACGCCACGAGGATGCTGGGCTCGGTGGACGCAGCCGAAGACGCCGTGCAGGACGCGTTCGTGCGGGCCTATGATCAGCTGGCGCAGTGCAAGGAGCCCGACAAGTTCGTCGGCTGGTTCTTCCTGATTCTGCGCAACCGCTGTTTCGCGGAGCGGCGCCGCAACCGCTCGTCGGCATCGCTGGAAGCCGCAAATGATGTCGCCGCGGTGGATCGGGCGGACGGCGGCGCCGAAACCGCGGAGCAACGGCGCGCACTACAGCGAGCCCTGTTAGAGTTGACGCCGGACCAGCGCGAAGTGTTCGTCCTGAAGCACGTGGAAGGATTGTCGTACAGCGAAATCGCCGAGCGCTTGAGTACTTCGGTGCCGTCACTGAAAATGCGAATGCATCGCGCGTATGATAGACTGCGCGAGCAATTGAGAGATCACACATGAACGGGCACGAGCTTCATCCTCTGGTCAAGCAGCTGCTGGACGGCGACATCACACTCGCCGACCTGCCCGCCGAGCTGCGCGCGGAGGGCGAGGCGGCGGTGCGTCTGCTCGCCGGCGTGGATCGCACGGACGTTTCGATCCCCGCCGTCACCTGGCGTGTCATGGCGAAGCTGGAACGCCGGCGTCGCCGTTTCGCGCCCTGGCTGCTCGCGCCGGCCCTCGCGATCGCCGCGGCGCTCGTCCTCTGGCTCGCGCCACGGACACCCGCGCCCGCTTCGCTTGTCACCGTCCGGTTTGTGCTGGTGGCTCCGGACGCGAGGCAGGTGAGCCTCGCAGGTACGTTCAACCAGTGGGATCCGCAGGCGACGCCGCTGGTCCGCGCCGGCGCAACCGGCGTCTGGACGGCGACCCTCACGCTCCCGGCGGGACAACACCAGTACGCCTTCGTCGTCGATGGGGCACGCTGGGTCCCCGATCCCGGCGCCCCCGCCATCGATGACGGCTTCGGCCGGCGCAACAGCGTGCTGACGTTGTGATCACACTCCTCGCGCTCCCGCTCGCGTTGTTGAGCATGCAACAGGGGACCGGCATCGCCCAGCGGCTCACGGGTCGCGTGCCCCCCCAAATCGCATCGCTCGTTGAAGAGCTGGGGACGGCCGCGTCCGCGCGCGGTCTCCCAATCGATCCCCTGATTGAGAAGGCGATCGAAGGAAGCGCGAAGGGTGTTGCGCCCGAGCGCGTGGCGAGCGCCCTGCGTCTCGTCGCACTGCAGCTCGATACGGCCGCCGCGGCGTTGCGGGACGGGGGGCTGGTCTCTGACACACTCGCCATCGCGGCGGGCGAGTTTGCGATCACGGCGGGATTGAGCGGGAGCGATATCACGGCACTGGCGCGGACCGGCGCGAACGCCGCGGCGCTCACCGTTGGACTCCGCGTGGCAGGGACCCTGGCGGCGTTGGGCGTGCCGCCCGCGGAGGACATTGGACTCGTGAGTGTCGGACTGCGCTCCGGTGAGCCGGTGTCGGCTCTGCTGTCACTGCCGGCGAATGTGCAGTCGGCAATGGCCAGAGGTGCTACACCCGCGCAAGCGGCTGCGGGACTCGCCCGGGCGGCAGCGGCGCAGGCCGCGCATGGTCCGCCGCCAGGCCACGGAGGGGGGCATCCGCACCCACCGGCACCGCCGCATCCCTAGCAGGTTCCTGCGGCAGGTGGTGCCAAGTACCGTAAAAGCTTAGAACCCGGTAAGTTCCCCTTCCCATATGACCATCGCCTCGAATTTAGGCTTCCCCCCCCTGGGCGCCGCGCGCGAACTGAAGCGCGCCACCGAAGGGTACTGGGGCGGCAAGATCACCCGCGAGCAGCTGCTCGCCACGGGCGCGGAGCTGCGCCGCCGTCACTGGCAGCTCCAGCGCGGCCTCGGCTTGGGCCGCATCCCTGCGAACGACTTCTCCTTCTACGACCGCATGCTGGACACCTGCGCGATGGTCGGCGCGGTGCCGCCGCGCTACGGTTTCGCGGGCGAGTGGGTCGATCCCGGCACGTACTTCGCGATGGCCCGCGGCAGTCAGGGTAGAGGCCGCGACGTCACCGCGATGGAAATGACGAAGTGGTTCGATACCAACTACCACTACATCGTCCCCGAGCTCGAGCGCGGGCAACGCTTCCGCATGGCATCCGCCAAGCCGGCGAACGAGTACCGCGAGGCGAAGGCGCTGGGGCTCGACGCGACGACGGTACTGATCGGGCCGCTGACATTCCTCCTGCTTGCCAAGTCGAAAGGCGGCGCGTTCGATCGCCTGTCGCTGCTTGACGCGCTGCTGCCGGTGTATGGTGACGTTCTGGAGTCGCTCGCCGCCGCGGGTGCGACCTGGGTGCAGCTCGATGAGCCGAGTCTCGCGCTCGATCGCACCGACGCCGAGCGTGCCGCTTACCGGCGCGCCTACAAATACCTGGCGTCGCGTGCCGGAAAGCTGCAGCTGCTGGTCGCGACCTACTTCGCCGGCCTCAACGACAATCTCTCCACCGCGCTCGCGCTCCCGGTGCAGGGGCTGCATGTCGATCTGGTGCGCGCACCGCAGCAGCTGGACCCGCTGCTCGCCTCCTGGCCCAAAGGCCGCGTGCTCTCGGCAGGTGTGATCGACGGCCGGAACGTGTGGCGGGCGGATCTCGAGAAGCAGGCCGCGTTGGTCGAGCGCGCGGCGGCAAAAGTCGGGAAGGACCGACTGTGGGTGGCGCCGTCTTGCTCACTGCTCCATACGCCGCTCGACCTCGATCTCGAAACGAAGCTCGATCCGGAGCTGAAGAGCTGGCTCGCCTTCGCCAAGCAGAAGCTTCAAGAGGTCGTCGCACTCGCGCAGGGCGATCGGAAGGCGGTCGAGAGCAGCAGCCGGGCCGCGAAGGCGCGTCGCGCGTCCAGGCGGATCAACAATACCGCGGTGCAGCGTCGTGCCGGCTCGGTGACGCAGAAAGACAGCGTGCGCAGCGCGCCGTTCGCCGTGCGCCGGAAGTCACAACTGGAGCTCCCCCCTTATCCGACCACGACGATCGGCTCATTCCCGCAGACCAACGAAGTCCGGGCGGCACGGCGCAAGCTGAACGACAATCAGCTTAGCGTTGAGGACTACGATCGCTTCATCGAGGCGCAAGTCGCCAAGACGATCAAGCTGCAGGAGGAGATCGGCCTCGACGTGCTGGTGCATGGGGAGTTCGAGCGCAACGACATGGTCGAGTATTTCGGCGAGCAGCTCGCCGGATTCGCGTTCACCGAGCACGGCTGGGTGCAGTCCTACGGCACTCGCTACGTGAAACCGCCGATCATCTTTGGAGACGTCTCACGCCCGAGCGCGATGACCGTGCGTTGGAGCAGATACGCGCAGTCGCTGACCAAGCGCCCGGTGAAAGGCATGCTGACCGGCCCCGTGACGATTCTGCAATGGTCTTTCGTGCGCGACGACCAGCCACGCGCGGAAACCGCCAAACAGATCGCGCTGGCGATCCGCGACGAGGTGATCGACCTCGAGGCCGCCGGCATCCGCGTCATCCAGATCGATGAACCGGCGCTGCGCGAAGGGTTGCCGCTGCGGCGGGCCGACTGGGCGCACTATCTGCAGTGGGCCGTCGACTCCTTCCGGCTGGCGACGGCCGGGGTGCGTGACGGGACTCAGATTCACACGCATATGTGCTACAGCGAGTTCAACGACGTGCTGCAGGTGATCGAGCGCATGGATGCGGACGTGATTTCGATCGAGAACGCCCGCTCCGGCTCGGAGCTGCTGCAGGGCTTCGAGCAGTACAAGTATCCGAACGAGATCGGCCCAGGGGTCTACGACATTCACTCGCCGCGGGTCCCGTCGACCGCGGAGATCACGGGCGCCTTGAAGAGCATGACGCGGGTACTGGATGACACCCAGATCTGGGTGAATCCCGACTGCGGGCTCAAGACCAGGGGCTGGGAAGAGACGCTGGCGGCCCTCAAGAACATGGTGACCGCCGCGCGAGAGATGCGGAATGGAAACGGCTGAGATCCGCATAACTGCCGAGCCGATCGACAATCAGCGCTGCAAGTTCGTCGTGAGCGTCCCGGTGCTGACGGGCGGAGTGCGTCGGTTCACAGGAGCCGACGAGGCGAAGGGTTCGCCGCTCGCGGAAGCGATTTTCGCCATCCCCGGCCTGGCCGTCAGCGAGCTCATCGTCTCCGGGAACATCATCACCGTCGTGAAGCAGTCACCCGCGCCGCCATGGCAGGCGGTCGGGAAGCCGATCGGGGCGGCAATTCGCGCCGCCGTGGCGAGCGATGTGCCGCCGGTGGCTGCCAGCCCGAAGCCGGCCGGTGCAGTCAGCGACGATGCGCTGTACGAGCAGGTCGCGAAAGTCTTCGACGAACAGGTGAATCCGATGGTGGCACGCCACGGCGGCCGCGTCGAGCTCATCGACGTGCAAGACGCCGTCGTCATGCTGCGCATGGGCGGCGGCTGCCAGGGCTGCGGTATGGCCGACGTCACGCTGCGGCAGGGGATCGAGGGGATGCTCGCGCAGTTCGTGCCCGCGGTTCGGGGCATCGTCGACATCACCGATCACACCTCGGGCGCGAACCCGTATTTTCAGGCGTCGAAAAAATGATGTTAGGTCACACGATGTAGGGGCGCAGCATGCTGCGCCCCTACCAATCTCCCCATGTCTCGCCTCCTGCTGTTGCTGCCCACCACGACGTACCGCACCGCGGCGTTCGTGGAGGCTGCGCGGCAGATCGGCGTCGAGCTGACCGTCGCGTCGGAGGAGCCCAGCGCTCTTCAAGCCACCAGTCTGGGCGGGCTTATCACGCTGCCCCTGAACGATCCCCAGCGATCCGCGACGGAAGCATTCCTCTTTGCGCAACGATATCCGCTCGCCGCGGTCGTTGGGGTGGACGACGACACCGCGATCGTGGCGGCCGTGATAGCGCAGCGACTCGGCTTGAAAGGAAATCCTGTCCACGCGATGCAGGCGGCGCGGGACAAGCATCAGCAACGGGAGCTACTGGCCAGAGCGGGCGTCCCGATCCCGCGCTTCATGCTCCGTGGATTGAATGAAGAGCCCGCCGAGATCGCCAGCATCGTGACGTATCCGTGCGTCGTGAAGCCGCTGCGGCTCTCCGCATCGCGCGGTGTGATGCGAGCCGACGACGTCCAAGGCTTCATGAAAGCACAGAATCGGCTCAGATCGATCGTGCGTGAGCCCGAGGCGACCTTTCTCATCGAGGAGTTCATTCCAGGCTACGAGGTCGCGCTCGAAGGGCTGGTCGTGAATCGCCGCATGCACGTGCTGGCGATCTTCGATAAGCCCGATCCGCTCGACGGGCCCTTCTTCGAAGAGACCATCTACGTCACACCGTCACAGGTTCCTGCCGCTTTGCAGAAAGCGATCGCCGACTGCGCAGATCGCGCCGTGCGCGCGCTCGGCATCACCGAAGGCCCCATCCATGCCGAGCTGCGCTACAACGAGCGCGGGCCGTGGCTCATCGAGCTTGCGGCCAGGCCGATCGGCGGCCGGTGCTCGGCCGTCCTGCGCTTCGGCGACAAGGACGTAACCCTCGAGGAGATCATTCTGCGCCACGCGCTCGGCATGCCGATTCCATCGCTGCGGCGCGAGCGGCAAGCGGCGGGCGTGATGATGATTCCGATTCCCGGGGCCGGAACGTTGCACGAGGTCCGCGGTGTGGCGGAAGCGCAAGCGGTGCCGCTGATCGAGGATGTCCAAATCACCGCGCACCCGGGGGAGCGATTGGTGCCGTTCCCCGAGGGATCGCGGTATCCGGGATTCATCTTTGCACGGGGAGAAACGCCTGCGGTGGTCGAGGCCGCGTTGCGCGACGCGCACGCTCGCCTCGAATTCGTCATCGTCTGAGCTACACCGCTTCGGCTACCACCTCCAGCCAGTGGCGCGGCACCGACTCAACCTTGAGCTCTTCCATCGTGCGCTCGAGGCCGACTTCGAGGGCCTTGGCGCCTTCCTCGAGCGGCACGCCAGGCAGCGCACCCTCGATGAACAGCGAAAACCGGCCGATATCAATGAGCGCTTGACGGGTCATGTCCACGCGCAGCAGCTCGACGGTCGTGGGACGAAAACCCGCGTCCTTCAGTGCGGCAGAGTATTGATCGGCGGTGAACCACTCCATCGCAGCGGCATGACCGGTGTGCTTGACCTCGATGCCCTTCTCACGCAGCGCCTGCACGGAGCGCACGACCCAGCGCCGCCAGAAGCCGCTCGTTCCTTCGACATACGCGCCATTGAAAAACGTGCTGTTGAACGCGAGCAGCCCGCCCGGCTTCAGCACGCGCCGGATCTCTTTCAGCACTTGTACCTTATCGGGCATCAAATGAATGGCGTTGAGGAATACGACCGCGTCCGCTGACTTGACGAGCTTCGACAGCCACTCCGCGCTGCCCTGGACGAACTCCGCCAGCTTCGAAGAAATCGCCGCCCGCGCTTTTTGTAGAGCGGACGGCGACGGATCGACTCCGATGACGCGCGGCGGGGGCTGTTGGTCATGCACGCGCTCGAGAATGAGCTCCGTGACGGCGCCCGGACCACAGCCGAGGTCAACGATGACCTGCCGGCCCGGGCAAATCACCCGCTCCAGAATCCAGCGGTTGACGTACGAGAAGAACGGATGCCGGGTGAACGGCGTGAACGAAAAGGGATCTTCGTCCGTCGCAGGGTTCAAGGCGGTCACAGTTTGTGAATCCCGAGCGGGCCGAGGTGCACGTCGAGATTGTGGTTGACGCGATAGCCCACGACCCCGTTCACGTCCAGGTTCGCGGCATCGCCGGTGTAGACCTCTTTGCCGTTCACCATGAACTTCGCTTTCCCGCCCTGCACCTGGATGCTGAGCTCGTTCGTCGCGCGGCCGCTGGTGTCCGCCTTGGTCACGGCATCGCTCGCCGTCCATTCGACGACGGCGGTGGGCCGGCTCGCATAGCTCGAGCGCCGGCGGATCGAGTACATGCCGTCGATCGGGCGCACCAGGAAGTACGTGTAGGTCTGACCGGAATCGGCGAGGTTCTTGCCGCCGATGAAGATGCCGAATGCTTCGGGATGGGCGGGGTTTTTCATCTGACTCAGCTTCGCGACGACGTGGTAGCTGGCCGAGATCGTATCGCGATCACGCCAATAGATCGCCGCGGGTCCGACCGTCGTATGGAGGCCGTCGCCCATGCCCGTGAACTTCACGTTCTCGAGCGGCGCGGGCTGCCCGGTCTGCCGGTTCGTTTCGGTGCGGACATGCCAGCCCGCGGGGAAATTGCCCCCGCCCGCAACGGCGCGGTCCGGATCGGCTTGCGCCGCCAGCGGTCGTCCGGGGGCGAAAAGCAAGAAAACCGCCGTAGCGGTTATAAAACGCATCACCATCGTTGATCTCCCCGGGTTTAGATCCACGCTCTAGGAGTCTAAGTGACATCATGAAAACGTTTTAGTCAAGACCCCGCGAGATCGTGGACCGTATCCAAGCTCACGATCTTGAGTTTGCGCTTTCCCATGGGCAGCGTGATATCGACTTTCTGCCCGACCTTTCCGCCGAGCAATGCCTTTCCGAGCGGCGACGCCATCGAGACGGCCATTTCGGCCGCGCCGTCTTCGCCCTCGATGAACTCCCCGAGTGTCAACGCGTAGACTTCCTTCTTCTTCGTGTCGACATCCTCGACCGTCACGCGCGAGCCGAAGCCGACGCGGTCACGCGGGATATCCTGTTCGCGCACATCGGAGAGCTTCGACAACCTGAGCCGCAGGTGATGCACGCGCGCTTGCG
Organism: Gemmatimonadales bacterium; assembly: GCA_036394755.1. Lineage (GTDB taxonomy): Bacteria > Gemmatimonadota > Gemmatimonadetes > Gemmatimonadales > GWC2-71-9 > 20CM-2-65-7. Next base: position 2,357 of record DASWEL010000287.1, on the reverse strand, counting down.
CGAACTGCTGGCGCTCGAGCGCGGCCTTGTACTCGGAGTTCTCGCGCAGGTCGCCGTGGGCACGCGCCTTCTCGATCTCCTTCGGCAGGACGAACGAGATCTCGTGATTGAGGCGTTCGACTTCGGATTGGAGCTTTTGCTTGAGCGCTTCGATCATATGGGGATACTAACCGACCAACCGCCCCCCCGGCTAGTTTTCAGTCCATGCGCACCTACCATGAGTTGACCAATCCCGACCGCTCCGGCTTGCTGGACCAGATCCTCACGCAGCGCCGGCGCGTAGCCGATCGGCTGGCCGGGGTGCGGCGCACAATCGCGGTGATGAGCGGCAAGGGGGGCGTGGGCAAGAGCTATGTCACAGCCCACCTTGCGCGCGCGCTTGCACGCGCGGGGCAGCAGGTTGGCATCCTGGACGCCGACTTGAACGGCCCGACGATACCGCGCCTCCTGGAGACCCCACGCGCGGCACACCGCACGTCGGACGATGGCGTAGAGCCGGCGATCGGCCTCGACGGGGTGAAGTGCATCTCCATGGCCCTCCTGCTCGAGGACGGCGCCCCCCTCGCCTTCAAGGGCCCGAGCGCTGAGAGCTTCGTTTGGCGGGGAGCAATGGAAGCCTCCGCACTCCGCGAATTCCTGGGCGATGTGAATTGGGGCAGCCTCGATACGCTTCTGCTCGATTTGCCTCCCGGGATGCAGCGCTACATCGAGCTGTGCGACATCCTCGGCAAGCCTCCGGCCGTGCTGACCGTGACGATTCCCACGCCAGAGTCCCGCGATGCCGTCCGCCGCGCCATGCGAGCTGCCGTCGAGCACGGATCCGATATCGTGGGGATCGTTGAGAACATGGTCGGTCGCGAGTTCACCGGAACGGCTGCAGATGACCTGGCAAAGGAGTTTGACCGGCCAGTGGTCGCGCGCATTCCCTGGCACCCGACGCCCGACACCTGGTCGGCTCTCGCGGCCGGCCTGTGAAATTCCTCTGCGTCGACTGCGATCAGCAGATGGCTTTCGGTGAGCGACAGTTGCCCGGCGACGGGACGCTGGCCGCAACATTCAAGTGCCCGACGTGCGGCCGCGTGGTCGCGCTGCTCACGAACCCGATGGAAACCCAGCTGGTCTCGTCATTGGGAGTCGTGATCGGAGGCAAGACCGTGCCGGCGCAGCCCCTCGAAACCGTCCGCACGATGGTCACGACCGGCCGGAACGATGCATTTGACGAGGGTAGCGAGCTCCGCGGCCACGCCGCGGGGCATAACGGATCCCTGACATGGTCCGTTGAAGCCCAAGAGCGCCTCGGACGCGTCCCGAACTTCGTACGCGGCATGGTAAAGAAGATCTACGCGGATTACGCAAAGGAACGCGGCATCACGGAGATTACGCCCGCCATCATGGACACCGCCCGCGCCGAGCTGGGCCTGGAAGGGATGTGATCGACTTCGAAGAACGCAGGGTCGGCGAGCTGCGGGTGCGCATCGACCGCACGCTCTGCGTCGGCTTCGGCGACTGCATCACGGAAGCTCCCGAAGCCTTCGTGCTCGATGAGAGCGGCACGGCGGTGTTTGTGAAGCCCGATGACATAGACAGAGAGCGACTGCTGCGTGCGTGCGATTCCTGCCCGGTGGATGCCATAACGGTTTGGAACGCAGATGGTACCCAAATCGTCCCCGCGGCTTGTGAACAAGTTCCTTGACAGCCTCGGCACTCGTGTACATATCCCTTAACTCTGACGGCATCCACACCGACATCTAGAGTTTAGGGCCCGCTCGAGCGGCGTTACTCGGGGAGGTAGTGGTGTACCGCGAGATTTTCGTTCCCGTCGACAACTCGCAGCACTCCGATTGGGCCGTCGACCGCGCGATTGAGATGTGTAGGAAGACAGGCGGCAGAATCACCGGTAACCATGTCTACGCTGCCCGCCTCCACGATGTCCGCTTCCGTCAGCTCGAAACCGGCCTCCCCGCGCAGTTCCAGACGCCTGAAGAGATCAAGAAACAGCGCAAAATCCACGACAAGCTGATCGAAAAAGGGCTGCAGCTCATCGCCGACAGCTTTCTCGATCAGCTGGGGAAGCGCTGCGAATCGGCCGGCGTGCCGCTCACCCGGCAGCTGCTCGAAGGCATCAACTACGAAGAGATCGTGAAAGAGGTAAACCGCGGCGCGGGACGGCTGCCGGGACTGATCGGTTTCGATCCCAATCGCGCTGCGGGTTACGACGGCGGCGACAAGGTTCGCAGCGACGTCAAACTCGGCGAGAACGGCCGCCTCGTCGCCGAGGATGAAGATGCGGCCGCGCGCCTGGTCGGCTCGTCCGGACGGCAATACGACCTGCTCGCCCTCGGTGCCCACGGACTCGG
>DASWEL010000286.1:0-3785 GCA_036394755.1 Gemmatimonadales bacterium | reverse complement strand
CGACAACGACTGCCGCCGCCGCGACCGCGACCCCGACCGCGGGCGTACCGACACCGGAGCCGACGTCCACGGCCGTCGGCGGCGCGTGTCCGAGCCAGATCACCTTCCTCGCCAACGGTGACGCCGTCGATCTCGACACCGGCTGGACCGGCCAGTCGCACGACAACCGCGTCATCAACAACGGTCTCGTGACCGTCAACGCCACCTCCTGCACCGGCTCCCTCGCCACCGTCAGCGGCCCGGCGCAAAACGCCGGCGGCACCGCGGCGAACAACCACCGCTGCACCGGCGACACCTCCGTGCAGTGCACCACCGACGGCGACTGCACCGGCCTCGGCACCTGCGCCTTCTTCTTCGGCGCGCCGCTACCGCTCTCCTCGGGCAGCGTCTCGGTGTGCGTCATCAATCAGATCAACGGCGCGCTCACCGGCACCGCCGACATCGTGAGCGGCGACTCCGCCAACACCGCCCCGCTCATCTCGCGCGTCTTCACCGGGCCGACGCTCGCCAACCCGTGTTCGGTCTGCGGTACCGGCGCCTTCGGCACGACGTCGACGTGCAGCACCGGGCCGAAGGCCGGCCTCTCGTGCACCGTCAACGGCACGAGCCCGCTCTTCGGCAGCACGAGCTTCGATTGTCCGCCTGATCCGGGGGCGAACATCGCGGCACTCAACATCACGCTGAAGCTCACGACCGGCCTGCAGACGGTGACGCTCGCCGCGGCGAATCCGCTCTGCACGGCGCCGGGCTTCACGACGCTCAGTTGCTTCTGCGACACGTGCGGCGATTTGGGCGCCGCCGCCTGCATGACGAACGCCGATTGTGCGGCCGGTGTCGTGTGTGGTGGCAAGCGGTGTGTGAGCGGCACCAATGCCGGCGCGGCGTGCACGACGGCGACGGAGTGTCCGCCATCCAACGCGTGTGGGCGTCCGGGCAACGTCACCAAGCCCAACGACTGCTCGGATGCGACTTGTACCGCCAACACGCCACCCGACACCGACTCCGTGAACGAGGGCACGTGCGCGGGCGGGCCCTTCGAGCAGTTCTGCAACATCGAACGCTTCCGCGGCTGCTCGTCGGACGCGAATTGCACGGCCCCGGGCGACACCTGCTCGTTCGGGAAGTTCCGCGAGTGCTACACGGACAATGGCACCATCGGCAACGCGCTCGAGGTGCAAGGCGCTCCCGATCCGTTCGTCGCCGGCGTCTCGCACGGCACGCTCGGGTCATTCTTCTGCGTCGGGCCGACGACGTCGGGCTCCGTGAACGCCGTCGCCGGGCTCCCCGGCCTCGGCCGCCTCACGCTGCCCGGTACCGCAACGCTGATCCCGTAAAGCGGTACGTCTTCGCACGTACGAGCGCCCCCGGTCCTCCGTGGACCGGGGGCGCTCTGCGTTCAGCTCGGCGCGAACGGCATGCGCATCCAATCGTCGCCCGGCGTCACCGTCACCGGCAATCACGCCGACGACAACGCCAACTACGGCATCCGCGTCGAGCACAGCCCGCCGATCGCGTCGCCGACCGATCTCTCCAGCGCCGGCAACGCCGCCGCGGGCAATGTGAGCGGCGACTTCCGCGTCACCCCCTGAGCGAGCCACTCGCACGCGCCGCGATCGATCGCGTGCGAGCGTCGACGAGGTAAAGGAGCGGAATCAGCTGCCGTCCGCGCCTCACGGTCGCGACTGCGATCATGCTGTGGCGCCACGCCAAATGATGGACGCGATTTGCGTGGCTGCACCGTACTGGCGCAACCTTGCGGCCGGGCACTATGGCGCTGCCCGGCTGATCCGTGCGATGGAGCAGACGATTCACGGGGGAATAGCGCCAATGGAATCATATCTCATCTCGATCGGCATGTGGGCGGCCATCGTCGTTGCGGTGCTGGCCTTCATCCGCATGGCCAACATCTTCCGCTACATCCCCAACAGCCAGGTGGGGATCGTCGAGAAATTGTGGGCGCCGAGTGGTTCCATCAAATCGGGCTTCATCGCGCTGAACGGGGAGGCCGGGTTCGAGCCCGAGATCCTGCGCGGTGGCATTCACGTCTTCCTTCCCTTCACGTACCGGATCCACAAGTCCGACCTCGTCACCGTGGGGCAAGGCAAGATCGCCTACGTGTTCGCGCGCGACGGCGCGCCACTCGGCGCCTCGCAGGTACTCGCTGCCAACGACACCGAAGAAAGGTCGGACTTTCAGGACACGCGGAAATTCCTGGTAAGCGGGGGCCAGAAAGGCCCTCAGCGCAAGATCCTGCGCGAGGGAACCTACGCGATCAACACGACGCAATTCGCGATCGTCACGGACGAGCGCGTCTATGGCCATGCCCTGAGCGCGCAGGAGCAAACGGTCCTCGACGGCATGAAGGAGACCATCGCCGATCGCATGGGCTTCACACCGGTGATGCTCGCCGCCGATCACGATCTCGTCGGCGTGGTCACGGTCCATGATGGCCCGTCGCTACCTTCCGGCGAGATCATCGCGCCAGAGGTCGGCACGGATCGCAACGTGCTCGAGACGTTCCACAACAACTTCCAGGAGCCGGAGAAATTCCTGGTGGCCGGAGGATTCCGCGGCCGCCAGCTGCAGGTGGTAGTGGAAGGCACCTGGTACATCAACCGCCTGTTCGCGACGGTGGAGACCGTTCCCAAGACCGTGATCCCGGTCGGTAACGTGGGCGTCGTGGTGTTCTACACCGGCCCGAAGACGGCCGACGTGTCCGGGGCGCAATACCGTCACGGCGAGCTCGTCGTGAACGGCAGCCGCGGCGTGTGGCAGGATCCACTGCTGCCCGGCAAGTACGCGTTCAACACCTATGCCGGCAAGATCGAGGTCATACCGACGGTCAACTTCATCCTCAAATGGATGCGTGGCGAAAGCGGTGCCATGAAGCTCGACGAGAACCTCTCGGAAGTTTCGCTCATCACCAAGGACGCGTTCGAGCCGACGCTGCCGCTCTCGGTCGTCATGCATATCGACTACAAGAAGGCGCCGATGATCATCCAGCGCTTTGGGGACGTGAAGAAGCTCGTGGAGCAGACCCTCGACCCCATGGTCAGCGCCTTCTTCAAGAACATCGGCCAGAAGATGACCTTGATCGAGTTGCTGCAGAATCGCGCCGCCATCCAGGAGGAATCGGCCAAGGAGATGAAGGCCAAGTTCGAAGGATATTCGCTCGAGCTTCAGGAGGTGCTCATCGGCACCCCGCGCGCATCCGCCGGCGATCAGACGATCGAGAACATCCTCATCCAGCTGCGCTCACGCCAAGTGGCACGCGAGCAGGTAACGACCTTCAAGGAACAGGAAAATGCGGCCGTCCAGGAGCGCACCCTCAACGAAGCCAAGGCGACGGCGGCCGCTCAGACCGCGCTGACCCAATCGCTGATCCAGGTGAAGGTCAACGAGAACCAGGGCGCGGCCGCGCTCGCGCGGGCGCAAAAGGACGCCGAGACCGTCAAGGTAACGGCGGCGGCGGCAGGCGAGAGATCGCGGCTCGAAGGTCAGGGCGAAGCCGACAGAACGCTGGCCATCGGCACCGCCAATGCCCAGGCCACCAAGCTTTCGGTCGAGGCCTATGGAGGCCCGGAATACCGCCTCGCGGAACAGAATTTCTCCCGTTTCGCCGACGCCCTCACCAAGATCGACCAGCCGCTCGTGCCGCAATTCCTGATGTCGGGCGCCCAGGGCCAGGAGAACAACGGCGGCCTCATTCCCATGGCGATGCTGAGCTCCATGTTCGGCCGCATGATGCCCGACGCCCTGGAGAAGTTGAAGGAGGAGGCGCCGAA
>DASWEL010000285.1:0-16648 GCA_036394755.1 Gemmatimonadales bacterium | reverse complement strand
CCCCCCCCCCCGCGTCGCGTCCGGCGATGGCACCGCTGGCGGCGCCGCCGAGCCGCCCAGCGCCGCCCGCGACGCCCATGGCACCAGCGGCATCACCAATCGCACGGCCGGCTGCACCAGGCCGTCCGGCCATGCCTGCCGCCGCACCTGCGGCGCCGGCAATGACCGCTCCGCGACCCGCGGCCGCGCCGCCCGCTCCGCCCGCGCCGCCCGCTCCGCGCGCCCCGCCCGCACGCCCCGCACCGCCCGCGCCGCCCGCGCCGCCCGCGCCGCCTGCAGCGGCGTCACCCGCGGCAGGAGCAGGGGTCAGTACACCGGGCAGACGCAACACCGGGCCGCTGCGCCCGGTGAACCCGTTCATGGTGCAAGATCCGAAGCAGAAGGCGCGGCGGTTGGCGCGTGCCCTCATCTCGGACATGCTGGTTTATCATCCTGAGAAGCGGCAGCAGGGGATTCGCGATGGCACGCTGCCGCAGCTGTTCAAGGACGAGATCGAGAAGAGCTGGCAGGAGTACGTCGAACAGGTCGGCGCCGACATGGCGCAGAGCACGGCGTTCTGGACCGAGGCTCTCAACGAGATTTTAGGGGGAGGACACAAGCTCTTCTAATGGCACTCGCCGAGAGATTTGCCGATTTCGATCGCCGCCTCACCGAGCTCAGGGGCTTTCTTTGACGTCGACGGGAAGACCGCTCGGCTCGCGGAGCTGGAGCAGAAAATGGCGGAGGCCGCACTCTGGTCCGACGCCGAACGCGCCCGTCAGACGGTCACCGAAGTCAAATCACTGAAGGGGTGGCTCGAGCCGTACCACGCGCTGCGCAAGCGCGTCGATGAAGGCCGTGAATTGAACGAGCTCCTCGAAGCTGAATCCCACGTCGATCTCGCGCTGCAGCGCTCGCTCGAAACGGAAGCCGAAGAAATCGCCGTTCGGCTCGAAGCGCTGGAAATGCAAAACATGCTGCAGGGGCCCGACGACGTGCGGGACGCGCTGCTCACGATTCATCCTGGTGCGGGCGGGACCGAGTCCCAGGACTGGGCCGAGATGCTGGTACGGATGTACACGCGGTGGGCGGAGCGCCACGGGTTCACCGTGTCGATCCTCGACCTCTTGCCCGGCGATGAAGCGGGCATCAAATCGGCCGAGATCGAGATCCGCGGGCGCTACGCGTTCGGATTGCTCAGGGCGGAAAAGGGCGTGCACCGGCTGGTGCGGATCTCACCCTTTGACTCGCAGTCGCGCCGCCACACGTCGTTCGCGTCGGTGTTCGTCTATCCGGAAGTGGACGACGAGATCGAAATCGAAATCAAGGACGACGACCTGCGCATCGACGTGTTCCGCGCGTCGGGCAAGGGCGGCCAGCACGTCAACAAGACGTCCTCGGCCGTGCGGATCACCCACTTGCCGAGCGGGATTGTCGTCTCCTGCCAGCAGGAGCGCAGCCAGGGGAAGAACAAGGCGACCGCTATGAAGATGCTCAAGGCGCGGCTGTACGAGCGCGCGGTCGCCGAACGGGACGCGAAGAAGGCGGAAGTCGACAAACAGAAGACCGACATCGCGTGGGGCAATCAGATCCGCTCGTACGTCTTCCAGCCGTACACGATGGTCAACGATCATCGCACCGAGCTGAAGGTGAGCGATGTCCACAAAGTGATGGACGGCGATCTCGATCCCTTCATCGAAGCGTTCTTGAAGCGCTTCGGGAGCAAACTTGAACCGATTCGGAACTAAAAAAGCGTGACCACCGGGTTCGTCGAAGCGGCGCGGCGTGAAAAACTTAAGGAGCTGCTGGAGCGCGGCGTCGCACCGTTTGCGTACCGGTTCGAGCGCACCGCGACCGCCCAACAGGCGCTCGCCGCGTACAAAAGCGACGACGATCCGGCGCGATACGCGCTGGCGGGACGCCTCGTCGCGCTCCGGCCGCACGGCAAGACGACGTTCGCGCACCTGGAGGACCAGAGCGGTAAGATCCAGCTCTACTTCAAGGGCGACGAGCTCGGCGCCGAGCGCTACACGGTGCTGGAGCTGCTCGATCTGGGCGACCACGTGGGGGTCGAAGGCCGGCTGATGAAGACGCGCACCGGCGAGATCACACTGCGCGTCGCGGGGTTCACGCTGCTCTCCAAGGCTCTGCGCCCGTTGCCCCTCGGCAAGGAGGACGCGAGCGGGGTGAAACACGGCGAGCTGACGGATCCGGAGCTGCGCTCGCGCCAGCGCTACGCCGATCTCGCGGTGCATCCCGAAGTCCGGGAGGTGTTCCGGTTGCGCACCCGAATCGTGCAGGGCATTCGGGCATTCCTCGATGCCAAGGGGTACTTGGAGGTGGAGACACCGGTGCTGCAGCCGCTGTACGGCGGCGCCTCCGCGTGGCCCTTCAAGACGCACTACGAAGCCCTGGACGCGACCTTCTATCTCCGCATCGCCGATGAGCTGTATCTGAAGCGCTGCCTCGTGGGTGGTCTCGAGAAGGTGTATGAGATCGGGCATGACTTTCGGAACGAGGGATTGTCGCGGTTTCACAATCCCGAATTCACAATGGCGGAGTGGTATCAGGCGTATGCCGACTACAACGACGTGGCCGCGCTGACCGAAGAGATGCTGGCGGGTCTCGTGCTCGATCTGTTCAAGACGAGCGAGCTCACGCGTCACGGCACGACGCTGTCGTTCGCCCGCCCGTTTGCCCGCAAGGATTACTACGCGCTCGTCCGCGAGCATGCCGGCGTCGACCTCACGAAGACGAACGACGCCGAACTGCGCGGCGTGCTGAAGCAGCACAACGCGCCGCCGGCGGACGTGGCGGCGCTCAGCGGCCCGAAGCTCATCGACGAGGTCTTCAAGACCTGTGTCGAGCCCAAGCTCGTCCAGCCCACGTTCGTATTCGACTATCCGCTCGCGCTGTCACCGCTCGCCAAGCCCAAGCGCGGCGATCCGACCAAAGTCGAGCGGTGGGAGCTGTTCGTGCAGCATCGCGAGCTGGCGAATGCGTTCAGCGAGCTCAACGATCCCGACGAGCAGCGCCGCCGCTTCGAGCAGCAGGCCGCGCTGCGCGCCGCGGGCGACGCCGAGGCGCAGCAGTTGGACGAGGATTTTCTGCGCGCGCTGGAGTACGGCATGCCGCCCGCCGGCGGCGTGGGACTGGGCGTGGACCGCCTGACGATGATCCTCGCCGATCAGACGAACATTCGCGACGTCATTCTTTTCCCGATGCTGCGGCCTGAGTCATGACGATCACCGTGGTCGACATTCTCAAGGCGCTGTTCGTGCTCGCCGCCCTCGTCACGATCGTGGTATTGGCGACGAACTGGCCGAAGGGCCTCGATCTGCAGGTCGCGATGCGGTACCTGCGCAGCCGGCGCTCCTCGCGGCTGATATCCTTGATCACCGTGATCGCCGTCGGCGGCGTCACGATCGGTGTGATGGCGCTCGTGATCGTGCTGGGCGTGATGAATGGCATGCAGAACGACCTGCGCGAGAAGATTCTCGTCGTCAATCCGCACCTGCGCGTGCTGACGTACGGTGAAGGATTGCGGCTCGACGACTGGTCCAAGGTGCTGGGGCAGGTGAAGCGTGCTTCGGGCGTCCAGGCCGCGGCACCGTTCGTCTCGACGCAGGGCCTCATCTCGGCGGGACACGACTATGCCGACGGCGTGATGGTCATCGGCATCGAGTCGGACACGGGTCACCGCGCGGTGACGAGCCTCCCGCATTACTTCACCAAGGGCGATCTCGCGTTCCGGAAAACGCGGTCGGACGTCGAGGGCGGCGTCGCGATCGGGACCAGGCTGTCGAGCAAACTCTCGGCGTATCCCGGGGACGTCATCACGATGGTTGCCCCCGCCGGCTCGCAATTCAATCGCAGCCTCGGCGCGTTCGTCCCGAAGTATCGCCGCTACGAAGTCACCGGCCTGTTCGAAACGGGGATGTACGACTACGACAACAGCTACGTCCTCATGAGCCGTCCGGCGGCCCAGGACTTCGCGGGGCTCGGGGGCGCCGTCACGGGGATCGAAGTGCGGCTCGCCGATCCGGAGCGCGCCAGCGAGGCCGGGCAGCAGCTCGAAAGCATGCTGGGCTACCCGTACCGGGCGCTCGATTGGCAGCTCCAGAACCGCTCGCTGTTCTCCGCGCTCAAGCTCGAGAAGCTGGCGATGGGGTTGGTCGTCTTCTTGATCTGCGTCGTCGCGGCGTTCAACGTCGTCGGGACGCTCACGATGGTGGTGCGCGACAAGACGCGCGAGATCGGCATCCTCCTGGCGATGGGGATGCAGCGCAGTCGCATCCGGCGTGTCTTCCTGGTCCAGGGCGTATTCATCGGGCTGGTTGGGACCGCCCTCGGCGCGGTCCTGGGAATGATCGTCGGCGCGATGGTGAATCGCGGTCATTTGATCCCGATCGATCCGTCGATCTACTTCATCGACCATCTGCCGGTGCTGAACAATCCGCTCGATGCGCTGGCCGTCATCGGGGCGAGTCTGGTGATCGCCACGCTGGCGCCGCTCTATCCGAGTATGCAGGCCGCCCGGCTCGATCCGGTGAACGCGATCCGGTACGAATGAACGCGCTCCTCACGGGCAAAGCGATCCGACGCGTGTTCGCGGGCGGCGACGGGCAGATGCTCGAGATCCTGCGCGGCGTCGACGTCGACGTGCGGCGGGGCGAGTTCGTGGCGATCGTCGGCGCGTCGGGAGCGGGGAAGAGCACACTACTCCATCTGCTCGGGGCGCTCGACAGCCCGACCAGCGGGGACATTTGGCTGGACGGGTCGCGGTACGCCGACCTCGATGCGCGGGGCACGGCGGAACTCAGGAACCGGAAGCTCGGGTTCGTGTTTCAGTTTCATCATTTGCTGCGCGAGTTCTCGGCATTGGAAAACGTCATGATGCCCCTGCTCATCGGCGGCGCCCCGCCGCGCAAGGCTCACTCCCGCGCGGAAGAGGTGCTGTCCGAGGTCGGCTTGGCGGGACGCATGAGCCACCGGCCGGCCGAGCTGTCGGGGGGCGAGCAGCAACGCTGTGCCGTGGCCCGCGCGCTGGTGCACGATCCGAGCGTGGTGCTGGCGGACGAGCCGTCGGGCAACCTCGACCATGCGAATGCCGAACGGCTGCATGAGATCTTCTTCCGACTGGCGCGGGAATACGAAACGGCAGTAGTGGTGGTCACCCACAACCGCCAGCTGGCGGGACGGGCGGACCGGATTCTGTTACTGGAGGACGGCCGGCTCACTACGGTGGTCTCGGTCGATGCGATTCCCTGATGCTCTGCGACAACTGTAAGGAACGCGACGCCATCATCAACCTCACTCAGGTCGAGCACGACTCCAAAGTCACGCTCCATCTGTGTGAGCAGTGCGCCCAGCAAAAGGGCGTCGAGACCGGCGGTGCGGTCCTGAAGAGTCCGTTGGGCAACTTCCTCGGTGCGGTGGTCAAAGGGGGCGGCACGGCAGGCGCGCTCGTCCCGGCCTCCGGCGACGCCCTGCGGTGTCCGGCCTGCGGCAGCACCCTCCGTGACTTCCGCGACTCCGGGCGCCTCGGCTGCGATCGTTGCTATGTGTCCTTCGACACACACCTGCGTGATCTGCTGCGGCGGCTGCACGGCTCGAGCCAGCACGTAGGCGAGCGCTACGAGCTGCCAGGCGAAGGCGGGAACGGAGAAGGCGCCGACGATCCGCGCAGCCAGTTGCTGGAGCTCAAGGCGCAGCTCCGGCGGGCCGTCGAGGGCGAGAACTTCGAGCTCGCCGCCGAGCTGCGGGACCGAATTCGGGTGCTGGAATAATGGATCTCTCACTCCTTCCCGATGGCGGGATGCGGTGGCTGGACGCGTCGGGGCCGAAGTCCACAATCGTGTTGTCGACCAGAATCCGGCTGGCCCGCAACGTCAGAGGCATACCGTTCAGCCAGCGGGCAAAGGATGCCGATCGGGTTGCCGTGCTGGAGCGTGTACGCGACGCCGCGGTGTCGTCAGAACACCTTGGGTCGGCCGTTGCATTCCATCTCGATCAGATGGACCGTCCCGAGCGGCAGGTCCTGCACGAACGGCATCTCGTCAGTAAGGAATTGGCAGGACTGGAGCGTGAGTCACGCCCGCGTCCGGGCGCCGCGCTCCTCGTCCAGGACCAGGTTGGGGTGATGGTAAATGAAGAAGACCATTTGCGATTGCATGGAATGTGGTCGGGATTCGATTTGGAAGACGCGTATGCCGAGGTGGAAGCGGTAGATGCGGAGTTAGGCCGGCTCGTTCCTTTCGCCTTTCATCCGGAATTTGGCTATCTTACGTCCTGTCCCACGAATGCGGGGACGGGACTCAGGGCCAGCGTGCTTATCCATTTGCCGGGCCTTGTTTTGACCAAGGAAATCAACAAAGTTCTGCAAGGACTCTCGCAGGTAGGATTAACCTTTCGGGGCTTGTACGGGGAAGGCAGCGAGGTCGTCGGCAATTTCTTCCAGTTGTCCAACCAAACAACCTTAGGGAAGACAGAAGACGAGTTGATCGATCACCTCGGAAAGATCGTGCGCCAGGTGGTCGAGTACGAAGAGCAGGCACGGGACGTGCTGCTGAGAACAGCACCCGAGGAAGTCGAAGACAAGACATGGCGTGCGTACGGCCTGCTCAAACATGCGCACCAGCTGTCGTTTGAAGAGACGATGAATTTGTTGAGCGGAGTGCGGTTGGGTGTCGGTCTGAAGTTGCTTCCAGGACCGGGAGTTTATACGCTCAACAAGTTGCTGATCTATACTCAACCTGCCCACCTGGCGGCGATGGATGGCCGGTCCACCGGCGATCGCGAGCTGCCGACGGTGCGTGCGGCGTTTGTACGACGCCTGCTCGAAGCGGAATCCAGTTGACGGGCGAAAGGTGAGTCCTGCTAGATGAACGGCTACAATTTCACGGATCGCGTTCGGAAAGTTCTGCAGATGGCCCGCGAAGAGGCGGCGCGTCTGCATCACGAGTACGTCGGAACCGAGCATATCCTGCTCGGCCTGATCCGCGAGGGCGAGGGCGTTGCCGCGGCGGTCCTGACCAATCTCAACGTCGATCTCGAAGAGATTCAGCAGAAGATCGAGGAGACGGTCAAGAAGGGGAAAGCGGCGGCGGCGGCCGGTCCCGATCTTCCGTATACATCACGCGCCAAGAAGGTGCTCGAGCTGGCGATGAGCGAGGCGCGCGAGCTCAATCACTCGTACGTCGGGACCGAGCATCTGCTGCTCGGGTTGCTGCGCGAAGAGAAGGGGATCGCGGCGCAGGTGCTGACGGACGCGGGCGTGAACCTGGAACAGGCGCGCGCCGAAACGCTGCGGCTGCTCGGCAGCGAAATGCCGGCGACGCCGGCCGGCGGTGGCACCGGCGCCCAACCGACGCCGCCCAAGAGCGAGAAGAAATCCAAGACCCCGGCGCTCGACCACTTCTGCCGTGACCTGACCCAGCTCGCCGCCGAGGGCGCGCTCGATCCGACGATCGGGCGGCAAAAGGAAATCGAGCGCGTGATGGAAATCCTGTCACGCCGCAAGAAGAACAACCCGGTCCTGATCGGGGAGCCGGGCGTCGGCAAGACGGCGATCGTCGAGGGGCTGGCGCAGCTGATCGCGAGCGGGCAATGCCCCGACGCGCTCAAGGATCATCGCGTGCTCTCGCTCGACATGGCTGCCGTCATCGCGGGCACCAAGTACCGCGGCCAGTTCGAGGAGCGGCTCAAGGCCGTCATCAACGAGATCGCCCAGAACAAGAACATCATTCTGTTCATCGACGAGCTGCACACGCTCGTCGGCGCCGGTGCGGCCGAAGGCGCGGTGGACGCATCCAACATGCTCAAGCCGGCGCTGGCACGCGGCGAGCTGCAATGCGTCGGCGCGTCGACGCTGAACGAGTACCGCAAGTACATCGAGAAGGACGGCGCGCTGGAGCGCCGCTTCCAGACGGTGATCGTCGATCCGCCGACCGTCGACGAGACGATCGAGATCCTCAAGGGACTGCGGAAGCGCTACGAGGACCACCACCGCGTCATCATACCCGACGACACGCTGATCGAGGCCGCGAAGCTGTCGGAGCGCTACATCACCGACCGCTTCCTGCCCGACAAAGCGATCGACGTGATCGACGAGGCGGGCGCCCGCGCCCGGTTGGCGGCGCAGGTGCCGCCGCCCGAGGTCGCCGAGCTGAAGGACAAGCTCGAGGGCATCAACGGCGACAAGGAAGCCGCGGTGCGCGACCAGAACTTCGAGAAAGCGGCGTCGTTGCGCGATTCGGAGCGCGAGCTGCAGGCGGAGATCCGGCGCAAGCAGGAGGAGTGGGAGCGCGAACGGCAGACCCGCCGGCCGACGATCAGCGAGGAAGGCGTGGCCTTCATCGTATCGCGCTGGACCGGGATTCCCGTGACGCGCCTCCAGGAAGCGGAGACCGCACGCCTGCTCCGCATGGAAGACGAGCTGCACGAGAGTGTCGTGGGCCAGAACGAGGCGATTCAGGTGATCTCGCGGGCGATCCGGCGCAGCCGGGCGGGCCTCAAGGATCCCAAGCGTCCGATCGGGTCCTTCATCTTCAGCGGTCCCACGGGGGTGGGGAAGACCGAATTGGCGCGCGCGCTGGCGCGGTTCCTGTTCGCCGATGCCAACGCGTTGATTCGCGTCGACATGTCGGAGTACATGGAGAAGTTCTCCGTGAGCCGGCTGATCGGCGCGCCGCCGGGATACGTGGGCTACGAGGACTCCGGCACGCTGACCAAGGCCGTGCGGCGCAAACCGTACTCGGTGGTGCTGCTCGACGAAATCGAGAAGGCGCATCCCGACGTGTTCAACATCCTGCTGCAGGTGCTCGACGAGGGGCACCTCACCGACAACTACGGCCGGGTGATCGACTTCAAGAACACCGTCGTGATCATGACCTCGAACGTCGGCGCGCGCGACGTCGTGAAGGGAAAGACGCTCGGCTTCGCCCAGCAGGACGCGAAGAGCGACTTCGACCGCATGTCCGAGAAGGTCAAAGAAGAGGTCAACAAGGTCTTCAATCCGGAATTCTTGAACCGGCTGGACGACGTGATCGTGTTCCACTCGCTGAACCGCGACCATATTGCGCTGATCGTGGCCATTCTCGCGCGCGACGTGCAGAAGCGCCTGGGCGAAGAGGAGTTGACGCTGCGGCTGACGCAGGGGGCGACGGACTTCCTGGTCGATCACGGCTACGATGAACACTACGGCGCCCGGCCGCTCAAGCGCGCCATTCAGAAATACGTCGAGGACCCGTTGTCGGAGAAGATCCTCGTCGGAGATTTCGCAAAGGGCGACGAGATCGAGGTGGACGTCGCCCCCGACAAGGAGCGCCTGGCGTTCAGGGCACTCTCCGGCTCGAAGGCGTGATTAGCCGGTTCACTCTTCCATTCTTTTTGAGTCTCGCCGCCGCCGCCCCGGGCCTGTGCGTCGCACAGGCCGGAGTGGCGGGGCCCGCGGGGGCGTCGCAGACGCCCGTCCCCGACTCGATTGCGGTGGTGGGCTCGCGCCGCAATAACCCCACCGCCGTGATCCAAATCAGCGGCCTGACGCCGGGCCACGCCATCAACTACCGCGACGTGCAGCGGGCGCTCCAGGCGCTCTACGGGAGCGGCCAGTTCGACGACGTCTCCATGACGCAGACGCAAGCCGGCGGCAAGAACGTGCTCGTGATCCACGTACACGAGCGGCCGCTGCTGGTGAAGTGGGCGATCCGCGGCGTGCAACGCCTGTCCGAGCACAGCGTGCGCGACAAGGTCGCCCTCGCCGAGGGGCGCCCGCTCGATCCGGCCGGCGTGGCGCGCGCCCGCGCCCGCATCGACTCCCTGTATCACGCGCAAGGGTACTACCTCGCCCGCACCAAGCCGCTCTACGTCTACGAGAAGGATTCCTCGGGCGTCCGCGTGATCTTCGACATCGAAGAGGGTAGCCGCGTCGCCATCGGGCAGCTGGATTTCCAGGGGAACACGCATTTCACGGACGAACAGCTCGTCGCGCAGGTGAGCACGCGCCCCGAAGGGTTCTGGTGGTTCCGCTCGGGCGAGTACAACGACGACAAGCTCGGCGACGATCTGCACCAAAAGCTGCCGTCGTTCTACGGCAAGCAGGGGTACGTCGACTTTCAGGTGCTCGACGACACGCTCATCGTGCACGAGGCCACGGGGAAGGCGACGCTGGTGGTGAAGGTCAGTGAGGGCGAGCCCTATCGGATCGGCACGTTCGAGATCGTGGGCAACCGGCGCTTCTCGACCGAGGAACTCGAGACCTTCTATCCGTTCGTCGGGGAGCAGCGCACCGGTCTGCTCGGTCTCGGCGGCAAGCACCGGATCGTCTATTTCGACGACCAGGCATGGCAGGATGCCACGCGCAAGCTGCAGACGCTGTACTATAACAACGGCTACATCTACGTCAACGTGCGGCCCGACGTGCTGCGGCGCGTGGGGCCCGATGGCAAGCCGGTGGTCGACCTCCGCTGGGTGATCACCGAGGGTCAGCCGGCCATCGTGAGCCACGTGGAGATCCGCGGCAACGACGTCACGCACGACCGCGTGATCCGTGAGGCGATCGTCATGGTTCCGGGCGACGTGTTCCGCCAGGACGCTCTGATCGCCTCCTATCAGCGCGTCTCGAACCTCGGGTTCTTCAATCAGCCGATGCCGTTCCCCGACACGAAGCCGGCGAACGAGCAGGGCGACATCGACGTCGTGTTCCGCGTCTCCGAGAAGCGCACCGGGAACATCAACTTCGGCGCGTCGGTCGGACAGGGCACCGGGGTCGGCGGCTTCCTCGGCCTCGACGAGCCGAACCTGTTCGGCCAGGGCAAGCGCGGCCGGTTCCAGTGGCAGTTCGGCAAGAACATCAACGACTTCGATGTGTCGTTCACCGATCCCGCCGTGCGCGAGTCGCGCATCTCGGCGACGCTCGGCGTGCACAACACGCGCGTCCGCTACGTCATCGCCGACGTCGGCCGGCTGCGGCGACGCGGCGCGAGCCTGCAGCTGGGCTTCCCGGTGTTCGGCGACAACTACACGCGGCTGTTCCTGTCGTACGGCATCGATCAGCAGAGCTTCACCGGCTCCTCGACGAACCTGGCGTTCTCGAGCGCTTTCCGGTGCAACGACTGCGTGCGCTCGACGGTCGGCGCGTCGTTGATGCGCGACACGCGAATCGACCTGCCGTTCCCCACGGCGGGCACGATGGTCCAGCTCGGGCTGTCGCAGAGTGGCGGCCTGCTCGGCGGGTCCGGCAATTTCCAGCGCGTCGACGTGGAAGGGCACTTCTACGCGCCGATCGGCACGCTCGGCAATCCGGCGACCTCGCCCGTGAAGTTCGTGCTCGGCTTCTCGACGCGGTCCGGCTTCGTGTTCGGCAACTCACCGTTCTTCGAGCAGCTCTTCACGCTGGGCGGCACGCAATTCTTCATTCCGCTGCGCGGCTACGACGAAGCGTCGATCACGCCCTTCGGCTACGACCCCAACGCCAACGCCAACGGCGCAAGCCCCAACGCGTTCGGGAAGGCGTTCTTCACGATGACGGGCGAGATCGGCATGCGCGTGTCCCAGATGTTGTATCTCTCGACGTTCTTCGATGCCGGCAACGTCTGGTCGCGTCCCGCGCAGTTCGATCCCACGCGGTTGTTCCGCGGCGCCGGGCTCGGCGCGGCCGTCATCTCGCCGCTCGGTCCGCTCGGCATCGATTACGCCTACGGCTTCGACCGCGTCGATGTCTTCGGGCGGCCCAAACCCGGCTGGAAGCTGCACTTCAAGCTCGGCAATTTCTTCTAAGCTAGGGCCCACAACCTACATCGGGAGTTCCAGCGTTATGCAGCGTCTTGTGCTCGTGTCGCTCGCCGCCGTCGCCGTGCTTGCCGCGTCACCGACCGCCCTGCTGAGCCAGGGTTCGCAATCCGCGCCGGCGGCGGTCAAGATCGCGTTCATCAGCTCGCAGGAGATCCTGCAGAACACGCCCGGCTACGCGGTGGCCGAATCCACGTACCGCAAAGAGCTGCAAGCGTCGCAGAATGAATATCAGAAGCTGCAGCAGCAGCTCGATTCGGCGGGGCAGGTCTTCGACCAGCAGTCGCTCGTGCTGTCGCCCGCGGCGCGGGCGGCGAAGCAGAAGGATCTGCAGGCGATGCAGCAGCGGATCGAGCAGCGCTCGAACGAGATGCAGGATCGGCTGCGGCAACGGGAGCAGGAGCTGCTAGGACCGCTGCGCGCCCGCATCAATTCGGTGATCCAGGGCATCCGGGCGGAAATGAACTACACTGTGATTTTCGATGCCGATGCCGCCGGGGGATTCGTCGCGGCGGCGGACCCGGCGCTGAACATTACGGCCCGGGTGCTGCAGCGCCTCCGGCAGGCGCAATAGCCGGCCGGCTCGCGCTCCTCCCCCGATGAATTCGGCGGGAACGCGGCCACTCTCCGCGAGTGAAATCGCGGCTCTCACCGGCGGACGGCTGGTGGGGCCGGGCACAGTAACGGTCGCCGGGATCGCGCCGCTCGAGCGCGCGGGTCCCGGCGACCTCTCTTTTCTTGCCTCACCCCGCTACGTCCCCTACTTTGAGCGCACCAGCGCGTCCGTGGTTCTCGTCGCGCCGGCGCTCGAAGCCGCGGCGGGCGGACCCGAAACGCGCATCGTCGTTCCCGAGCCCTACGCGGCACTGCTGGTCGTGCTTCCCGTGCTGTATCCGCAAGCCGTCTGGGAAGCCGGCGTCCATCCGACGGCCGTCGTCGGCCGGGGGACGACGTGGCAGGAGCCGGTTGCGATCGGTCCGTACGCCAGCCTCGGCCGCGAGGTGCAGCTCGGACGCAACGTCCGCATCGGCGCGGGCTGCGTGCTCGGCGACGGGGTGGCGGTCGGCGATGACACGCAGCTCTACCCGGGCGTCACGCTCTACGCGGGCACGGCCCTGGGGAAACGGGTGATCGTCCACGCCGGCGCGGTGCTGGGGAGCGATGGGTTCGGCTACATCCCCGGGAAGGGCGGCGGCGAAGCGCACCGCAAGATCCCGCACGTCGGCCGGTGCCTGATCGGGGACGACATCGAGATCGGCGCGAACACATGCATCGACCGCGGCAGTGTGGACGACACCGTGATCGGATCGGGCACGAAGATCGACAATCTCGTGCACATCGCCCACAACGTGCGGATCGGCGCCCGCTGTCTCATCATGGCGCAGGCGGGCATCGCGGGCAGCGTGCAGGTGGAGGACGATGTGATCATCGCCGGCCAGGTTGGCATCTCGGATCATCTCACGATCGGACGCGGCGCGCGGCTGCTCGTGCAGTCCGGCTACATCGGCAACGTGCCCGCGGATGCGACGATGTTGGGGTATCCGGCGCGGCCGCATCGTGAGTTCTTGCGCGCGCAGGCGGCGATGTACCGTCTCGCGAAGATCGTGAACGAGCTCGAAGCTCTCGTAAAGCCGGCGTCCAATAGCCCAGATCACTAGACGTTCCGTCACGCGCAGCGCGGCGCTGCGTGGTACCGGGCTCCATACCGGCGCCACGACGGAAGCGACGTTTCTGCCGGCGCCGGCGGGACAGGGAATCGTCTTCCGCCGGACCGACCTCCCCGGCAAGCCGGAGGTTCCGGCGCGGCTGACGGAAGTCGAGGCGGTGGAGCGGCGCACCGCGATCGGCCATGGCGAGGCGACGATTCACACCGTCGAGCATCTGCTCGCAGCCGTCGCGGCGCACCTGATCGACGACCTCACGATCGAGCTCACGGGTCCCGAGCCGCCCATCCTCGACGGCAGCGTGCAACCCTACTTCGAGGCGCTCGCGCAGGCGGAGCCCGCGTCCGTAGGGGGCGAGCCGGCGGTGCTCACCGTCACGGCGCCCTTCACCGTCACCGACAAGGATGCGGCGTATGTGGTCGCGCCGGCGAAGACCTTTCGGCTGACCGTGTCGATCGAATGGCCGCATCCCTTGATCGGGCGGCAGGCCGGCGCGTACGAGGTCACGCCGGCAAACTTCGCCGCGGAGCTCGCGGCGGCCCGCACGTTCGGCTTCACGCACGAGGTGGCCGAGCTGCAGGCGCGTGGGTTGATCAAGGGGGCATCGGAAACGAACGCGATTGTCCTCGACGACCGCGGCGTGGTGAACGGCGGGAAGTTGCGCTGGCCGGACGAGTTCGTGCGGCACAAGGCCGCGGACATCGTGGGGGACCTGGCGCTGACCGGCGCCCGGATTCAGGCTCATGTGGTGGCGACGCGGCCCAGCCACGGCGGCAACATTGCGCTGGCGCGGGCGCTCGCTCGCGCAGGGAGGCGCACCGGCATGCCGGCGATGGACATCGCGAAGATCATGGATTATCTGCCGCACCGTTATCCGTTCCTGCTGGTGGACCGGATCATCGAGGTGGAAGGGCAGAAACGGATCGTGGGCATCAAGAACGTGACCATCAACGAGCCGTTCTTCCAGGGACACTTCCCGGGTCATCCCATCATGCCGGGCGTGCTGATTATCGAAGCAATGGCGCAGGTCGGCGGCATGCTGTTAATGAGTCATTTCGAGGGCCAGGACACGGCGAACAAGGTCGTCTACTTCATGTCGCTCGATAACGTCAAGTTCCGGCGGCCGGTGGTGCCCGGTGACCAGATCCGTTTCGAGCTCGACATGGTGCAGTTCCGCGGCAAGACGTGCAAGATGAAAGGCGCCGGGTTCGTGGATGGACAGGTCGTCGCCGAGGCGGAAATGATGGCGATGGTGGTCGATAAGTGATCCACCGGACCGCGCTCATCGATCCGACCGCCGAGCTCGGCGCCGACGTCTCGGTCGGGCCGTATTGCGTGATCGGCCCACGGGTCACGGTGGGTGAGCGCTGCAGCATCGCGGCGCACGCCGTCCTCGAGCGCAATACGCGCGTGGCCGACGGCGTGAAGATCGGGTACGGCACGATCATCGGGAACGATCCCCAGGACTTGAAATACAAGGGCGAGGAGACGTGGGTCGAGATCGGCAGCGGGACGATCGTCCGGGAGTACTGCACGATCAACCGCGGCAGCACTGCGACCGGCAAGACGACGGTGGGGGCGCGCTGCTTCCTCATGACGTACGTGCACATCGCGCATGACTGCGTCATCGGCAACGACGTAATCATCGCGAATGCCGTGCAGATGGCGGGACACGTCACCGTAGACGACCGCGCCAGCATCAGTGGTCTCGTGCCGATCCATCAGTTCGTCCGGATCGGCACGTATGCGTTCGTGGGTGGCGGCTCGCGGGTCAATCAGGACGTGCCGCCGTTTACCAAGGCGGCCGGCAACCCGGTGCATCTCTACGGTCTCAATTCCGTGGGCCTGCAGCGCGCCGGGTTTGCGCCCGACGTGAAGCTCGCGCTGAAGCGCGCCTACCGGCTGGTGTTCAATTCCGATCTGACGGTGAGCCAGGGAGTGGCACGCGCCCGCACGGAGCTGCCCCAGGTTCCGGAAGTGGAGACGTTCCTGCGTTTCATCGAGGCGTCGCAACGCGGGGTGATGGTGTGAAGCCGCGCCCCCCCCTGCGACCTGTGCGTGTGGGTGTGGTCGGGGCAGGCGCGCTGGGTTTCCACCACATCCGGCTCCTCAAGAAGATCGAAGGCGCAGATCTCGTTGGCTTCTACGACCACAACCCGACGCGGTCTAAGCAAGTCGCCAAAGAGCTCGAGACCGTGGCGTTTTCCTCACCCGAGGCGCTCCTGGACCGCGTCGAAGCCGTCACCGTCGTCGTACCGACGCCGGCACACGTGGAGGTCGGGCTGCCGGTGCTCGAGCGGGGCCTGCACGCGCTCGTGGAAAAGCCGCTCGCCGATGCGCTGCCCGGCGCGGAGCAGCTCGTCCAGACGGCCCGGGAGCGCGGCGTCTGTCTCCAGGTCGGCCACGTCGAGCGCTTCAATCGGGCGGTGCGCGCCGCGGCGCCATACCTCGACGAGCCGCGCTTTCTCCAGACCGAACGGCTGGCGCCGTTCCAGCCGCGCGGCACCGACGTCGCGGTCATCCTCGACCTCATGATTCACGATCTCGACCTCGTTCTGGAGCTCGTACGGTCGGAAGTCGGCGAGGTGCGGGCGACGGGCGTGCCGATCCTCACCCCGCATGTGGACATTGCCAACGCCCGGGTCGAGTTCGCGAACGGCGCCGTGGCGATCATCACGGCGAGCCGCGTGTCGCGGGAACGCACCCGCAAGCTGCGGATCTTCCAACCCACGGGATACTTCTCGCTCGATCTCGCACAGGGCGACGGCCATTTCTACCGGCTGAAATCGGGATGGCAGGGGTTCGGCGCCACCAGGATCGAAGAGATCGTCGAGCATGTGCGGCTCGACGCACCGGAGGCCGAGCCGCTCAAGCTCGAGCTGGAGAGCTTCCTGCGCGCAGTGCGCGGTGACGGCGATGTCGTCGTTACCGGCGCCGCCGGGCTGCAGGCACTGACCCTTGCCTATCGCGTCGCCGACGCCATAAGTGCCTCGCCGCTCGCCGCGGCGCGGCCGTGACTCCCCACCCCCCGCGGATCTACATCTCGGCAGGGGAGCCATCCGCGGACGCGCATGCGGCCGCGGTCGCGGCCGCATTGCGCCGCCGTCTTCCCGGGCTGGAGCTCGAAGCTCTCGGCGGGCCGCTGCTCGAGCGCGCGGGCGTCCGCGTGTTGGATCGCATGGAATCGTACTCCGTCGTCGGATTTGTCGAAGCGC
>DASWEL010000284.1:0-10318 GCA_036394755.1 Gemmatimonadales bacterium | reverse complement strand
TGGTGACATCGATGCGGCAGCGGGTGAGGTCAGCATCGTCGATCTCCACCTTGCCCGCGACCGTATCGAACTGACCACGAACCGTTGCAACCATCATGTGCTTCACGGCAAAGCCAGCAGTAGTGTGCGAACTGTCGACCAGGTACGAAGCGGCAATCAGCATCAGTGAGGCGAGTTGCATGGGGTGTTCCTCCTTGTGCCGATGGGATGCGGTTGCGGAGCGCCGGTTCGTCCAGCAAGTTCAAAACACTTTTCCAGATCAGGAACAGTGGATCTCAATCTGCTGCCCGGTAGTTCACGCCGTCGCCGAGCCGCATAGCTCCTGCTCGGGCCAGCAACTGCGCAAGGCGCAGGCTGAGCTGGCCCACTTGTCGCGCGTCATGACGATGAGGGAGCTGAGCGCATCCATTGCCCATGAGGTGAAGCAGCCGCTCGCCGCCATCGTCAGCAGTGGACAATGGGTGCCTGCGATGGCTCGGCCGCGACGAGCCAGACGTCGGCGAGGGCGCGCCGCTGTCGAGCGCATCATCCGCGACAGCAACCCTGCGCGGCGGGGGTGCCAGCCCGCGGCCGCGGTCTGCCAGGGTTGAAAGTGGACCCGGGACGAGGGAGGAAGGCGACAGCTTCTAGCGCGACCCAACCCCTCGGTGCGTGAGCCGGTACGAACTCGACGCAGGCCTCGCGTTGGTCGCAAGACGTGAAGTCGGCGCTTTCCGGGCGAGCACCGACTGACGCGTGTAGATGGCGCACCGGACCAGAACGCGCCCCATCCGCTGAAGCTATCATCGCCGCTTCTTGCGCCGCGGCAACGGACGATCTATATTGATCGTTGTGATGGTGAAGAAGCGGCGGAGACCGGCCGGAACCCGGCAGCGGGCGCTGAGCGGCGGGCGGAAGCGCGTCCTCGTCGTTCTATTCGTCCCGAGCGTCGAGCGGGACGGAACGACCCCAATCGACCAGGCGCGCTGGGTAGATGCGGCGCTAGAGATGTTTGGCCGTTTGTTCGGCGGCGCTACCGCCTAGCCCAAGGCGAAGGGCGTCTGGCGGGACGACGAGCGAGGCGACGTCCTGGTCAAGGACGAGCCTGTCGTGGTCCACTGCTATACGACGCCGACCGACATCCAGGACGACCACAACCTTGCCGATCTCGGAGCCTTCTGCCGCAAGATGGGACGCGAGGCTCGCCAGGGAGAAATTGGCCTCGTGGTCGGCGACGAGTACTTCGCCATCCGCGACTTCGGAGAGGAGTAGACGATGAAGACGCAGCTCAACATGGACAAGATCGCCAAGGGGCTGGGTGCCGAGCGACAGGGGAAGGTTGCTGCCACTGGCGGCTACTTCGGCGCGATGCAGCTTCTGGCTGACATCGAGGCCCGCTTCCGCGTGCCGTCCGGCGGGGGGAGGCCTACGGACCCCGCCTGGACTGAGCGTCGCCTCCTGCCGCTCGCGCCACGGACCCTGAAGAAGCTCGAAGAGATCGCGGCGAAGGTCCGTGAGCACGGGGGTGCCAACCTCGAACCGATGCAGCTCGCGGCCCTCTTGATCGAGAAGACGACCGAGAAGCTCAGCGAGGAGGACGCCGAAAATCTCCTGCGTCCAAAGCGACGCGCGAGCCGCTGACGAGGTTCGCTCGCGAGTCGCGGAACGACACCGCTAAGAGAAGGTTCGCCATTTGGACCAGGGGGTGGCGAAGGCCGTACCGAAGGAGTCCTTGCGGGAGCCAGCTTCGTCCCGCTCAGGTGCGTCGAACGTCCGGCTTCACGGTAACGCCGAAGGGACCGCGGGCGGAGAAGGCGTCGTCCGTCATGAGCCAGTTTCATCATGGGGCGCAGATGCGCTTCGACCTCTCCTGGTTCTTGTGAAACAGGTAGAGCCGCGCGCCGGCCCGCTCAGTGGATTCCAAGCGCGTCGTTCACCGCATTCAGCAAGGCCGTGTCGCTGAACGGCTTCAACAGGCACTCCACGCCACCTAGTTCGAGCATTCGCGGCCGGACGGACTCATCTCGATGAGCGGTGATGAATACCACCCGGATCTCTTTCCCACGAAATCTCAATTCCCGTTGGAGATCGGGTCCGGTCATGCCCGGCATCGCGATGTCGAGGATCAGGCAATTGGTTTGATCGACGTAATCGGAAGCGAGGAACTCTTCCGCGGACGAGAACGCCTGCACCGCAAAACCAAACTCCTTCAGTAGATCGGGAAGCGACTCGCGCACGGACTCGTCGTCATCGACGACCGACACCAGGAAACGGGCGAGGCTCATGCGTTCCTCATGACCTGTGGCGCATTCGCCGCAGCAGCCGTCCGAATGCCGCCAACGCTGTGGTCATCTGACACGCTGTCGGGATCGAGAGGAATGGAGAAGGATACCGTCGCGCCTGGACCATCGTTCAATGTTGCCCAGAGGCGGCCACGATGGCGCTCGATGATCGAGCGACTGACAGCGAGGCCGATTCCCATTCCGTCCTGCTTCGTCGTGTAGAACGTGTCGAACAGCCTGTCCACCGTTCGAGGATCGAAGCCGGCGCCCGTGTCTTGCACGCTCAGGCGTAGGCGATGTCCATCGTCTCGCTCGGTTCGGATGAGCAACTGCCGCGGACGATCGTCGACGGCGCTCATCGCGTCGGACGCGTTTCGAAGCAGGTTCAGTACCACCTGCTGCAGCTGCACCCGATCGCCCTTGACGGTCGGAAGATCTTCCGCGAGCTCGGTCCGAAAAATCACTCGATTTCGCTGAAGTTGACTCAACGACAGCGCAATCACTTCTCGCGTAGCGTCGTTCAGGTCCACGGATTCCATGGCCGTGCTCTTGTTGCTAAAGAGCGAGCGCAATCGCGCGATCACCTCCGACGCACGGTTGCCATCGCGGATGGTTCTGCGTGCGGTCTCGCGCGCACCTTCGACGTTTGGAGGGTCGGCGGCCAGCATCCTTAGACAGGTGTTGGCGTTGGTGACGATCCCTGACAACGGCTGGTTCACTTCGTGCGCGATCGACGCCGTCAACGTTCCGAGGCTCATCACCCGGGCCACGCGTGCGAGCTCCATGCGCGCTTTGTCGAGTGCCTCTTCCGACAACCTGCTCTGGGTCACATCATGGACCGCGGCGATGTACTCCGTTTGATCGTTCTGATCCCGGGTCGCGCGAGCGACGACTCGCACGTGTTTGATCGCGCGGTCGGGCATCAGTAACCGATAATCGCATGCAAAATCGTTGCCCGTGCCTCGTGCCCAGTCCACCGCGCCGTCGAAGACGTGGAGGTCTTCCGGATGGACTCGAGTACGGATCCGCGCGAGTGTCAGCGGCGCGTCGAGATCGAAAATCCGAGAGAGCTCAGCTGACCACGTGATGTCTTCCGTCGCGACGCGCCAGGAGAAGCTGCCTGTCGAGCTGAGATGTTGAGCTTCGGCGAGAAATGCCTCGCTTCGCCGCAATTTCTCCTCGGCCTGTTTACGTTGGGTGATGTCGCGCAGGTAGCCGGTGAAGGAGGGTGGCCCGTCCAGCAAGATGCGTGTGATCGCGATCTCGACGGGAATTTCCTGTCCGTCGGCACGTACCGCCGTCATCTCGACGTGCCTGCCGAGTACTCGCGATTCGCCGGTGGCCAGGTAGCGCTCAAGTCCGCGGCGATGCTTGTCTTGAAGTGACGGCGGGACGAGGATGTCGGCCAGACGCTTGCCCAACACCTGGTCGCGGCTGTAGCCGAAGGTCCGCTCCGCGGCCAAATTGAACTCTGTGATGCAGCCTTCGTGATCGATGGTCACGATGCAGTCGAGTGCCGAATCCAGGATGGCAGCCTTCCGCGCCTCGCTGCGCCGCAATGCCTCCTCTTTCATGTGGCGCTCGATCGCGATTCCAACGATGTGGCTGACATTCTCGATCAACTGCACGTCGCCCGTACGAGGGTGACAGGCCTCACGATAGTAGAGAGCGAAAGTGCCGAGGATCGCACCTCCGCTCGATAGCAGGGGTCGTGACCAGCATGCGCGCAGACCATGAGGCAACGCGAGGTGGCGATAGTCGTCCCAGAGTGAATCGGTGAGGATGTCTGACACATAGACGGTCTCTCTCCGATAAACGGCGGTGCCGCAGGACGCGCCTCTCGGGCCGACAGTCAGGCCCCCAGCCGCTGCGATATATGCCGCAGGAAGGCTGGGCGCCGCTGCGCAGCGGAAATGGCTTCCATCCTTGTCGAGAAGCCAGATGGCACACAACATCCCTTTGCGCTGAGCTTCGACCAATCGAGCAATGATGGTGAGCACCTCGGACAGCGGCGCCCCGGCGAAAATCAGCTTGAGACTGTTGAGAACAGCCTCGGTCGAAAGGCCTGATTCGTTTCGCGCGTTTTCACCGCCAGCGCTGTTGGACTGAGTCTCCACTGCGGTCCTCCTGGCCCGGTCTGACCATCCGTCAATCGATGTTCCGTGTCGATGATACTTTGGTATCAGCGGCGGTCGACTCAGGAATGCCCGGTGCGAGACGGAGTTTCGCGGCCATGTTGACCAGATCGGCGAGAGATCCAGCCTTCATTTTGCGCATCACCCTGCCTCGGTGTGTCTTTACAGTGACCTCGCTGATGCCGAGCTCGCCACCGATCTGTTTGTTGAGCAGGCCTCTGACGACCAGCGCCATCACCTCCCGTTCCCGACGGCTGAGAGACCCATAGCCCTGGCGGAGCGCTCGCATCTCCACTTCCTGACGAAGCGCGGTGCGGCTGCGCTCGAGTGCGTGCTGAATGGCGCCCAGCAGAACGTCCTCGTTGAATGGCTTCGTCAAGACCTCGACCGCTCCGGCCTTCATTGCCCGGACCGTCATCGGAACGTCGCCGTAACCCGTGATGAAGATGATCGGCATGTCGATCCGATCGACGATACGCTCCTGCAGATCGAGCCCATTGAGATCCGGAAGATGAACATCGAGGACCAGACAGCTCGGAGCCACGACTCGCGGGCGGGCCAGGAAGTCGCGCGCGGACGCGAATGTCTGCGGCCGCCAGCCCGCAGAGAGCACCAGCAATTCGACCGACTCGCGCACCGAGACGTCGTCATCGACGACGAAGACGACGGGAATGGCCTGCGGCGCCGCCGCATCGTTCGACTCGCCGCAGGTTGGCGTGCTCATCGCGCACCCCCGAATCGTCGCTGCCGATACTATACGAGCACCGCGTCCGAGTCGCGGACCCGCTCTGCAGCAGGAACTGGCGCGCCGTGGAAGCACGATTCCGATCGTCTTCATCACGGCTCAGGGCGACGCGACCTTGCGTCTCCGGCTGCTCGAGGCCGGCGCGATCGAGTGTCTGCTCAAGCCGTTCAGCGAATCCGCCCTGCTCGATGCGGTCACGCGCGCACTCCGACGTTAATCGGATCACCGGCGTCGGACGTCGCCTCCGGTTCTTGCCGATACCAAGGTGTAATGGATTTTGTTCCCTGCGCGTGGATGCTTCGCGTGGTCTCCAAGGCGAGGTGCCCCATGAGCGATGCATCTGCTGCTGTGTACGTTGTCGACGACGACGTCTCGGTGCGCGAATCGGTCCAGGGCCTGATTCATTCGGCGAATTTCAGAGTTGAGACGTTCGCAAGTGCGCGGGAGCTCCTCGACCGATGCCGGGACGAGGTCCCCGGCTGTCTTGTGCTCGACGTGAACCTGCCCGGGCTCAGTGGTCTCGACGTGCAGCAGGAGCTCGCCAGCGCCGAGGTCCACGTGCCCGTCATCTTCATCACCGGTCACGGCGACATCCCCACGTCGGTGCGGGCGATGAAGTCCGGCGCGCTGGAGTTCTTGACGAAGCCTCTCGACGGCGACGCGCTTCTGGCCGCGATCCGGCAAGGGATCGCGCGCTCCCCGAAGGGAGCATCTGCGCGGAGCAGGGCTCCGCGAAGGCTTTTCGAGCAGGTGGTCGGCGACAGCCCGGCCTTCAAGGCGGTGATCGATCGGGTAGCGATGGTGGCGCCCACCGATTCGACGGTCCTCATCCTCGGCGAAACGGGGACGGGCAAGGAGAGGATCGCGCACGCGATCCATGCCCGCTCCCACCGCTCGGCGCGGCCGATAGTGAGCGTCAACTGCGCTGCCATCCAGCCATCGCTGATCGCATCCGAATTGTTCGGCCACGAGCGAGGAGCGTTCACGGGAGCGCTGCACCAACGCCTCGGGCGGTTCGAACTCGCGGAAGGCGGCACGATCTTTCTCGACGAGATTGGCGATCTCCCGGCCGAGACGCAGATCGCGCTGTTGCGGGTCCTGCAGGAACGCGAGTTCGAGCGGGTGGGCGGCAACAAACCGATCCGCGCCGACGTGCGGGTGGTCGCAGCGACCCATTGCGACCTGAGGGCTGCCATCGCCGAGGGAAGTTTTCGGAGCGACTTGTTCTATCGACTGAACGTGTTTCCCATCCACGTTCCGCCGTTGCGGGAGAGACCATCGGACATCCCAGTGCTCATCGAGCACTTCCTGCGCACGCAGAAGAGCAAGCTGGGGCGAGAAGTCCGCGGCCTGGACGACAAGACGCTGCAGATGATGCGGACCTACTCCTGGCCAGGAAACGTCCGCGAGCTCCAGAACGTCATCGAGCGCTGGGCGATCGCAGCGGGCAGCTCGGACGTCTTGATCAATGAGAGCTGGTTCGCTCGCGAGGTGACTCAGGCCGCAGCCGTGGACCGCGAACAGGCGCCGGACGGAACAATCAATTTCCGCGAATACCTCGAAACGGTGGAACGCACCCTGATCGGCCGCGCGATGACGGCAGCCGGCGGCAATCAAGCCGAGGCCGCCCGGCGCCTCGGCTTGAGCCGCGGAGCGCTGCTCGACCGGCTGAGGAAGTACCGGCCGAAGATTGCCTGTTGACCGGGCATCCGACAACGTCTCCGGAATCGATCAGCGCCCCTGAACGAGCAGGCTGAACTGAGGAGGTCGACTCACGCAGGCGTGGCACTGGCGACCGACCGCCAGGTCCCGGACGGCCCGGGAGCATTCACTGATCCGTACGGATCCTGAACGCAGGCGATCGCTTCAGGGCAGCGACGTCGGAGATTGATCACGAACAGCGCGGGACCATCGCGATGCCCAAGGCGAGCTCCGAGGGGCGCCGGATCAGATCTCCACGAATGGAGGCTGGCGCACTGGTTGCACAAACCGATTCCGCATCGCGTGCACGTCCCTCAGCAATCCTCGGCCGCGAACGGAGGCACAATGGACGCAATCTCGAAGTGGGCGCAGTTCGTCGGGCGCGTGGCGCTCGGATTGATCTTCGTCATCAGCGGAGCAGGAAAGCTCGCCGCCTGGCACGGGACCGTCGCTTATGCCGCGAGCAAGGCCGTCCCGGAGATCCTGCTCGTGATCGCGACCGTTCTCGAGTTGGTGGGCGGCATCGGTGTCGTCCTCGGGTTCAAGGCGCGCTGGGCTGCGGTCGCCCTGCTGGTCTTCCTCGTTCCCGTGACGCTCGTGTTCCACAACTTCTGGTTCGCCCCCGCGAACGAACAGCAGATCCAGATCGTGAACTTCCTCAAGAACCTCTCCATCGCCGGCGGCGCGTTGATCGTCTTCGCAAAGGGCGCAGGCGCCTTCAGCATCGACGCGATTGGAGCCCGCGCACGGAGCGATCCGTTGGGCGCCGCCGCCGCGCGCTAGACGAACTGCGCAGATGTCGAGTCTCGACATTCCATTCGGGTGCCAAGTCGACCGCTGCCGAGGTCATCGCCGTCGTCGACTTGTCCGGCAAGCGCGCGATCGTCACCGGCGCGTCGTCCGGGATCGGCGTCGAGGCTGCGCCCGGGCGCTCGCCCGCGCGGACGCAGAGGTCACGCTCGCGGTCCGCGATGTTGACGGCGGGATGAGGGTCGCGCGCGACATCGGCACGGATCGCATGCGGGTCGCAGGCGCTCGACCTCTCGAATCAGGGCTCCATCGCGGCATTCGTCGCGGCCTGGCGGGGCTCACCTCGGCCATTTCGCGCGCCCCCACCGATCCGCAGATCGCCGACATCGCGCTGACCGCGCACAACATCGACATCGACCGCGGCAAGCTCGCCCCGTCGAAGACGAAGAACGCGGAGGTCAAGCAGTTCGCCCCGCAGGCTGGTCGACGACCACAGCGCGGGCGTGAAGGAGGCCGTCGCCTCGCCACGCGCCTGGGTGTCAAGCCCGAGACCAACCCGACCTCGAAGAGCCTGAAGGACGGCGCCAAGAGGGCGGCCGCGCGGCTCAAGAAGGAGTCGGGCGTCGCGTTCGACAAGGACTTACATCAACATCGAGGTCGCGTATCACCAGGCGGTGTCGACACGTGAAGAACGTCCTTCCCGAGCGCGCAGAGCAAGGACCCGGCGCGAACACTGCGAAGAAGTGGGCCCTGCCGCACGGGGGCGGAGGCGGCGCCACGCTTCCGCACACGCCCCACCGCTGCGCGGCGGAGAGTGGTGCGCTGCCGCCGCGCTCTGCCAGGGCTGATCGCGAGGAGGGAGCAGGAGGGCGAGACGACAGAACCTGCCTTATCTGTCCCTCGGCCCATGATGTGACATCTGGAATGTTCTTGAGACGCTTAGCGCCCGAGTTGGCCGACGTAATATCCCAAGCGGTCTTCCACATCACCCGGTCGGTGAAATCCCCGCTCCATCAACATCCTGATCCTCTCTTGCGCGGCCGGCCGCGCGATCGAAGCAAGGCACACATCCCACTCCGGTGCGATTTCGAAGTCAGGCGGCAAACTGGCCACGTCGGCAAAGCGCTTGGTCTCGCTGATCGCCTGCTTGTCGAACGATGCGATGCGGGTTGCGAGGGACTCGACAAACGCGTCGAGGTCAGAATCCGGCAATGACCGGTTTACGTATCCGTAGAGTTCGGCCAGGTCACCCGGGATGTCGTCGGCCCCCAGAAGCACTTCCAGTGCGCGTCCTCGTCCCATCAGGCGCGGTAGCCGTGCCATCGGGCCACCTCCGGGCACCACACCAGCCCCGACTTCGAAGTGAGACAGGATGGCTTTTTCGCGGCTGGCGAAGCGCATGTCACAGGCCAGGGCCAGCTCGCTTCCCACGCCGGTAGCGCGGCCCCGGATCGATGCGATCGACACGACCGGGGCACGACTCAGCCGTACCAGCATGTCGGGCAGAGGCTGCAGCCCTGTCGGTCCGGGTGGTAGACGGGTTGTATCCTCGAGCCGCGCAAGGAAGTCGTAATGAGTCAGGAAGAACCCTTGCACGGCGCTGTCAAAGACGACCACTTTGACGTGCTTGTCAGTTTCAAGCGCCGTGATGATCTCATTCAATTGCGGAATGGTGTCCGGACCGAAGATGTTGAGCGGCGGATGATCAATCGTGACGCGCCAGTAATGGTCTGAGCGCCGCGCAAGATATACCTGCTTCGTGACTTCCGCTGTTGCCCTGATTTGTTCAGACACTTTGAATCTCCTTGGATGGCTTAATTGGTTGGGCGTGCAGGTGGATTACGTACGGTCGATGGCCCGATTCCCGCCGCGGCCAGGATCACTGCCGCGACCTCCTTCGGCCGCGACAGCATTGGCACGTGGCTGGTCGGCAGCGCCGTCATGCTGGCGCCGATCTTCTTCGCCATCGCGCGCTCGAGCTCGGGCTGGATCATTCGATCCATCTCCGCGACGATGAACCACGAGGGCTTGATCTTCCAGGCGGCGTTCGTCACTTTCTCGTCGAACGCCTTCCCGAAGATTGGCCCCTGCGTGGCTGCCATTACGTTCGTCTGCGCAGTCGGGAGATCGGAGGCAAAATCACGCGCGACGCCCTCGGGCGTGAGATAGAGAAAACCGGCCTTGTCCGGCCGGATGTTGGCGGCTCCCGGAGGCGGCGGGCCGCCGCTGCCGAGGTCGTTCGACGATTCACCGACGTCCGGGGCGAACGCAGCCACGAACACCAGTGCCGATACCTTGTCGTCGGCGCCCGCCTCAGTTATCACGGTACCTCCCCACGAGTGACCGACCAAGACGACGGGCCCCCTCTGCTCGTCGAGGACGCGTTTGGTGGCCGCCACGTCATCGGCAAGGGAAGTCAGCGGATTCTGCACCGCGACGACCCGCAGTCCTTTGGCTTGTAGCAGCGGAATGACCTTGTCCCAGCTCGATCCGTCAGCGAAGGCGCCGTGGACGAGGACTACAGTCTTGTTCGGCGTCTGCTGGGCACTTGCTGCGCCGCACAGGAGCATCGACAGCAACAATGATTTCGTCATTTGTTCTCCTCGGAATCAGGGCTCGACGCACGAAGAACAGATCGGGTCGCGATCGTGTTGATCGGTCGTTCGGGCTCGTCGGTCTGCGAGAAAGCAACGCATGTGCCATCCGACGTCGCTTGAAGCGCAGCC
>DASWEL010000283.1:0-21761 GCA_036394755.1 Gemmatimonadales bacterium | reverse complement strand
GACGCCACGGCACCGCGCGTGGCGGTGCGCTTGCGCGGCGCGGCGCCGAACACCGCCGGTATCGGCAGCCGCGTGCGGGTGCTGGGCGGTCCCGTCCTTCTACAAGAAAGCGAGATGCTGGCCGGCGGCCTGTACCTGTCGAGCTCCGAGGCGAGCCTCACGTTCGCCACCGGCACCGCGGCTCGCGTCCGAATCGAAGTCGAATGGCGCGACAGGCGGCGCAGCGTAATCGACAGTGCGACGCCCAATCGCGAGTACGAAATCGCCGAGCCCCCTGGCGCGAACGCCGCACGCCGCACGCCGCACGTTGTTGCAGCACCGCTGTTCCAAGACATCACCGCCGAGCTCGGTGGTCAGACTCACGTCGATCCGTATTTCGACGACTACCAGCGCCAGCCGTTGCTGCCCAACTCCTTCAGCCAGCTCGGTCCGGGTGTCGCGTGGGTCGATCTCGACGGCGACGGCAAGGAAGATCTGATCGTTGGGGCGGGACGCACCGGTGCGATTGCGTTCTTCCACAACACCGGAACGCGGCTGCAGCCCTCGCGCGTGCAGCCACCGCCCGCCCGCGGCGACCTCACCACGATTCTCGGCTGGCCGGACGGACACGGCGGATCGCTCGCGCTCGCTGGCGTCGCGGCGTACGAAGCCGCCACCGCTCCGAGAGTCGTCGCGTACTCACCACGCACAGGAGCGATGACGCCGCTGCTGGGCGGCGACACCGCGAGCGTGGGACCGCTCGCGCTCGCGGACTACGACGGCGACGGCACGCTCGATCTGTTCGTCGGCGCGAGGATCTATCCGGGCTTGTATCCGCTGTCGCCCTCCTCGCATTTGTACCACAACGTCGCTGGCCGCCTCGTGCTCGACTCGGCGAACGATCGGCTGTTCTACGAGCTGGGGATGGTATCAGCGGCGCTGTTTTCCGACATCGATGGGGACGGTGACCCGGACCTGATCGTCACCCTCGAGTGGGGCGCGATTCACATCTTCCTGAACGATCACGGCCGATTTCGGGCAGCGGAGTTCCCGGGCCTGTCCGACGTGAACAGCCGCTGGAACGGGCTCGCCACGGGCGACCTCGACGGCGACGGCCGGCTCGACATTGTCGCGACGAGTTGGGGTCGCAATCTCGATTACCATGCGAGCGCCTCTGACCCCTTGCTCCTTTACACGGGGTATTTCAGCGGCCGCGGGCGGCCGGACGCGCTCTTGGCACAAAGGGATCCGCGTATCGGCGCGGCCGCGCCGCTCGAGTCCTTCGATCGACTCGCGCTGGCGCTTCCCGGACTGGCACAACGGATCCCGACGTTCAGCGCCTACGCCGACGCGAACATCGATCAGGTGCTCGGCCCCGCCGCCAAGGGAGCGGTACGGTTGGGCGCGACGACGCTCGATCACATCGTGTTCTTGAATCGCGGGCGTAGGTTCGAGGCGCACTCGCTCCCGGCAGAAGCGCAACTGGCGCCGGCGTTCTACGCCGGCGTCGCCGATTTCAACGGCGACGGGAAAGAGGACCTGTTCCTCAGCCAGAATTTTTTCGCGACCGACATCGCCACGCCGCGCTACGATGCGGGCCGCAGCCTGCTGCTGCTCGGCGACGGCACCGGGGGGTTCGAGGCCATGCCCGGCCAGCGGTCGGGCCTACTGGTGTACGGCGAGCAGCGCGGCGCGGCCTACGCGGACTTCGACGGTGATGGGCGGCTGGACCTCGCGGTGAGCGAGAACGGCGCGCCGACGCGTCTGTTCAAGAATCGCGGCGCGACTCCCGGTCTCCGCGTCCGCGTCATCGGGCCGGCGGGCAATCCGACGGGCATCGGCACACAGATGCGGCTGCGGTACGGGGGGGGCGAAGCGGCTGGTCCGGTGCGGGAAATTCAGGCGGGCTCGGGCTATTGGTCGGAGAATGGTGCCGTGCAGGTCCTGGGCCGGGCGCGCGCGCCGAGCGCGCTCTGGGTCCGTTGGCCGGGGGGCGGTGAGCAGACATTCCCGCTCGTGCGTGACGAGCGGGAGATCACAGTCCACGCCCCTAAATAAGGAAGGGGCGGGATCGCTCCCGCCCCTCTTTCAGCTTACATCGTCTCTACTTAGAACCGCATCTCACTCGGCAGGAAGCGCGTCAGATAGCCCGGCCGCGCGTTCTGCAACACCCGGAAGCGATCGGCCACTGTCTCCTGACGCTGACCGCCGTCCACGCTCCTCGACATATCCGGCAAGGTCGGTCCACCGAACGTATAGACTGCCCGCGTGAGAATATCGAGCTCCTTGGCCGGAACGGGCATGTGCCGCGGCGTCCCGGTGATCAAGCCATCCACGTACGCCGGCCGACCGCCTCCCGCCGCCGCGTTGTACCCCGAGCGGCGCCGGTTGAAGAACGGCGTGACGCCCTGACCCATGAACTCGACTTCCTGCTCGTACTGCAGCGCAGCGATCAGCTCGGCTTGAGTCTCTGCACCTGTCAGCGCCGGTAGACCACCGCGGGTTACGCGGCTGTTGTTGATGAGTGTCGCCGCGGTGACCGCGCTGCCCCCGCTGCGGATCAAGCCTTCGGCCCAAAGCAGGTCATTCATCTGCGGCGTGTACAACGGATCCTGCCCCGTGCCGTCATCGGCTGGCAGATCTTCGCCGCGATAGGCCAGTTGGTGGTAACGCACATGCTGCAGGTTGCTCTGATGGTAGGAGCCGCGCGCGGGGGGGAAGATCGCGACCCCAGCGCAGGCGTAATCCGTGCCAGATGCAGAGTCCCCCGGAGCAATTGCAACCTGGTTGTAATTCTTATTGCCGGCGGGTCCGTACCTACCGTCGCCGACCCGTTTGTCCGCCGAAATCGTCGGGCAAGGATTGCCGCTCGGTGCCGGCCAGGGATCCTGATGGTTGGTCGTAAGAATCGCCGCCACGCGTGTATCCACGCGCTCGGTCGAAACCGAGTTACCCCAGGTCTTGATACAGGCGACGCCGCACTCACGCGTGGTTTGATCGATGTAAAACTCAAACTGGTACGGCGTCCCGCTGCTGATGCCCTGCGATGCGTAATTCGTGACCGCGGCCCAATCGGCTGCGGTGTTTTCCGCGGAATTCCGCGGGAACATGGCAATCAGCTCCGCCTCCATCGTGCGGATCAGCTGCCGGATCTGGACATTCGTGTACGTCCTGCCGCGTTGGAGTCCGAACCAGCTGGGGTCCGACCCGCCTGGCGTACTCCACGTACTGACGCCGGCTTCGGTGTACGCCTGATCGAGCTTCGCGATCGCCGCGTCACGGACTTCCTGCCGCGTGTGGAAGGGCAAGTTCTTCGGGACCGAAAGGTCTGTGGTCTCGTCCACGATGAAACCTTGATCGTAAATCATGGCGATCCCGGCGAGCGCCATCCCCTGCAGCATGCGCGCGATTGATTTATTCCGCTGCGTCAGCGTGGAGTCGACCGAACAGTCGTCGTCGAAGCAGACGTGCAGGTCTTGGATCCCGATCAACACGTTGTTCGCCGTGGCCAACACGTTGTAGTACCCGTACCACAACACTTCAACCGTGGGACCACCCGCTGCCTCGGGCGCCGTCGAGCTGTTCGTCCACCCGCAGCGAATCGGACAGTCCGAGCCCACCGAGCTATAGAATCGCATCGCGGCATTGTTCCACGAGGCGGTGTAGTTGTCCGCCTGGGCGTCGAGCGGCATGACGTAATAGTTCTCCCGGGTCTCGACCCACGTACGAACCCCCCCGCCCAGCAGCGCCTGCAAGCCGGACGGCTGCCCCAGGGAGCGGAGCTTGTCGGGATCGTTGGGGTTTTCGACGTTCAGATTGCAGCTCACCGTGACAATCGCCGCCGCAGCAACGACCAGCGTTGACCACCGCAGCATGGATACTCCTCGAAATGAGTTCATGTCGGCCCCCTCAATACGTGATTTCGACGACGGCCGACAAGGAACGGAACTGGGGATACTGGAACCAGTCCATCCGAACCTGGAAGGGATCGCCGAAGAGGCCCGACACTTCCGGATCGAGCCCTGAGTATTTGGTGATGGTGAACAGGTTGCGGCCGACGACGCCGACGCGCAGCTCGCCCAGGTTCCGCAAGCCGATCGAGCGGAGTGTGCTGCCCGCGAAGGTGTAGTGGATCGCGAACTCTTTCAGCTTCGCGTACGACCCGCTCTCGATGAAGAAGTCGTCGGGATCGAGGCCGTTGTAGAACCCGACGCCGTAGTACGGCAGCGCCTTCTGTGGGCAGGCGGGCATTGGATCCGAGACGACACCGCACGTCGCGGCATTCGCCGGCTTGCCGGCCTGATCCTGCACCCGGTCGCGCGTCGCCTGGAAGGCCCACTGCCGTGTGCCGTTGTACAGCTGGCCGCCATGCGACCAGTCCAGCAGCGCGTTCACCGAAAAGTGGTTCATGTTGAAATTCAACCCGAAGCTCAGGTTGAAGTCGGGGTTGGCGTTTCCGATCTTCACGATGTTTGACGTGATCGCGCACGTCCCGCCCGGGCCCGGCAGCTTGCAGTAGACATACTTGATCGCGCGCTCAGTCGGCGTCCCGTAGGCGCTCTTGCGCACGACGTAGCCGTCCTCGTTGACCATCACGGAGTCGGGACTCCACGTCTGGCCCGGGCCGTTCAGCGCTGCCTTGGCGGGGTCATCATACAGTTCGCTGATGTTGCGGATCCAATGGTTGCCGTAGAGCACGCCGAGATCCGAGCCCTTGCCGAGGAAGAACGCGGCCGGCATCTGCTCGAAGCGGTAGAGCCGCTCGGGCAGGGGCCAATCGGTGATGACCTGACGGGTCCGGTCGCCGACGATGTTCAGGGTGAGCTGGGTGCCGGGTTGATTGATGACGCGGGCGGCGAACGTCACCTCATGGGTGCGCGCCCGGAGCGACCCCACGTTCTGCCACTGATTCGCGAACCACGCGACGGCGGGCAGATCGACCAGGATGATCTGGTCCCTGGTCTTCTTCTGCGCATAGGTGTACTCGAGCGTGTACCGGCCGCCCTTGAAGTCGATGTTGGTGCCGACCTCGAGCTCCGCGGACTGCGCGGGCTTGAGGTCGGGATTCCCCTGCGTGATCGCCTTGAAGTTGCCACCCACCACCGAGAGGATCTCGTACTGATAGTTGAACCCTGGGCGGAGACCGGCCGTGCCGTAGGACGCGCGCAGCCGCATTTCCTCGATGCCGGGAAGGTTGATATCCTGCGTGACGCGCCAGGCACCGGAAACGCGGTAGTAGGTCGCCCAACGATTGTTCGGGCCGAACAACGACGAGCCATCGCGCCGCACGAGGCCATCGAGGATGTAGCGATCTCGAATGTCGAACGTCGTGACGCCGTAGAAATTCTCGTTCCGAATCCGTGCGTCGTACGACAATGACGGCACGAGCGCGTCTGTTCCGGTGCCGAACTCCGGCACACGCGGCACCACGAACCCGCCTGAGGTCGACTGGAGGAAGCGGTCGCGCTGATCCTCGAAGATTGCGGCCACCTTCGTGGTGTTGGTGATCTGGCTGCCGAAGTGCCGGACGCTGGTGAGCGTCACGCCCCCGTTGGCCTGCCAGTCATTCTTCGACTGCAGATACAGCGAACCTTTATCCGTCGCACCCGTAGATGCATAGTGTCCAAACGGCGTCACGTCGGTGTACTCCTGCGCCTCCTGATCGTACCCGAAGGTGCCCTCCGCCTGGAGCCATTGGTTGAGCCGCCAGCGCAGCCGCCCCGAACCGGTGAAGCGATTCCGGTCCTGATCGATCTTGCGGGTATTCAGCTCATACAAGGGGTTGAAGTCGTTTGCGACGTCACCACTCAACGGCACGTTCGCGATGTAAGGCGTGCCGTCAGGGTTGCAGCAGGCCTTGATGTTGACGTCCGGCTGGAGGAACATCAGACCGAAAAACGGCCCACCAGAGCCTTCGGCGGCGCGACCATTGGTGGACTTGCCATAGAACGCGCTGACTGACGCGTCGAGATTCGAGCGCATCTGTTGATCCACGTTCAGCCGGAAGTTCTGCCGGTTGTAGCCGCCCAGACCGAAGATCACGCCCTTGTTGCGCGTCTCCTCGAACGAGGCACTGTAGTTCGTCCCGCCCGAGCGCTGCCCGACCGACGCATAGCCCGTCCAGAACGCACCGGAGTTGACCAGCGCGTTCCAGTGGTCGTAGTACGTGGTGTACGGGTTCTTGGCGATCTGGTCGGGCCTGATCACGCGTGAGCCGTTTTCGTTGAGGCAGTAGTTTGCGTTGGGAGCGACGGTCCAAATCTCGCTCTCATCCGCAGGCGTGGTCGGGTCATCCTGCGCGAGGCCGGTCGCAGCGCAATAGCCCGGCGCTTGTTCGACTTCCCACGCGTGGTGGTGTGAGAACTCGAGTCGGTTCGGCATGTTGTTCGCGCCGCCCTCGACGCGGGTCGTGATGCGGACACCGCCCTCGGGCAGTGACGCGCCACGTTTCGTGAACACCTGCACCACACCATTCGCCGCATCGGACCCGTATAAGGCGGAAGCCGCGGCACCCTTGACGATCTCTACCCGCTCCACGTCTTCGCCCGCGATGTCCGCGAGGCCATAGCGCGTGATCACGCCATCGACAATGACCAGCGGATCCTGCCGTCCGCCAATACTCGTGGCGCCGCGGAGCCGCAGCGACGGCTCACCGCCGGGCTGCGCCGAGTTCGGGATGAGCCGCACGCCGGCGACTTTGCCTTCGACGGCTTGCAGCGCGCTCGCGCCGGGCACCGCCTGGAGCTGATCCGCGTTCACGCTGGCGACCGTCATCGGCAGTTTGCGCCGGTCCGTCGCTTCCGCGACTCCGGTCACAACCACCTCTTCGAGCCGCAACGGATCGGACGCGAGCTGGAAGTTTTGCTCCTGCTCGCCAGCGGAGAGCGTCACCGTGCGGGTCACCGGCTTGTGACCGATGTACCGGGCGGTCAGCACGACCTGTTGGCCACGAGTGGCGTTCGCGCCGATCGTCAGCGTGTAGGTCCCGTTGGCCGCGGTGATGGCGCCGAGGTTCGTATTCGCCACCACTACGTTGGCGCCGCCGAGGGGCTCACCTGCCTCCGAGGTGATTTTGCCCTTGATGACCGCCTCCTGCGCGGCCAGCGGCGCGGTACTGAACGTGAGCGTTACCAGAGCTGCGGCCGCACCTGTGGCCAGCAGCGCACCAAACTTGCGTACGCGCATAAGCTGCCTCTCGTGTGAAGAGGGAAAGCGGATGGGACGGCATTTCCAAACAGGGCAAACCAACGTAACCAACCTCCTTGGTCCACGCCCGACGGCGGGACGTGACGGCCCTACAGACTTTGGAGGATCAGCATGGCCAGACTAGCGCCAGGGTTCATACTACCTTCTATTAGTTGATGCGCTAGAGGGGTTTCGTCAAACATGATTCCTGCATCCCGAATCCTCGCCCCCGTCCTGCTGGCGGCCCTCGCGACCACCATTGCCGCAGCCTCAGGCCGGGCTCAGGCCACGCTCCGTGGTCGTGTCATCGACAGCGAGATGGGTACTCCCCTGGCCGGCGCCACGGTCCGGGTTGGCAACAGCGGCCCCCTGGTCAAAACGGACTCCGGCGGGGTTTTCGTGGCGCAGAATGTGACGCCCGGGTTCATCGCGATCGAAGTCAGGCAGATCGGCTTCGAGCCGGGCACGTTCGACATTCGCATCCCGGAGTCCGGTGTTGTGGAGGGCGTCTTCCCGCTCGATTTCAACGGCTTCATGCTGCCGGCCGTCGTCGTCGAGGCGCGCGCCGTGGCGCTGATGCCCCGGTACACCGACTTCGAACGCCGGCGCCAGCGCAAAATGGGCGCCTACCTCCGGTGGGACGACATCAAGAAGCAGGGCGCCGGCTCCATCGGCGATGCGCTCCGCACCGTGCGCGGCGTCCACATGGAGTGCGACCAGCAAAAATTCGAGTGCTACGCCCATATGGCCCGTACGCCGCAATGCGAGCCCACCTGGTATGTCGACGGCGTTGAAGTCCACTCGTTTCACGAAAACACGCCGATCAACGATGTGTACGGGATCGAGGTCTATCGTGGGGCGGGCGAGGTACCGGGAGAGTTCGCCGGCTCGAATGCGGCGTGCGGCGTTATCGTGGTGTGGACGAAGTCGAAGCCGTATCGCTGACGACCATCCCTTCGAAGGTCACAGATCGCGGGCTGGCCAGCCCCGCCGTCAGCACCGTCACCAAAAGATCGCTCCACCGCGCCCGCACTTTGATGCGCAGGTTTGCGACCCGCGCGCCGGTACCCACCTGACCGGCGAGCACGTCTTCGGCGTTGGGACGCGACGCGGCCGCCAATCCCCAGAGCAGATACACCGGATGTTTCGTGATGCGGAATGGCGTCCCCTGCCGCGGAGTTTGCGCCGACTCGGCCAGCGACGTCGGAACGCCGAGATCCGTGGCATCGAACGTCATGGCGCAGCCGCTCAGCGTGAGGGCCAAGGCCACTAGGCCCACGCGGGTAACAAGATGGATCACGAATCTCCCGGGAAAAAAAGGGGCGCGCCGCATGATGGCGGCGCGCCCCAAAGCTACAGCGTCTTACATCCCGATGGGAGCCTTGAGCGCGATGTGCACTCCGATGCCGAGGACGCCGGCGGTCCCGCCGCTGTCGAGCTTCTCGGAGTCGTATGCCACATGGAGCCCCAGCATTCCGAATCCTACATTGGCGCCCAGCACCCAGCCGATATTCGACATAGTGGACAGCCCCGACGGCTTGTGCCAGCGGTTCGAAACGGAGAGGTACGGCTCGATGCTGAGCCCTGGGGTCGGCACGTTCACACTCAGGCCGGCACCAATGAGGATGTGAGTCATCTTGGGAACGGTATCGGTGCTGGTGTTGATGGCGCTCGAGGTGCTGCCACCCAGCTGCAGGTTCAGCGCAAACGGAATCAGGCTGCCACCGATGACCCGGAACTGCGCCACGCCGCCGACTGACGTCGAGCTCGCGCCCGCATCCTTCGGCTTCCAGCTGGCAATGCCCGCCGTGAAGCTGATATTGGCCAGACCGAGCGTGCCGCGCGCGCCGAATGCGGTGCCTTTGCCGGCGTCCGTATTTGGGACGCCCACGTCGCCGTTGATCGTGACGCCGGTGCCACCCTTCGGATTATTCCACGCCGGCATCCCCTGCCAC
Organism: Gemmatimonadales bacterium; assembly: GCA_036394755.1. GTDB lineage: Bacteria > Gemmatimonadota > Gemmatimonadetes > Gemmatimonadales > GWC2-71-9 > 20CM-2-65-7. The sequence continues at coordinate 12,642 of DASWEL010000283.1, read as the reverse complement.
TGCGCGACGGCGGGTGACGCCCCGCAGGCGATCATTGTCATGAGTACCGCGATCCGTTTCATTCGTATCCTCCACAATGTCGTGAGCAGCCTACGGTAGGAAAACGGTTGCGCCAAGTCAATCTGTGTCGGCCTAATGCACCCACACGGCGCTAATTGACACACCCTCGAGATCCCCAAGACCCGCGCTGATCCGCGCGTCGAACCGCGGCGTCAGCCGGAAGTCGGCGCCCAGGCCGAGCGCAAACAAAAAGTCCGAGTTGCTGCTCCCGGCAACGAGAAACCCGGTCGGCTGCACGTACGGGACGATGCTGATCTTGGAATCCCTGGGATTGACGCGCCGTCCGAGCGACAGACCGACCGGCACGATCAGCGCCGAGTTGCCGCTGACGAGCTGTCCGCCGACACCGAGGATCAACGCGCCGTCGAGGGGGAAGTCCTCGGTATGCGTGACGACACGCTCGCGTGCTTCCGCACCCACCAGTAGCACCGATTTGGCGCCGCCGCCCGGCGTGAAGATGCCACCGCGGAGACCAATATCGAATTTTCCACTCGCCCACCGATAGGCGCCCTCGAACGCCGTGCCGCCGCCATTGGGAAAGCTCAGCACCAACCCGATCTCCGAACGGCTGAATGCCCGATAGGGCGCGTTATAGCTCGGCATACCGGTCGCCTGTGCCGCCGCCGTGGAGACCATCGCTCCACTCAGGACCAGCAGACACGACACGCGAGACCAACGCATGAATGCTCCTCGAGAGTTGGTGCGGGGGTTACCCGACGAATAGCGCGGCGTTCCGATGTTCCGGAACGCCGCGCCCAATGGAGGGGCGCAGCATGCTGCGCCCCTACTTCTAGTGCCAGAGTGAAATGCCCACGCGACCGCCAATGGCGATGTAGTCCGCGGCAAGGCCCAGTGGCGTACTCGACGAGACCCATTGCAACCCGACTTCGTAGCGCCAGGCTGCGCTCTCGTACGGCTTCCGCCAACCAACGCCGCCCTCGAGTTTGACCGCGGTTCCGCTGGTCGTGCCATTGTCGCCCAACACCAGACCGGCGCCGCCCGTGAAGTACATGCCGCGGCGGTGCCCGCCGGTGCTGTTCGCGTACAGCAAGTTGACTTGAGGCGTGAAGAGGTAGGTCGTACTCCCACCCACCGTGCTGAAGTTGAGCGAAACGCGCGGCTCCCACATCATCTTGCCCGACCGCGGCACGAAGCCGAAGCGGACATCGAGAGGAGTCACCATTACGATGCCGCCGCTGACGCCCGTGAGATTTGAATTGACGTACGCGAGGCCGACATCCACACCCAACTCGTGCTTGGCGCCCCCCATGGAGGGGGCGGCCGCCCGGCGCTGAGCATGGGCCGCGGTGGGGAGCGACAGCGCGAGCGCCGCTAGGACCATCCCGCTGAAGAGCTTCCGCATATGCAAGACCTCCAATTGGGGGAGGTAACACCGATGGCCCGCAGGATGGAGCCTGCGGGCCATCGATCGTCGCTCCGAGCTTAACGCCAGAACGACATGCCAACGCGGGCGCCAAGCTGAAAGCTGCTCGGTATACCCTTGCTCGTATTTGCCAAGTTGTAGCGGAGGAACCCTTCCAAACGCCAGGCATTCGATTCCATGGGAATGCGCTTGCCGACGCCACCATTGAGCGACAATTGTGTCGAGCTAGTGCTAACCCCGCCCGCGGAGCCGCTGAGAATGTTCAAGCCGAGGCCCCCGGTGAGGTACAGGCCCTTCCTGGCCGTCGATTTGCCCATGCGATACAGCACGTTCACGTCGGGATTGAACGACAGGGCGTGGTCGCCGAAACCCGAGATATAGTTGAACGAAAACCGCGGCTCGAACGACAGCAGCCCAGTGGCCATGAAGCCCCAGCGGATATCGACGGGTGTCCCGATGCCGATACCGCTGCAACTCGTGGTACAGCCGCTGCCGTAATGGCTATACGCTGCACCGAGATCCACACCGATTTCGTTCTTAGGAGCAGCGGCGGCTGAGCGAGCCCGCTGCGCGAGCGCGATGTGCGGGAGCGCCACCAGGGCGACAGCCGCCACCAGAGTCCTCGTGAGCTTCCGCATACGACCTCCATTTGGGGTGGTGAAAACCGCCACATCGTTAAGAACCACATGGGTTTCTGTCAACTAGGTGTCCGCGAAAAAGCCGATGGCCCCCCAGCTAGGATGCTGACGGGCCATCGTTTACGTCCGACCTGGTGATGCGGCTCACGCCGCTCGAGGTCGCTTACTTCCCGAAGCTGAGCCCCACCGTGATCGGCAGGAAGTTGAGCTTGTTCGTGGTACTGACGGTCGTGTAGCGAGTACCGACCACCAGACGCGTGCCGCCCGTGCCCATCTTGAAGGCGACTGCCGCGCCGCCAGCAAAGCCGACTTTCGAACTGGATCCCGAGAGACCACCACCCAAGTCGGCTTTTACGTTATAGATGCCGACTCCACCCGTGATCATGAGGCGTGCCGGTGCGCTTGCCGGCATCAACGCATATACGACCGAGGCGGTGCCCCCGAAGATCTTCGTATTGCCGCTGAAGCCGGTCGCGGCCGAGTCAAACGCCGTTTGGGAGTATGACAGGTCGCCCCTGATGCCGATTGTCCCGCCGGTCAGCCAATAGGTTGCACCAGCTCCACCCACCCAGCCAAGCTTGGAACTTGTGTTGTAATCGCCCATGGGTAAAAGCAGGCCAGCACTCACGCCATACCGCAGATTGCCCTGCGCCATGGCAGGGCGTGCAGCGACGACGCACAGCGCGATCGCGAGCATTACCAGTCCGAGCCGCTTCATACCTATACCTCCGAGGGAAAAAAGGGGTTTTAGGGGTTTTGCGTGCTTCGAAACTGGCCCCACTGTTGGAAATTGCCCCCTGGAAGTCAAGAGTCGGCGGGCCGAGCCCGTCGCGCCACGATGCGCACAACGTTCGATGCCACTTGAAGAAAGCCCCCCATCACACTCAGCCGGGTCACGCCTCCTTCCCCCCCTGACCCGCTGATCTTGACGATTCCCTCCCCCAGGAGCGTCATGAAAGGGGCGTGCCGGGGGAGAATCCCTACCAGCCCGTCAAATGCAGGCGCCACGACGGCATCCGCCTCCCCGTCGAACACCGACCGTTCGGCCGAAATCACCGATACGCGCATCAGGACGAGGCCATCTTCTTGGCCTGGGCAACCACGTCGTCGATGCCCCCCTGCATGTAGAAGGCCTGCTCCGGGAGCTGGTCGAATTCGCCCGAGACGACGCGCTCGAACGACGCAATCGTGTCCTCGAGCTTCACGTATTTGCCTTCCAGTCCCGTGAACTGGGAGGCCACGAAGAAGGGCTGTGAGAGGAAGCGCTGCACCCGGCGGGCGCGGCCGACGAGCAGCTTGTCTTCTTCCGACAGCTCGTCCATTCCCAGAATCGCGATGATGTCCTGGAGATCCTTGTAGCGTTGCAGAATGCGCTGAACTTCGACCGCCACTTTGTAGTGGCGCTCGCCGAGATACTGCGCGTCGAGGATGCGGCTCGACGACGACAGCGGGTTCACGGCCGGGTAGATGCCGAGCTCGACGATCGCGCGGTCGAGCACGACGGTCGCGTCGAGGTGGGAGAACGCGGTCGCCGGCGCGGGGTCGGTGAGATCGTCGGCGGGCACGTAGATCGCCTGCACCGACGTGATCGATCCCTTTTTGGTCGACGTGATGCGCTCCTGCAGCTCGCCCATCTCCGTCGCCAGCGTCGGCTGATAGCCCACGGCCGACGGCATTCTGCCGAGCAACGCCGACACTTCTGATCCTGCCTGTGTGAACCGGAAGATGTTGTCGATGAAGACCAGCACGTCCTGGCCTTCGACGTCGCGGAAATATTCCGCGACCGTCAGTCCCGTGAGTCCCACACGCAGCCGCGCGCCGGGCGGCTCGTTCATCTGCCCGTAGATCAGCGCCACATTCTCGAGGATGCCCGCTTCGCGGAACTCGAGGTAGAGATCGTTGCCTTCGCGCGTGCGCTCGCCGACGCCGCAGAACACCGACTTTCCGCCGTGCGCCTTGGCGACGTTGTTGATGAGCTCCTGAATGACGACCGTCTTGCCGACGCCGGCGCCGCCGAACAGTCCGATCTTGCCGCCCTTGACGAACGGGGCGATCAGGTCGACGACCTTGATGCCGGTCTCGAAGACTTGCGTCTTCGGCTCGAGATCGACGAACGCGGGCGAGCCGCGGTGAATGGGCCAGCGTTCGGCATCCTTCGGAATCGGCGCGCCCTCGTCCACGGGCTCGCCGATCACGTTCAGAATCCTGCCGAGGGCAGGCTTGCCGACCGGCACGGTGATGGGCTGGCCCGTGTCGACGACCTCCATGCCGCGCACGATGCCGTCGGTGGTGCTCATCGCGACCGCCCGCACCTGATTGCGACCGATGTGCTGCTCGACCTCGGCCACGAGCTGGCCCGAGTCCATTTTCACCGTGATCGCGTTGTAGAGCTCGGGGAGCTGCTCCGGCTCGAACTCGACGTCGAGTACCGGCCCGATGACTTGAACTACTCTCCCTATGCTGTGCTTATTCTCTTTTGCCATAGCTCCTAGCCTTTGAGGGCTTCAGCGCCGCCCACAATTTCCGCGAGCTCTTGCGTGATCTGTGCCTGGCGCGCGCGATTGTAAGTGCGCTGCAGGAGGGTGAGCATGTCGCTGCCGGCGTCGGTTGCGTTCTTCATCGCCGTGCGCCGGGCCCCGTGCTCGGCGGCCGCAGTCTCGACGAGCGCGCGGTAGAACTGATTCTGCACGTACAGGGGCAGCAGCTCGTCGAGGATCTTTTCCGCCGATGGCTCGAGGATGTAGTTGACCGTCGACCGCCGCTTTTCGGGAGGAGCAACAGGCAGCACCCGCAGCGTCGTTGGAGGCGTCGAGACCGCGCTGTTGTACTTCGCAAACACGATGTCCACCGCGTCCAGGTCGCCCTTCGAGAACCGCTCCATCAGCGACTTCGCCAGCTCGGCCGCATGGTCGAGTGTGGGCCGATCGCCGATGTCGACACGCTGCGTCGCGATGTTGCGCTTGGTGAACTTGAAGTAGCTGATGCCCTTTTTGCCCACGACGTGCAGCTCGGTGTGGGCGTCCTGCGCTTCGAGCTCCGCGAGCCGCCGCCGCGCCTCGCGAATCAGATTCGCGTTGAACGCGCCGCACAGCCCACGATTGGAAGTGATCAGGACAAGGGCCGTGCGTCGTGCGCCGTGCCTCGGCTGGCGGAGGAGCGGGAAGCGCTCGGCCAGTTCCGGGGAGTAGAGATCGCCGATCACCTCGGTGAGCGCCTGGGCGTAGGGCCGCGCGCCGACCACGCGATCCTGCGCCCGCTTGAGCTTGGACGTGGAGACGAGCTCCATCGTCTTGGTGATCTTCTTGGTATTCTGCACGGAGCGGATGCGCCGCTTCAGCTCGCGGGGCTTCGCCATTATAGCGCCTTGTACTCCTCGATCGCCTTGCGCAGCCGCGCGCTCAGATCATCCGACAGCGCCTTGCGCGTCCGAATCTCGTCGGCGATCTCGGGGTGCTGCGCCGCCATGAACTCGAGCAGTCCCTTCTCCCACTCCTTGATCTCGGGGACGTTCACGTCGTCGATTAGACCGCTTGTGACCGCGAAGATCACGATCACTTGCTGGTCGACCGGCATGGGCTGGTACTGCGGCTGCTTCAGCACCTCCACCACGCGCGCGCCACGCGCCAGCTGCCGCTGCGTCGCAGGATCGAGCTCGGAGCCGAATTGCGCGAACGCCTCGAGCTCCCGGTACTGCGCCAGGTCGAGCCGCAGCCGCCCGGCGACCTGCTTCATCGCCTTGATCTGCGCGTTGCCACCCACGCGGCTCACCGAGATGCCCGCGTTCACCGCCGGCCGCACGTTCGAGTAGAACAGATCGGTCTCGAGAAAGATCTGGCCGTCGGTGATCGAGATGACGTTGGTCGGGATGTAGGCGGAGACGTCGCCCGCCTGTGTCTCGATGATCGGCAGCGCCGTCAACGAGCCGCCGCCCATCTCATCCGACAGCTTCGCGGCGCGCTCGAGCAGACGGCTGTGGAGGTAGAACACGTCGCCGGGATACGCTTCGCGGCCGGGCGGCCGCCGCAGCACCAGCGACAGCTGCCGATACGCCGCGGCCTGCTTCGAGAGGTCGTCGTAGACGCACAGCGTGGCTTTCTTCTCGTCGTACATGAAGTATTCGGCCATCGAGCACCCGGAGTACGGCGCGATGTACTGCATCGGGGCCGGCTCCGAGGCAGACGCGACGAGGACAATCGTGTACGCCATCGCGTCGTGCTCTTTGAGCCGTTCCACCACGCCTGCGACGGTCGAGTTCTTCTGCCCGACCGCCACGTAGACGCAGATGACGCCCTGGCCCTTCTGATTGATGATCGTGTCCACCGCGATCGCGGTCTTCCCGGTGCCGCGGTCGCCGATGATCAGCTCCCGCTGGCCGCGGCCAATTGGGATCATCGAATCGATCGCCTTGATGCCGGTCTGCAGGGGCTCCTTCACCGGCTGGCGCTTGATGATGCCCGGGGCGACGATTTCGACCTTGCGCGACTTCGTCGTGTGAATCGGGCCGAGGCCGTCCACCGGCCGCCCCAGCGCGTCGACGACGCGGCCCACCATCGCGGGGCCGACCGGCACCTCGAGCACGCGGGCCGTGCGGCGGACTTCGTCGCCTTCGCGCAGCTGGAGGTAGTCGCCGAAAATGACGGCGCCGATGTTGTCTTCCTCCAGGTTCAACGCGAGTCCGGTGATCTTCTCGCCGGTCGCCGAGACCGCGAATTCGAGCATCTCGCCCGCCATCGCGGACGTCAGCCCGTAGATCCGCGCGATGCCGTCCTTCACCTCCAAGACCGTCCCGACCTCGCGGACGTCGATGTCCGCCAGGTCAGCGGCCTGGATTTCCTTGAGGAGCAGGTTCTTCAACTCGCCTGGACGCAGGATGGAATCGGTGGCCATAGGTCAGGGCCTAGGGGTTAGGGGCTGGGGACTGGGATTCGAGTTTGTGAAAAATATCACATGCAAACCGACTGGCAGCAACCGCACGGGCTGTTTGGTAGGGGCGCAGCATGCTGCGCCCTACGCTCGAACGCATGCTGCGATCTATACGCGTGACCTGGTCCTGCCTCTGAGAAATCTCGTCAAAACACCGCGGGGGCCCAACTCCCGTAATTCCACGGGCGTGGCTCCAGCGACGCGGCGCGCCGCCCCGGCCAGGTGGCTCGGCGAGGCGTAGCCGAGGATGCGGACGACAGCGCGCACGGTATATCCCGGATTCCCGAGCAGGTCCGCAGCACAGGCGGCGCGGGCCAGGTCGATGACACGCTTCAGGTTGGGAGCTCCCCCCGCGCCGAATTCCCGGGAGAGGTGCTCGCGCGTCACGCGCAATGCCTGGGCGACGTGCCCCGTCTTGGTGGGCGTACCCGCCCGCCGGAGGACTTCATCCCACGCCGCCAGCTGGAGCCGATCGGTGAGCCGCAGGAGCCGCGGTGCATCCGCCAGCGCCGATCGCCGCGCGACCTGCGCAGTCCGGGCCGCGATCCACTCCCCCGCAATGGCGTTGTCCACCCCTTCTACTAATACACCGGTGAAACCGGCGTCGCGGCACGCGGCGAGCAGCGCGCCGTCGTCCGGACGGACGGCGCAGAGCGCGTACATCGGAATGCGGGGGAAGCGCGCGGGGAGCGTCAGTCCGACGCCATCGCAGTTCCGCACGTCGAGCACGACCGCATCGACGAGCCGTTGGTCGAGCAGGCGCTGTACCGCCTGGATGGTACGGCACAACCGAACGCTGCCGGCGCCGCGCGGGTACCCAAGCTGCACCGCGCGTCGCGCCTCACGCCGGGGGTGAAACACCGGCACGACGGGATACGCGGCGCCTCCGCTCACGTCTGCACCAGGGCCAGCTGCATCTCGGCCGCTTGCCGCAGGACGTCGCGCGCGTTGTCGTAGCTCACGGTCTGCCGCGCCTCATCGAGCGGGTGCCAGACGCAGGCGGTGATTCCTTCCGCTTCCTCGGGCACTGGGTCGCCACGCCGTGACTCGAAGAGAAAGAAATGGCAGTACTTGTGAATCGTCTTGCCGCGGAACCGGAAATACCAGTCGATCACTTTGATCGGGCCGTGGAGCACGAGCTCGTTGAGGCCCGTCTCCTCGGTGACCTCGCGCCGCGCCGCTTCGGCGGGTGGCTCGCCGGCTTCGAGGTGCCCTTTCGGGAATCCCCAATTCTTGTACGAGTCCCGGATCAGCAGAAAGCGAACCTGGCCGTCTGGACCGCGCCGGAAGACCACGCCGCCGGCGCTCGTTTCGCGCTGGGCGCGAGGCTGGGACTTGCGGCCCTTGGTGATGCGACGACGAGTCATTCTCTAGAAGACGCTGAACGTGAAGTATTTCCGCGGATTGGCCTGAATATCGGATAGCAATTGCCGCAGCTGGATCATCGTGAGCGTCGTCTCGCGATACAGCGCCGAGTCGGCGACGAGGAGTCCCAGCGTGCCGCTGCGGTTCGAGATGCGGGACAGTATGGTATCGGCGTTCTGCAGGACCCGCACGAGGCTCTCCTGATTCCGGTTTGCCGCCGCCATGAGCTGGCGAAAGTCCTGCGACGCGCTGCGCAGATCGGTGCTGGTGGCCGCGGTGTTATTAAGGATAGTGGCGAGCTGTCCCTGGTTGGTCGCCGTATCCACGCGCCCCAACGTCGTCTTGAGATCGATTGCCGCGCGCGACAGCGCCTCCGAACCGTGCTGCAAGTTGGAACCGACGTCGCCGATCACGTCCGCCTGCTCGTTCGTCACGCGGGCCAGACGATCCGCCACCTGCCCGAAGTCGTGGATCGAGCGGCGCAGATCCATGACCGCCTGGGAATCGAATGCGCTCTGCACGCGTGCCGCGACCGTCCCGATGTCGGTCGCAATGCGGCTGGCCTGTGCCGTGAGCTGGCCGATGTCGGGAAGGGTGGCGCCTGGCCATTTGCTGCCGCCCACCGCCTGGGCCTCCTGGAGCGCCTGACGAATATTGGGATCGGCGGGTGGTGGGTCGCTGGAGATCAATGTCGCCGCCCATTCCCCGAACAGCGACGCCGACGCGGCGATGACCGCGGGTTTCGCGGGAGGCGTGACGCCCGAGTAGATCTTGATGTCGGCCTCGACCCAGTTGCCCGGCGCGAGTCGGATCGCTTCGATGCGCCCGACGCGCACGCCGCGCAACACCACGGGGCTGCCGGCGCCGAGGCCGCCGACGGTTCGGAAGCGCGCGGTGTACACCGCTTCGGTCTTGCCGAGGTGTGCGCCGGAGAGCCACAACGCGCCGCCGACGACCAGCCCCAGCGCAGCGATGACGACGAGCCCAACCGCGAACTCGTTTTCGCGCTTCACTCGGCGCGTCCCTCGATGAATTGGCGCACGACCGGGTCCTCCGTCTGCTGAATCTCCGCCACGCTCCCCACCTGCCGGACGCGGCCCTCATAGAGCATCGCGATCCGGTCACCGACGGTGTAGGCGCTGCGCATGTCGTGCGTCACGACCACTCCCGTCACGCCGAGGTGCTCCCGCGTGCGGACCATGAGCCGATCGATCACGGCGGACGTGACTGGATCGAGGCCCGTGGTCGGCTCGTCGTAGAGGATATAGCGCGGCCGCAGCGCGATCGCGCGGGCGAGACCGACGCGCTTGCGCATCCCCCCCGACAGCTCGGCCGGCATCTGCTCGCCGGTTCCCGACAGATCGACCAATGCCAACGCTTCGCGCACGCGCTCCTCGATCTCCTCTTCCCCGAGCCCGCGCCGCCGCAGCCCCAGGGCCAGATTGTCGGCGACGGTCAGCGAGTCGAACAGCGCCGCGAACTGGAAGACATAACCGATCCCCTGGCGCAGCAGCGTCAGGCCGTCACGATCGAGCGTACTGACGGCCTGGCCGTCAACGATGACGTCGCCCGCATCCGGGTGCAACAGGCCGACGATGTGCTTCAATGCCACGCTCTTGCCCGAGCCTGAGTAGCCGATGATGACGACCGTCTCCGCGTCCCGGATCCTGAGCGAGAAGCCCTGCAGGACCTGCTTCTCGTCGAACGCTTTATGCAAGTCCTGGAATTCGATCACAGCAGGACTACCGCCCAGAAGGCGTCGAGCACCAGAATGAGGATCGCGGAATAGACGACCGCGCGCGTGGTGCTGCGCCCCACTCCCTCCGCCCCACCCCGTGTGGACAGCCCCACCACGCAGCCGACGAAGGTGATCGTGAATCCGAAGCTCGCGCTCTTGAGCAGCCCAAACCAGACGTCTTTGAAGACGTAAAACAGTTTCAAACCCTTGATGAAATCCTGCGTCGACAGGTCGAGCAGGACGAGACTCGTCAGCCACCCGGTGATGATCCCGGTCGCGACGGCGAAGGCGACGATCACGGGAAACATCAGCGTGCCCGCGAGCACGCGCGGGATGACGAGATAGCTCTGCGGATCGTAGGCGAGCGTCTCGAGCGCGTCCACCTGTTCCGTCACCTTCATCGTGCCGAGCTCGGCGGCCATGCTCGCGCCGACGCGGCCCGCGAGCGCAAGCCCTGCCAGGACGGGACCGAGCTCGAGCATCATCGTCTTGCCGACGAGCGTGCCGACGAAGTAGAGCGGCACGGCGCCGGTGAAGGTATAGGAGGCTTGCAGGGCGAGGACGACGCCCGTGAAGGCGGCGATGAAGAGCGCGACCGGCAGCGAATCCACGCCGACGCGGCGCATCTGGACGACGGTGAGCCGCGCCCAGACACCGATGTCAGAGAGGGCGCGCACCATGTCCATTACGAAGTGACCGACGCGCCCGACCGACTCTATCGCGGAAATCGAGCGGCGGCCTATGGCTGCAATCACGGGGAGAAAAACTAGACCAAAAACAGCAGGGGCGCAGCATGCTGCGCCCCTACACCCTCACCGCCGGTCTGTTTACGCGGCGAAGCTGGCGAGGGCCTTGCCTACATCGCCATCGCGCAGCCGCTTCAGCGCGCGATCGCGCAGCTGACGCACGCGTTCGCGAGTCACGCCGAGCATTCCCCCGATCTCTTCCAGCGTATGCTCACGTCCGCCGTCCAGACCGAAGTACAGCCGCAGCACCTTGGCATCACGGCGCTGCAGCGTGTTCAGCGCCTGCTCGATCTCGTCCGACAGGAAGCGATCCATCGCCTGATCTTCCGTGTCCGGCAGGTCCTCGGCGATGAAGCGCTCGATCAGCGAGCGATCACCGTCGGGATCGAGCGGGGCGTCCAGCCGCACGTCGCCGGTGTTCAGCGCGGCGAGCGACTGCACGACCTCGAGCGACAGCTTCGTCGCGTCGGCGATCTCTTCCGGCGTCGGCTCGCGACGCAGCGTCTGCCGGAGATACTCGGCAGTGCGCACGATGCGGGACAGATCCGCGGTCCGGTTGAGCGGCACGCGCACTGTCCGGCCCTGCCGGGCGAGCGCCGCGAGGATCGCCTGGCGGATCCACCACACAGCGTACGAGATGAACTTGACGCCCTGGTCGGGATCGAACTTGCGCGCCGCGGTGAGCAGGCCGACGTTGCCCTCGCCGATGAGATCGGTGAGTGGCAGCCCGCGGTTCTGATACTTCTTGGCGACCGAAATCACGAAGCGCAGGTTGCGCTTGACGAGCTCCTGCATCGCCTCCTGATCACCCGCGCGGACCTTCCGGGCGAGCGCGATCTCCTCCTTCTGCGTCAGCAGCGGAGTCTTGGAGACCTCGTGGAGGTACTGATCGAGGATGTCGCGCTCGTGCTCGTGATGGCCCAGACCCGTGAGCAGGCCGCGGCGCCGGCCACGGCGTTTCACGACCCGTCGCTCGGTCTGCGCGACGGGCGCCTTCGCCTTGGCCTTGGGAGCCGGAGGAGCTGCTTTTGTCTTTTTACGAGTGCGAGGCATTGGGTCGCCCTATTTGGCTGCTCTTTAGTACGCAGGGGTGGTAAAAATGTTCATGGAGCGGGCGTGAAATCGCTTGACACCGCCTGAACGCCCCGATAAGATGCCGTGTTCCCGCCGACCGGTTTTTGGGGCGCGGGAATATAGCGGGGGCGTAGCTCAGTTGGGAGAGCGCGTGAATGGCATTCACGAGGTCAGGGGTTCGATCCCCCTCGCCTCCACTGCAAGGCTGGGCGACCGGGATCGGGGTTCGGAAACAGACGCACTGCGGTCAACCGTATACAGGTGACCGGCTTAAGGTTAGATTTTGGCGGCAACGCGGGAATAGCTCAGTTGGTAGAGCACAACCTTGCCAAGGTTGGGGTCGCGGGTTCGAGTCCCGTTTCCCGCTCTGTGCACGACGGGTCAACGGGTCATCAGGTGAAACATCGACGCGGGGTGGAGCAGTCTGGTAGCTCGCCGGGCTCATAACCCGGAGGTCGTGGGTTCAAATCCCACCCCCGCTACTGAAGACATTGCGGATTGTGGATTGTGGATTGCGGATTGAGGGTGCCGGTTCAATCCGCAATCGCAAATCCGCAGTCCGCAATTTGTTCGCGGGCGGTTAGCTCAGTTGGTTAGAGCGCCACGTTGACATCGTGGAGGTCACAAGTTCGAGTCTTGTACCGCCCATCCGCGCGCCCATAGCTCAACTGGATAGAGCGCTTGACTACGGATCAAGAGGTTGGGGGTTCAAGT
>DASWEL010000282.1:0-19014 GCA_036394755.1 Gemmatimonadales bacterium | reverse complement strand
TGGTTCAGCATCCTGCAGCAATCGATTCCCGATGCACGCGTGCTGGATTTGTTTGCCGGGTCAGGTGCGTTGGGATTCGAGGCGCTGTCGCGCGGCGCGGTTTCGGTTGATTTCGTAGAAACGCAGAGAGCCTCGTTGGCGGTGCTGAAGGCGAACACCGAAACTCTCAAGGTGGAGGATCGCGTGACGATTCACCGCGTGGACGCGGTGCGGTTCGCCGAGCGGCTCCAGCCCGCGCAGTACGACGTGGCCTTCGCCGATCCGCCCTACGCGAGCGACGCCGCGGAACGCCTCGTCACGCTGTTTCGTACGACACCGTTCGCGCGTGCGTTCTCAATCGAACATTCTGCCGACAAGGCAGTACCGGGAGACGACACGCGCCGCTACGGCGACACCGCGATCACGTTCGTGTACGCGCCATGAAGCGCATCGCCGTGTACCCCGGCTCGTTCGATCCCATCACGAAGGGCCACGAAGACCTGATTCACCGCTCGTTGGAGTTTGTGGATCAGCTCATCGTGGCGGTGGCGGTGAATGTCGCGAAGCAGCCGCTGTTCTCGCTCGAGGAGCGGGTCGCCCTGATCCGGCAGGCCGTACCGGACAAGCGGCTTGACGTGCAATCGTTCGAAGGATTGCTCGCCGAGTTCGCGAAAAAGGTTGGGGCGTCCGTGATTATTCGTGGGTTACGGGCGGTGTCCGATTTCGAGTATGAATTCCAGATGGCGCTGATGAACCGCAACCTGGCACCGAAGATCGAGACCGTCTTCCTCGTGCCGGCCTTCGATCTGACCTTCGTCAGCTCCAGCCTCGTGCGCGAAGTCGCGCGCTTCGGCGGCGACGTGTCGCCGCTCGTCGATCCCACGGTGCAGAAGGCCCTCAAGCGCAAGTTCGGTAAATGACGTTTCTGGGCCGCGTCTACGAGCGGGCCCGGAAGCTCAAGGCTCGCATCGTGCTCGCGGAAGGCGAAGACGCCCGCGTGCAGGAAGCGGCCCGCAGGATCGAGCGCGAAGGCCTGGGCAAAGTCGAGCTCCTCGACAGAGCAACGCCGCACGCCGCACGCCCTACGATGATCTCTCTGTTGAGAACTCGCCGGCCCGACAAGTTCCCCACCGACGCCGCTGCCAGCCAGGCACTAGAGCATCCGCTGACCTTCGGTGCATGCCTCGTGGCGCTTGGCGAGGCCGACGTCATGCTGGGCGGCGCGATGTACACGAGCGCCGAGACGATCCGGGCTGCGTTAGTGGCGGTGGGCACCGCGCCCGATATCGCCACGGTGTCCGGTGCGTTTTACATGATGAAGGACGAGCGCGTGCTCACGTTCGCCGATGCCGCGGTGACACCGGAACCGACTCCGATCCAGCTGGCGGACATCGCGCTCGTGTCGGCGCGCGAGCGGCGCCTGATCGTCGAAGACGAGCCGGTCGTCGCCTTCCTTTCTTATAGCACTAAGGGAAGCGCCAGCGGGCCGCGGGTGGAACGGATGCTGAGTGGCATGGCCAAGTTGCGAGAGCGCCAGCCCGATTTTGCGTTCGACGGCGAGCTGCAGCTCGACGCTGCGCTCGTCCCGGACGTGGCGGCACGCAAGGCGCCCGGCTCACCGGCCGCCGGTCGCGCCAACGTGCTGATCTTCCCCGATCTCGATGCAGGCAACATCGGCTACAAACTGGTGCAGCGGCTCGGCGGCTGGACCGCGCTCGGCCCGATTCTGCAGGGTCTCGCGCGCCCCATCTCGGACCTGTCGCGCGGAGCGACCGCCGATGATATTGTGAACACTGCGGCGATCGCCATTCTCCAAACCCGGAAGGGGTAATGGGATGCGGTTCACCCTGAAGAAGGACAAGAGCGGCGTCGTGATCGTGGGCGTGGAGGGCCAGCTCATCGTGGGCAACCGTCAGGAGCTGAAGCAAAAAGTCCTCGATGCGCTCGAGGAAGGCTCGCGCAAGTTCGTGATTGATTTCAGCAAGACAGGGTACATAGACTCTTCGGGGCTCGGCGTGCTGGTCTCGCTGTCCAAGAAAATTCGCGAGCAGGGCGGGGAGCTGCGACTCGCCGGCCTCAACGCAGACCTCCAGACCCTGTTCGAGCTCACCAAGCTCGATACGTTGTTCGCCATCACCCGGACGGCCGAGGAGGCGCTCGCAGCGTTTTGAGTCTACGACTTGATGTGACGTCGAGCTCGATGCGGCTCGACGTCCCGAGCGATCTTGGGATGGTGGGCGACGCCGTCGAGCTGGTCGCCACTCATCTGCCCCCGGGTACGCTGTCTCCCCGCCGCATCAGTTTTAATCTCCGAACAGCACTTGCAGAAGCCCTCGGGAACGCGATTCGCTATGGGAACGGCGAAGACCCCGATCGCGTGGTGCGCGTCTACGTGGAGCTCGGGCGCGACTTCGTCCGGATTCACGTAGACGACGACGGCCACGGCTTCGACCCCACCCGTCTGCCCGATCCGACGCACCCCGAGAACCTCGAGCGCGAGTATGGGCGCGGGCTGTTCGTCATTCGTCACCTCGTGGACGACGTCGTGTTCAACGAGAAAGGCAACGGCATCTGCCTGACACTCCGGGCGGGGTGACACGGCTCGAGCGCCTGTTGCCGGTGCTCGGTGCGCTTTCCGGGACGACTCTGCGGTTGTGGCGTGCCAAGATCCGTCCCGAGTCTTCCGACGGGCCCGCCGTATTCCAGCCAATTCCTACCGCCTCCGATGCGTGGTTGGAAGTCAAGGGAGGCGGGGAGCGCGTCGCCGTCGAGCTCGCCGAGATCATCGGGGCGGTGATGGAGGCGGAAGAGGAAACGACGCAGGTCGCGGCGGAGCTGTCGGGACGGTACGAGGAAATCGATCTGATCTATACGATCAGCGAGATTCTCGGCCACACGATTCGGCTGGACGAGGCGGCGAACCGGATTCTGCGGGAAGTCTCGGCCGTCGTCCGCGCACGCCGCGCCACGCTGCTGGTGCACGACGCGCGCGCCCACGTGCTGCGGCTCGTCGCGGCCCGCGGTGTCGAGCTGGGCGAGATGGAGCCGATCGAAGTGGACGATCCGAAATCGATCGCGGCGCGCGTCTTTCGCGAAATGCGCATCATCAGCTACGATCCCCACGACCAGCGCGCCCAGAAGCCCCCCAACCCGATCGAGCGTGGCTATCGCGGCCATGCGTTTCTCTCGGTGCCGGTCGTGTACGCGTCGCCGGGGCGCGTGCCCACGCCGATCGGCGTCATCAACCTCACGGACCGGACGGGAGAAGACGCGTTCACCGCCGGCGACCGCAAGCTCGTCGCGGCGATCGCCAATCAGATCGGTGCGGCGATCGAGAATGCGCGGCTGGTGGAGCAGGACCTGGGCCAGCAGCGGGTGCGCCGCGAGCTGGAGCTGGCGCATGACCTGCAGCTCAAGCTGCTGCCGTCGCCCGCGGTGGTCGCGACGAAGGGCGATGTCGCGGCGCGATGCCGGCCGGCAGAGTCGGTTGGTGGCGACTTTTATAACCTGCTGAGCCTGCATGGGGAACGGATCGGCGTCATGATCGGCGATGTCTCGAGCCACGGGTTCGGCGCCGCGCTCATCATGGCGCTGGCGATGGCCGCCTCCGGTATTCATGCCGAGACCGCGGAGTCGCCGCACGAGGCGCTCCGGCGGCTCGAGATGTCGCTCGCCGAAGAGCTCGAAGAGACAGAGATGTTTCTGACGCTGTGTTATGCCGTCGCCGATCCGGCGCGGGGCACGCTCACCTACGCGAATGCCGGCCACCCGCATGCGTTTCTCGTCTCGACCGAGACGGGCGCCCTCACCCGGCTCGACGCGACGCGGCCGCCGCTCGGCCTCGGCGGCGGTGGTGAGGAGCGCGTGCTGCCGTTCCAGCGCGGCAAGGCGATTCTGTGTCTGTTCACGGACGGTCTCGCGGATGCGCGGGGCCCGAATGGCGAGCGGTTTGGCGAGCAGCGCGTGCTGAGCCATGTGGTCAACCTGAGGGCGCGTCCCGCGCGGCATATTCTGGAAGCGGTGTTCACCGATATCGCCGCATTTACCGACGGCGCGCCCGCCAACGACGACCGCACGCTCGTTCTGCTCAAGGTTTGAGACGGCTCGGCCAGCATTTTCTCAGTGATCCGGCGATTCTGGCGAGGATCGCGGACGCGCTCGATCCCCAGCCTGGAGAGACCGTTGTTGAAATTGGGGCAGGGCGGGGCACTCTGACTGATGTCTTGCTCGCTCGTGGTTTGAAGGTGATCGCCATCGAGAAAGACCGCGGACTCGCCGCCGCGCTCGGCACGCGGGAAAACCTGACGGTCGTCACCGGCGACGCACTCAAGGTCAACTGGCCTGCGACGAAGGTGATCGGCAATATTCCGTACTACATCACCTCACCGTTGATCGATAAGGCGCTGACGCCGCCGCTTCCGGAACGGATCGTCTTTCTGGTGCAGGACGAGGTCGCCGACCGGATCGCCGCCCAGCCCGGCGGGAAAACCTACGGGGCGCTGTCAGTGGGCGTCCAGGCGGTAGCCAAGGTGGAGAAGCTGTTCACCGTTGCGCCTGGGTCGTTCCGGCCGCCCCCGAAGGTGCGCAGCGCGCTGATACGGCTGACGCCGCTCGCGCAGCCACTGATTATGGACGTCGAAGTTGCCCCGCTGCGCGCGTTCGTGACCGCGTGCTTCAGCCGGCGGCGCAAGCAGCTAAAAAACGCAGTACCGGGCATTACGACCGCGGATCTCGAACAAATGGGCTTCGATCCAACCGTACGGCCGGAGCGGCTGCCGCCCGAGGCGTTCGTCCGGCTGCTGAGGAGAGCGTCGAGAGAGGGGGCCCCCACACGACATATCCATGATTGTTGATATGTCGCTGTATGATGGTGTCCCATGCACCGCCGAACCCTGCTCCGAATCGCCAAACATTTGCCCCGCAACCGGCCGGGGTTGCCCCATCTGCCGCATCCATTGCCCATCGAGATGGCGCGCGTGGCGCAATGGTTCCATGCCGCTTCGGACACCACGCGCTTGGCTATCCTCGAGTTCCTTTCGCAGCGGGAGCGATGCGTCAACGAGCTACAACAGGTTCTGGGCGCACCCCAATCCACCATCTCCTTTCACTTGAAGGTGCTCCGGCAGTCGGGTCTGGTTGGCGAGCGTCGCGAGGGTCGCTGGAAGTATTACAGACTCCGTGGAGCGACCCTGGACTACATGATTGCAGTCATGCAGATCGTGAGCCCGGGCAAGCATGTGGGGACCTGCCCTCTCTCCTGCTGCCGATGACTCCCTTGCGCCGGAGTCGCCAATTGTGAAATAGTTCACAATGCGGAAGATCTCCGACAGCACCGTACGGCGGCTGTCCGTCTACCTGCGCTTTCTCGAGCAAGCCAAATCCCCCACGATCTCGTCCGGGGAGCTGGCTCGCCTGGGCGGCACGACCTCCGCACAGGTCCGCAAAGACCTCTCCTTCTTCGGCTCCTTCGGCAAACGCGGCCTCGGCTACGCCGTCCCCGAACTGACCCATCGCATCCGCGACATCCTCGGCCTGGAGCGCGGCTACCGCGTCGTGCTGGTCGGTGCAGGCCGAATGGGAGGTGCGCTGGTCCAGTACCACGGCTTTCGCCAGCGCGGATTTCACATCACCGCGATCTACGATCAGGATGCGCGGAAAATCGGGTCGCGCTGGAATGGCCTGGTGGTCCGCGACGTCAAACATCTCGAATCGGATCTCAAGAAAGACCCGAGCGACATCGCCATCGTCGCGACGCCCGCCGAGTCGGCGCAACAGGTGGTCGATCGGCTTGTGAGAAGTGGCGTGAAAGCGATTCTCAACTTCGCGCCTGTGCCGCTCAATGTGCCGCCGGATGTCGAAGTCAAGACCGTGAACATGGCGCTGGAATTGGAGACGCTGAGCTACTCTCTGGCTAACCGTTAGCTTTCCCCCATGCCCCGCGTCCACGTCACGTCCGAAATCGGCGCGCTTCGGTCAGTTCTGGTCCACACCCCCGGCAAAGAGCTCGTGGCCGTCACCCCCGGCACGCGCGAAGACTACCTCTACGACGACATCATCGACCTCGAGATCGCGCAGCGCGAGCATCGCCGCATGGTCGCGGTGCTCGAGCGTTTTGCCGAGGTCCATGAAGTTCGGGACACGCTGGTCGAGATTGCGGGACGGCCGGAAGTGCGCGAATTCCTCACCACGCGCGCGCTCGAGGTCATCCCTTCGGACGCACTGTCAAAGCAGATGTCGGCTCTGTCGTCGGAGGACTTCGTGGCCCTGATGGTCGAGGGCGCGCTCGAGGAGGGCGGGCCGATCTCCCGCGCGCTGAACGAGGTGGCCTATGCGCTCCCGCCGCTGCCGAACCTGTTCTTCACCCGCGACGTCGGCATCGTGATCGGCGAGCACGCAATCATCGGGTCGATGCGCCACGGCGTGCGCTGGACGGAAGAGCTGCTGATCAAGGCGCTGTTCCGCTACGACCAGAAGTTCGAGAACGCCGGCATTCTCTACGACGGCTCCGACGAAAAGCGCATCAACTACACGCTCGAAGGTGGGGATGTGCATCCCCTCCGCCCCGACCTGCTGGTCCTCGGCTTCAGCGAGCGCTCGAGCCCGGCGGCGCTCGATCTGCTCTGCGACCTCGTCTTCGCCAATTGCCATGTGACCGACGTGATCATCGTCGTGCTGCCCGCCGAGCGCACGGCGATCCATCTCGACATGATCTTCACGCAGGTGGACCGCGAGCTGTGCATCGTCTACCCGCCCCATTTCGTGGGGCCCGAGCGGCTGGCGGTACTGCACCGCCGCAAGCGCTCCAAGGGCGTGAAGGAGGTGCCCAACTTTTTTGCGGCCTTGCAAGCCGTCGACCAGCCGCTCGAGCCGATCTTCTGCGGCGGCAATCAGCGCACCGTGCAGGAGCGCGAACAGTGGGCGTCTGCCTGCAACTCGTTCGCCGTGCGGCCCGGCGTCATCCTGAGCTACGACCGCAACGACGCGACCCTCGCCGAGCTGACCAGTGCCGGCTTTCGCGTGATGACGGCCGACGAGACGCTGAAAGATGGCGAGCGAGCGGTGATTACGATCGAAGGCAGCGAGCTGGTGCGCGGCGGCGGCGGGCCACGCTGCATGACCCTTCCCCTGCGACGAGACGATCTCTGAACGGACTGGGAGTCCTTCCGTCTTCCTCGCTTTCGGCGCGGGCACTCGCCTTTCTCCAGAGCGGGCCCGCGGGGAGTCTCACGATCGTGCGCGACGTCCTGGGCATCGCCCAGGCGAACCGTCACACCGCCGATCGCATCGCGGCCGCGCTGCTCGCGCCCGATCCACGCTTCGGACGCACCACCGACGGCCGGTGGACGGTGGCCACGGCGCCTTGCAGTGCCAGTCCGGTCCTCGAATCCTGCCGGTGGGCGGTCGTCGACGTCGAAACCACCGGCGTCCGCGCCTTTAGCGGCGACCGCATCATGGAAATCGCCGTCGTCATGCTCGACGGCACCGTCGCCTTCCACTCGCTCGTCAATCCGGGCATCCCGATTCCGCAGTTCGTCGCCGAGTTGACCGGGATCGACGCGAAAATGGTTCGCGCTGCGCCCACGTTCGACGCGATCGTCGATCGCCTGCTCGCCGCGCTCGAGGGCTGCGTCTTCGTCGCGCACAACGCGCGGTTCGATTGGGCCTTCGTGTCGACCGAGATCGAGCGGGCGACGGGGCTGCTGCTGCAAGGCCCGCGCGTCTGTACGGTGCGGCTCGCTCGCAAGCTGCTCCCCGACCTGCCACGCCGAAACCTCGACACGGTGAGCTATCACTTCGGTATCGAGATCGAGGGACGCCACCGCGCCACGGGCGACGCGGTCGCGGCCGCGAAGTGTCTGGCAAAGATGCTGAAGCTGGCACAGGGTAACGGAGCGGCGACGCTCGTTGACTTACACAACCTTTAACGTCGGCGGCCTGCGCTGCCACGCCCTCGAGGCCGGGCGCCAGCACCTCGACGGTGGCGCCATGTTCGGCATCGTCCCCAAGGCGCTCTGGGCCCGCCGCGCGCCGCCCGACGATCGCAATCGCATCCCGCTGGCGTTGCGCTGCCTGCTCATTGAGCACGACGACGGCCTGGTCCTCATCGACACCGGCATCGGCAACAAAGAGAACAGCAAGTTCATCGACATCTACGGCGTTGATAATGCCGGCCACGATGGCAGAACCAGGTTGGAAGACGCACTGCGCGAGCTGGGCCACGGCCCCGACGACATTCGTTGGGTGATCAACACACACCTCCACTTCGATCACGCGGGTGGGGACCTGTCGCGGGAGGGCCTCTCATTCCCACGCGCGCGCTACGTCGTGCAGCGGGGCGAGCTGGAATTTGCTCGGCACACCAACGAGCGCACCGCCGGGAGCTACCTGGCGCACAACTTCGAGGGCGTCCCGTTCCAGCTGATCGACGGCGAGGTGCAGATCCTGCCCGGGATCCGGGCGCTCCCCACACCAGGTCATGTGCCCTTTCATCAATCGATCCTGATCGAGAGCGGCGGCGAGAAAGCGTGCTTCGTCGCCGATGTCGTGCCGACCGCCGCCCACCTCCCGCTTCCCTGGATCATGGGCTACGACCTCCAGCCGCTCGTGACGCTCGAGACTCGCCGCCGGCTGTACCAGCGCGCGGAGGCCGAGCAGTGGCTGCTCGTGTTCGAGCACGACCCGACGATTGTCAGCGGCCGACTGGAAAAAGAAGGGAAGGGCGTCGGGCTTGTGAACGAGAAACGACTGGACTAACTTGCCGTCCACAATACGGTAAGTGGGCCGAGTGCCCCACCCGCATGCCTCTCGCTGAGAGTGCTTCAGGGTTCTCGAGACCTCACCGGTAGGTGAGGGATCGCGGATCTTGGGGGTGACCAGGATCCGCTTTTTACTTCAGTCAGGAGATCGCACAGCTGCCACCACCTCTCGACAACAACAGCAAAGCACCGCGCACCCGCGTCAATCGGCAGATCCGGATCAGTCCGGTGCGGGTGATCGCGGACAACGGCGACCAGCTGGGTGTGTTGACGATCGATGAAGCGATCGCCGCCGCGAATGAACGGGGCCTGGATCTCGTGGAAGTCGCGCCGCTCGCCCGGCCCCCCGTCGTCAAGATCATGGACTATGGGAAGTTCAAGTTCGAGCAGGCGAAAGCGGCGCGGGCCGCCAAGAAAAAGCAGCACGTGATTCATCTGAAGGAAGTGAAATACCGCCCCGGGATCGACGATCACGATTTCGACTTCAAGACCCGGCATGCGCGCGAGTTCCTGGCGGACGGCAACAAGGTGAAGGTGACGATGATGTATCGCGGCCGGCAGATGGCGCATATCGAGCTGGGCCGGGAAGTCTTGGATCGTGTCGCACAGGAACTGAAGGACATCGGAAAAATCGAGCAGGAACCGAAGCTCGAGGGCCGGAACATGTCGATGGTCCTCGCACCGAAATAGGAGTTGCAATGCCAAAGATGAAAAGCAAGCGCGCCCTGAGAAAGCGGATCAGGCTCACGGGCACCGGCAAGCTGCGCCGTTACCGTGCCTACAAACGGCACATCCTGACCTCGAAGCATCCGAAACGGAAGCGTCACCTCCGCAAGGCGACGCTCGTCTCGCATGCCGATCGACGCCTCAAGCGCCTGCTGCTGGCGTAGGGAGAGCTCATGCCTCGCGTCAAAAGCAACGTCGCGCGCCTGAAGCGCAAGAACAAAGTGATGAAGCTCGCCAAGGGCTACTGGGGCGGGCGCAGCAAGCTCTGGAAGGCGGCGAAAGAAGCGACCGAGCGCGCGGCCAAGTACGCCTATCGCGATCGCCGCGCGAAAAAGGTGGAGTTCCGCCGCCTCTGGATCACGCGCATCAACGCCGCGGCCCGGCTGCACGCGCTGTCGTACAACAGGTTCATGAACGGGTTGCGCAAAGCGGGGGTCGAGGTGAACCGCAAAGTCCTCGCCGATCTCGCCGTGCGCGATCCGGCGGCGTTTGAACAGCTGGCAGAGGTCGCGAAGAAATCCCTGCAACCCTAGAATCGCTGCGGGAGCGTCTCAAAGAGATCCCGCACGCCGACGAACGCCGCCTCCAGGAGATCAAAACTGAGCTCCTGGGCCGAAAGGCTGGTGCCCTCACCGAGATTCTCAAAGGTCTCCCCGCGCTCGATCCCGAGACTCGACGGAACATCGGGGGGGCAGCGAATGCCCTGAAGCGAGAGCTTGAGCACGCGATTGAAGAGCGTGAGCGCGATCTCAAGCGCGGAGCCACGGCGCTCGCCGACGTCGATCTCACGCTGCCCGGCCGGCCCCAGTGGCGCGGCGGCGTCCACATCGTCACGCAACTCGTAGACGAGATCTGCGACATCTTCAAAGAGCTCGGCTTCACCCGTGTCGTCGGCCCCGAAGCCGAGACTGAGCGCTACAACTTCTACGCGCTGAACTTCCCCAAAGACCATCCGGCGCTCGACGCGCAGGACAGCTTCTACCTGGGTGGCGACGTCCTGCTGCGCACGCACACTTCGCCGGTGCAGATCCGTACTCTCGAGACATATCCACCGCCGATTCGCATCGTCGTCCCCGGGCGCTGCTACCGCCGCGACCCGTTCGACGCATCGCACTCTCCGGTGTTCGAGCAGATCGAGGGCTTTGCCGTGGACGAAGGCATCACCTTCGTCGATTTCAAAGCCACCCTGGCCACCTTCGCGCGTCGGATCTTCTCGCCCACGACGAAGGTCCGCTTCCGGCCGTCCTACTTCCCGTTCACCGAGCCGTCGGCCGAGATGGACGTGCAGTGCCAGATCTGCGGAGGCTCGGGCTGCGCCGCCTGCAAACAGACGGGCTGGATGGAAATCCTGGGCTCGGGGATGGTCCATCCCGCGGTCCTGGAGAATTCCAAACTCGACAGCGAGAAGTACACCGGCTTCGCGTGGGGCATGGGACCGGAGCGCATCGCGATGCTGCGCTACGGGATCCCGGATATTCGGCTGTTTTTCGACAGCGACGTGCGGTTCCTGGAACAGTTTGTGGGAGCTGCTAACCCCGGGGCGACGCCCCGGGGTCAGCCGAACTCATGATCGTCTCTCGTCGTTGGCTGGAAGCTCTTCTGAGCCGCCCGCTCCAAGGCCTGGATGTCGCCGATCGCCTCGCGCGCCAGGTCGCGCCCGTCGATGGTGTCGTGCCGATCCATCAGGACCTGCGCGACGTGCTCGTCGCGCGCGTCCTCGAGGTCAAGCAGCATCCCAACGCCGACCGGCTCTCGCTGTGCGTGGTGGACGCGGGCGGCGCCCCGCTCGAAGTCGTCTGCGGCGCTGCCAACGTCCAGGCAGGGAAGTCCTACCCGTTTGCTCCCGTCGGCGCGACGCTTCCCGGTGGGCTGAAGCTCGAGCGCCGCAAGATCCGCGGCGTCGAGTCCAACGGCATGCTCTGCTCCGCTAAAGAGCTCGGCCTCGGCGTCGACCATGCGGGGATCCTGGAGCTGCAGACCGACGCCCCTCCGGGCACACCATTTCTCGAAGCGGTGCCGATCGCGGATGAACAGATCCTGATCGATGTATCAGCGAATCGGCCGGACCTGCTGTGCCATAAGGGCGTGGCCAGGGAGTTGGCGGTGGGATTGGGAGCGACTGTAAAGCTTCCGGAGATCGTCGGCTCGTCGGATCGGCGGATGGTAGGTCGATCCGCCCATCCGTCCATCCGCCCATCCGCCGTTGTGGACGGAGTCACGGTGAAGCTCGAGGACCCCGAGGGCGCCCCCCGCTACATGATCGCGGTGATTCGCGGTGTAAAAGTTGGTGCCAGTCCGGCGTGGCTGGCCGCGCGCCTGCAGAGCATTGGCCAACGCTCCATCAACAACATCGTCGACGCGACAAACCACATCCTGTTCGAAATCAATCAGCCGCTGCACGCCTTCGATCTCGCGAAGTTGCGGGGCCCGGCCGTCGTCGTGCGCCGAGCCAAGCCAGGGGAACAGATCGTCACCTTGGACGGAGTGAGCAGACGGCTGACGGCTGAGATGACCGTCATCTGCGACGCCGAGCGGCCCACGATCGTGGCCGGCGTCATGGGCAGTGCCGAGTCCGAAGTTACCGACAGCACCACGGACATTGTGCTCGAAGCCGCCTACTTCCAGCCGACTCGCATTCGGCGCACTCGGCGCGCCCTCGGCCTGTCGAGCGAGTCGAGCTATCGTTTCGAGCGAGGGCTCGACATGCTCGCCATGCCCGACGCGCTGGGACGCGCCGTCGACCTGATCCGCGCGGTCGCCGGGGGCGAAATGCGTGAGCCGCCCATCGACCTCTGGCCCGAGCCGCAGAAGCCGCGCTCCGTCTTTCTGCGCGAAGCGCGCGTCAGTCACCTCCTCGGCGTGCCGGTACCTCGGAAGGAAATCGAGCGGCTCCTGTCCGCCGTGGGCTTCGTCGCCGCGCCCAAGGACGACCGCATGGCGGTCCAGATTCCGGGCTGGCGGCCCGACGTCACACGCGAGGTTGACCTGATCGAAGAGGTTGCGCGGCTGCGCGGCTACGACTCCTTCCCGGACGAGCTGCGGCCCTATCGTCCCGGCACCGTCCCCGACGCGCCCGCGGAGCTGACGCTCCGCCGTATACGCGAACAGCTCGTGGCGAGCGGTAACGGCCTCCTCGAGGCCCGGACCCTCCCGCTCGGTCCAGCCGACGGCCCGGATGCCGTGGCAGTCCTGAACCCGCTGTCGGCCGAAGAAGCGCACCTTCGGAGTCGCTTGCTTCCGGGGCTGATCCGGCGCGTCGAGTACAACTGGAGCCAAGGTCAGCGAGACGTGCGCCTCTTCGAGGTCGGAACTGTCTTTCGCAAGGCCCAAGGCCCGAGCCACCAGCCCCACGAAGAGCTGCATCTCGCGATCGTGCTGACCGGGGCGCGGCATCCGGCGCATTGGACCGACAGTATCAACGCTGCGAAACTACCTGATATGGACATATGGGACCTAAAGCAGCACTTTGAGTTAGCTGTAGGCCTCGCGGCACCCTCAGACGACGTGCAACCGGCCGCCAATGGGTCCGGTTGGGTCGCCGAGGGAGGCATGGCCGTCCCACTAGAGGCCGATGCGCCGAAATGGGCCGCGCGGCTGTTCGGACTCGAGGTTCGGATCATCGTCGCGCCGGCGGGTCTGGTGCGCTATCAGTCGTTGCCGACCCAGCCGGCCGTCGTGCGGGACATTTCGCTGGTGCTGCCGGGAGGCGTAACGGCGGCGGCAGTGCAAGCGGTGTTGCGCCGTGAGGGCGGGAAGTTGCTCGGGCGGCTGGATGTGCTGGACGAGTATCGTGGAGGCGGTTTGCCGGCAGGGACGTGCAGCGCCACGTGACGCCGCGCGCCTGATAAGACCTTGACCGAACGCGAAGCAGTGGAAGTGCTTGAAAGGATGTTGCGAGCCGCGGAGGCCGAACTTGACGTACGCCGGCGACAGGCCTGATGTCCGGGACGCGATCGATCAGCTCGAAGCCATCGTCCGCGACGTGGCGGAGGAGCTGGCGGGCTGGCGTTCGCGCGCCCAAAAAGCCGAGTCGGAGCTGAAGACCCGCGGCAGCCCGGTCAAAAACACCGAGCTGGAGTCGGAGAACAAGACGCTGCGGCAGCGGGTCGAGGGGGCGCGCACGCGCGTTCACGATCTCGTGCAACGACTCTCGTTCTTGGAAGAACAGGCACGCGATAATGGAGGCCATAAGTGACGGCGAAGAAGCACGCCGTCCGGGTGATGATCGGCGGGGAGGAATACACCGTCCGCTCCGATCTCGCGCCTGAGTACACGCGCGAAGTGGCCGCTTACCTGGACCAGGCATTGAAGAAGGTGCTGAGTCAGGGACCGTTGGTGGAAACGCAGAAAGCCGCCATCCTGGCGGCGCTCGATATTACGAATGAGTTGTTTCAGGCCAAGCAGACCGAACGCGAGGTGGCGGCGCGGCTTGCCGCTGTCGCCGATGACCTCGCGAAAATGCTGCCGCCGGCCAAGCGGAAGGCTACCGCAGGCTGACTATAGCGTGCCCTGGAATACGGGGTGCGAGTCGGAGATAGATCCATGGAACAGTGGTCGAGTTTAGTCGCGGCCGTTCTGAGCGGCGTGCTTTTAGCAGCGGTGATCTTCTACGTCTGGGGCCGGCGCGTCGAGCGTCGAGCGGCCGACACCAGCCAACGCCTTGTCCTCGCGGCCAAAGAAGAGCTCATGTCGGTCCGCGAGAACCTCCACAAGAGCCTCGACCAGAAGCTCGCCGGCGTCGATCGCCGCGAGGCGGAGCTGCGCAAGACCGAGCAGCAGCTCCAGGAGCGTGCGCGCACTCTCGACAAGCGCGAACAGGGGATCGGTACGCGGCTCGAGCAGGTGGCCGGACTGACCGCCCAGGAAGCCAAGCTCGAGCTCCTCACCCGCATCGAGACCGAGGCGCGCGACGAAGCGGCGGCCCTGGTACGCAACATCACCGAGCAGGCCAGAAAGAACGCCGATCGCGAGGCGAAGAAGATCATCGCGCTCGCCATCCAGCGCATCGCCGCCGAGCAGACGGCCGAGTCGAGCGTGTCGGCCGTACTGCTGCCGTCGGACGAAATGAAGGGCCGCATCATCGGCCGCGAGGGCCGCAACATTCGGGCGTTCGAGGCCGCCACCGGCGTCGACGTCATCATCGACGACACCCCAGATACCGTCGTCGTGTCGTGCTTCGAGCCGGTGCGCCGCGAGATCGGCCGCCTGGCACTCGAGCGCCTCATCGCCGACGGCCGCATCCACCCCGGCCGCATCGAAGAAATCGTGCAAAAGGCCAAGGCCGACGTGGACAAAGGCATTGTCGAAGCGGGGGAGCAGGCCGTGTACGACACCGGCGTTCGCGGCATGCACGCCGAGCTGGTGAAGCTGGTGGGGCGGATGAAGTACCGCACCTCGTACGGCCAGAACATCCTCGAGCACTCGAAGGAAGTCGCCTACCTCGCCGGCATGATGGCCGCCGAGCTGAGGCTCGACGTCAGTCTCGCGAAGCGCGGGGCGCTGCTCCACGACGTCGGCAAAGTGCTGACCCACGAGCACGACGGCACCCACGTGCAGCTCGGCGTCGAGATGGCGACCAAGTATGGCGAGCACCCGACGGTCATCAACTGCATCGCCGCGCACCACGACGATGTCCCGCATGAATCTCCGGTCAGCGTGATCGTGCAGGCCGCCGACGCGATTTCGGGATCGCGCCCCGGCGCGCGGCGCGAGGCGTTCGAGACCTACGTGAAACGGCTCGGCGACCTCGAGAAGCTCGCGTCGGAGTTCAAGGGCGTCGAAAAGGTGTTCGCGATCCAGGCGGGGCGCGAAGTGCGCGTCGTCGTGACCCCGGAGCACGTCGATGACGCCGCGGCGGCCCGGATGACCGACGAGATCGCGCGCAAAATCGAGCGCGAGCTCCAATACCCTGGGCAGATCAAGGTGGTCGTGATTCGGGAGACACGGGCGGTGGGCGTTGCCCGCTAATCTCATCGACGGCAATGCCATCGGAACGGCGATGCGAACAGAGCTGGGAGCCGAGATCACCAAGCTCAAGAGGGCCGGCATCACGGCAGGCCTCGCCGTCGTACTCGTGGGCGACAATGCCGCCTCGCAGGTCTACGTGCGGATGAAGGGCAAGGCGTGCGACGAAGCCGGCCTGTACCACGAGACGATCAAGCTTCCCAAGGAGACGAGCGAAGCCGACTTGATGGCGTTGCTCGAGCGGCTCAATGCCAACTCCAAGATCCACGGCATTCTCGTCCAGCTGCCGCTCCCCAAACAGATCGATACCAATCGCGCCTTGCACCGCATCGACCCTCGCAAGGACGTCGACGGCTTTCATCCCGAGAACGTGGGGAAAGTCGTCGTCGGCGATCCCACAGGCTTTCGCCCGGCGACGCCCTACGGCGTGCAGCAGCTCCTGATCCGCACGGGTGTGGAGACGAAAGGGGCGCACGCCGTCGTGGTCGGGCGATCCAACATCGTCGGCCGGCCGATGGCGGCGCTCCTGCTACAGGATGGTCCCGGCGGAAATGCCACCGTCACCGTGTGCCACTCGCGCACGCGCCACATCGAGCAGCACACGCTCCAGGGCGACATCCTCATCGTAGCGATCGGCAAGCCCGAATTCGTGACCGGCGACATGGTGAAGCCGGGCGCCGTCGTCATCGACGTCGGCGTCAATCGCGTGGACGATCCGTCGCGCAAGCAGGGCTACCGCCTCGTCGGCGACGTGAAATTCGCGGAAGCGAAGCAGGTCGCCTCGGCGATCACCCCCGTTCCCGGCGGCGTCGGCCCGATGACGATCACGATGCTGCTGTACAACACCGTCCAGGCGGCGCGGCAGTGGGCGCACGCCTAGACCTGTTCTCGGCCGCCTCGGCGGAGGGTGCCTGGACCGTCGGTGAAGTCACGAAGCGTGCGCGCGCGGTGATCGAGGCCGGTCTGCCGCCCCTGTGGGTGCGGGGCGAGATCGCGGGCTTCAAGGCGTGGCGCAGCGGTCACTGGTACTTCTCCCTCCGTGATAAGTCGGCGCAGATCCGCTGCGTGATGTTCGCCAAACAGAACTTCATGCTGCCCGCCCCGACGGATGGGATGCAAGTGTTCGTGTTCGCCCGGCCGTCGCTGTATGAAGAAAAAGGCGAGTTCCAGCTCACCGTGATGGAGCTGCTCTCGACCGAGCAGGGCGGGCTGTGGAAGCTGGCGTTCGAGAAGGCGAAAGCCGCGCTGACCAAGGATGGCCTGCTCGATCCCGCGAGAAAGCGGCGCCTCCCGCCGTTCCCGCGCCGCATCGCCGTCGTCACGAGCCCCGACGGTGCCGCGCTGCGCGACATTCAGGCCGTCATCGCCCGCCGCTGGCCCATCGCCGAGCTGATCGTCGTGCCGGCGCAGGTGCAGGGAGCCAAGGCTGAGGCCTCAGTGTGCTCGGCGCTGAATCGCATC
Organism: Gemmatimonadales bacterium; assembly: GCA_036394755.1. Lineage (GTDB taxonomy): Bacteria > Gemmatimonadota > Gemmatimonadetes > Gemmatimonadales > GWC2-71-9 > 20CM-2-65-7. The sequence continues at coordinate 2,128 of DASWEL010000282.1, read as the reverse complement.
GCGCGCTTGTCGGTGGATGTCGTGGTGGTTGCACGAGGAGGCGGGTCCGTCGAGGATCTGTGGGCGTTCAACAGCGAGCGCGTCGCCCGCGCCGTCGCCGCCATGCCGATGCCGGTGATCTCCGCGATCGGGCACGAGACTGACGTGACGCTGTGCGATCTCGTTGCCGACCTGCGCGCTCCGACGCCATCCGCCGCGGCCGAGGCCGCCACGCCGGATAGAGCTGAAGTGCGTATTACGTGCGACGTATTAGGACAACGTCTAGCGAGAGCGTTGAGAATTGCGTCGAAACATGTCGTAGAGCGGCTCGACCGCACCGGAGATCGTTTGGTGTCGAGTATCCAGAATCGCTTCGAGCGTTCCGGCGCACTGCTCAAAGCGCACAGCGCACGCCTTGATGCATTGAGCCCGTTAAGAGTCTTGGCCCGTGGTTATGCGGTGGCCAGGGATACCGACGGCCAGGTGCTCAAGCGCGTCGCGCAGCTGCCCTCGGGGAAGGAATTCCGACTGCGCGTGACGGACGGAGAGGTGCATGGCCGAGTTCAGTAAGCAGCTCGAGCGCCTCGAAGCGATCGTCCGCCGCCTCGAATCCGAAGACCTCGATCTGGACGAGGCGCTGAAGCTGTTCGAGGAAGGCGTCGAGCGGCTGCGGGCCGCGCGCGAGCAGCTGACACAGGCGGAGCTCAAGGTCAAAAAAGTCCTCGAGATTGAAAGCCCTAGCTAAATACCTCGCGGACGCCCGCTCCCGCGTCAACGCCGTGTTGGCGGCGGCCGGTACCACGGGAGACGAGGTCGTCCGCTACAGTCTGCTCGGCGAAGGGAAGCGCTTGCGCCCTACGCTGGTCTTCGCGACGCACGAAGCCCTCAACGGGTCCTCGTCCGCCGGCGTCGCCGAGCTGGCAGCTGCCGTCGAAGTGGTGCACGCCTATTCGCTGGTCCACGACGATCTCCCGTGCATGGACAACGACGATCTGCGGCGCGGGCGGCCCACGGCGCACCGCGCCTTCGACGTGCCGCGCGCGACACGCGCCGGCTACGACATGGTAGCGCTCGCGGCGCGCGTGATGGAGCGGGGGCTGGCCATGCTCGCCCTGCCGGACGCGCGCCGCCGCGAGATCGCGCTCGAGCTGTTTCGCGCCGCGGGGGCCGGCGGGATGATCGGCGGCCAGGCGCTCGACCTCGAGGCCGAGGCGAAATCCCTGCCGATGGACGCGCTGGAGGAGGTGCATCGCCGCAAGACGGGCGCGTTGATCGCGGCTTCGTGCGTGATCGGCGGCCTGTCCGTGGGGGACGACGTCAGTCGCGATCACATCGAAGCGCTGCGTGCTTATGGCGACACGATCGGACTCGCTTTTCAAATCGCCGACGATGTGCTCGATGCCACGGCTACCTCCGATCAGCTCGGAAAGACGGCCGGAAAGGACGCGGCGCACGCCAAAGTGACGTTTGTGACGCTGCTCGGCGTCGGCGCGGCCCGCGCCGAGGCGGAACGGCTGTCGGCGCAGGCCGTAGACCATCTGCGGGATGCCGGGTTAGTTTCCCCCATACTGGTTGAGCTGGCCCACTACATGGTGACGAGGCCTAATTGATCCTCGAAACGATTCACAGTCCTGCGGACGTTCGCGCGCTGGCACCGGAGCAGCTGCAGTCGCTCGCGGACGAAGTCCGCCAGCGTCTGATCGACGTCGTGTCGCTGACCGGCGGGCACATCGGCGCGGGCCTGGGGGTCGTCGAGTTGACCGTCGCGCTCTGCGCCGCGTTCGAATCGCCGCGCGACAAGATCGTCTGGGACGTGGGTCATCAGGGCTATCCCTGGAAGATCCTCACCGGGCGGAACGATCGGCTCCCCACGTTGCGGCAGGCGGGCGGGCTGTCGGGGTTCCTGCGGCGCAGCGAGAGCGAGCACGACCAATTCGGCGCCGGCCACGCCGGTACCGGTCTTTCGGCGGCGTTCGGGATGGCGGCGGCGCGCGACCTCAGGGGCGAGGACTTCAAGGTCGTGGCGGTCGTGGGCGACGGGGCGATGACGTGTGGGCTGCCCTACGAGGCCATGAACAACGCGGGGCACTCGGGCCGCGACATCATCCTGGTGCTGAACGACAACGGGATGTCGATCGCGCCCAACGTT
>DASWEL010000281.1:0-2528 GCA_036394755.1 Gemmatimonadales bacterium | reverse complement strand
GTCGGCGGACTGCCGGCAGGCATCCAGGGACTCGCGGCGTTCTGATTCCGACACCCCAACATTCGACACATGAGGCATTACCATGACAAAGCCTAGATCCATCCTCGTCAGCACGGCCCTGGTCGCGGGCGGCCTGCTGTGGTATCTGTTCCGGCCCGACGCGCTCGTGATCAGTAAGACCGTGAACGAGTCGTTCCCCGCGGCAGAGGAATCCGGCTCCATGATGCACGGATCCTCGACGATGAACCAATCACCGCAGATGGCTCACGCGGCGATGGATTCGTCGGCGATGGGCGCCATGGACCACGGGCAGATGGCGGACGCGAAGGAACCCGTTAAGCTCGTCAGCGGTCGATTCCACACCAACGCCCACGAGACCAAGGGCCAGGCGACGATTTATCGGCTCGATGATGGCCGTCGCGTGCTGCGGTTGACGGAGTTCAGCACATCGAATGGCCCCGATGTGCGCGTGTATCTCGTCGCCGCGGCCGATGTCCAGAAGGAGGACGCGGCGAAGCGGGCCGGAATCGTGGATCTGGGAGCTTTAAAGGGCAACATCGGCGATCAGAACTACGACGTGCCCGAAGGGTTGGACCTGACCAAGTACCACGCGGTGTCGATCTGGTGCCGGCGGTTCAGCGTCAACTTCGGTGCAGCCCCGCTTGCCGATGCGATGTAACTAAACGCGCTCAGCCGAGGGGAGCCAAAGGGTGAAGGCGCTCCCCCGGCCGGGCGTGGATCCCACGTCAATCCTTCCCCCCTGCAGCTCCGCAAGCAATCGCGCGATCGCGAGGCCGAGGCCGGTTCCACCCAGGTCGCGACTGCGCGATTGATCGATACGGAAGAATCGATCGAAAATCCGTTCCACGTGTTCGGGCGCGATACCCGGCCCGGTATCCCGCACACTCACGCCAACCTCACTCCCGTTGCGGAGGATCGCGAACGTGACGCTGCCGCTCGGCGTGTAACGCACGGCGTTCGACGCCAGGTTCAGCAGGATGTGGCGTGTGCGATCGGCATCTCCGAGCGCCTCGACGTGGTCGGCCGGCGTCACCTCGACGGATAGCTTCTTGTCCATCGCCATCGCCTCGGTGATCTCCCGGACTTCCTCGACGACGGCGTTGAGATCGAACGGCGCGTGCGCCAGGGCCAGCTGGCGATTCTCGCCGCGGGCAATCAGCAGCAGCTCTTCGACGAGCTTGGTGGTGCGGTCGAGCCCGCGTTCCATCGCGCCGAGCGCCTCGCGAATCTCGCCCTCGCTGCGCCCCTCGTCCGACGCCCATTGTACCTGGGCGCGCAGATGGGTCAGTGGGGTGCGCAGCTCGTGGCTCGCGTCCGCTGTGAACGACTGCAGCGCGCGGTGCGCCCGGTCGACGCGCTCGAGCATACGGTTGATGCTCTCGGCGAGTTCCGTCACCTCGGCTTGGCCGGTAGGACTCGTGAGTCGCGTGCCCAGCTCCGACGGCCCGATCGCGCGCGTTTCGCTGGTGACGCGCTCCAGCGGCTCGAGTCCCGCAGCGACGGCCTGCTTCGCCCCGCGAGCGGCCGCGAATGCCGCCAGCGGGAGCAACAATGCAGCGGCCGCGATGAGCACGCCGAGGGGAACGAAGTAGGATTGCCGGCTCGCGACGACGTAGATATCGAACTCACCCATCGCGCGATGCAGGACGCGATACTGCCAGCGTGCCTTCTGCGTGATCGCCGCTACCAACGCGATGCGGATCTGCTCCGGTGACGCGTCCGGCGCCAAACCCTCCAGCCGCTTGGCGGGCATTCCCGGGGACAGGTAGAAGACCTGCGGCATGCCTCCCGCGTTCGTGGTCGTGCGGGTGATCACCACCTGGCCACCCATGCCCACGAGCTGATCAGCGAGCGCGGACGGCATCACCCCGCCGGGTGCGCTCGTGGAGTCGTGGTAGGCGCCGAGCAGCGACTGAATGACGTCGGCCGAGTGCTCGAGCGAGCGGCGCAGCGCCATCTCGGCGGCGACGGCGAACAGCAGGACGACGACGAGCGCGTAGCCCGCGAGCGCCGTCCATGCGACGCGGCTGAAGCGCCGCGTGAGCACCTGACTGAGAGTTCGCTCACTCACCGCGACCGGCCTCCAGCCGGTATCCCACGCCCCGGACCGTTCTAATGGGCGCAGTCCGTCCGCCGAAACTCAACTTCTTGCGCAAGTAATTGACGTACACGTCCACGACGTTCGTTTCCGGATCAAATTTGTAATTCCAGACTGCCTCTGCGATCCGCGAGCGCGACACCGTGCGACCTGTGTTGCGCATCAGGAACTCGAGCAGCGCAAATTCGCGGGGCGAGAGATCGACAATTCGATCACCCTGGGTCACGCGTCGTGACAGCGGGTCGAGCGTGACGTCGCCAACCGTGAGGGTCGCATCCTTGTGCCGCAACTCGGCCCGGCGGATGAGGGCGTGCACCCGCGCGAGCAGCTCGGGGAGATCGAACGGCTTCGTGACGTAATCGTCCGCTCCGCCCTCGAGCCCGCGCACGCGCGACTCGAGCTCGTCTTT
>DASWEL010000280.1:0-12209 GCA_036394755.1 Gemmatimonadales bacterium | reverse complement strand
GCACCCGGCAAACCAAACATGTACGGGCTCGTGCAGGGCGAGGCCAACGCGGTCGCCGGCAACAAGCGGATGCTCTCGGCGATGACGCCGTCGATCGTGCTCGACAGCGCCGGCAATTTGCAGATGGTCGTCGGCACGCCGGGCGGTCCCACCATCATCACCAGCGTCGCACAGGTCATTCTGAACGTGCTCGACCAGAATATGAGTCTCCCCGACGCCGTCGCCGCGCCGCGGATTCATCACCAGGCGCTGCCCGACCAGACCTACTACGAGCACGGCGGGTTGAGCGACGCCACGGTGCGGGCGCTCGAGGCGATGGGACATAAGATGGAAGAGCGACGCGGCCGCAGCGGGATTATTGCCGCGATACAAAAGACCGCCGGCGGGTGGGTCGGTGTTGCCGATCCACGCTACGCCGGCGGTGCACTCGGCTACTAAGGAGCCCTGAATGCGCCTTGCAACCCAATCGTCGCCGGTCGACGTGCTCGTCGTCGGCTCGGGAGCTGGTGGTGGGATGGCCGCGTACGCCCTCACGCGCGCCGGCGTCAACGTCACCGTGCTCGAAGCGGGCGGGCCGTGGGACAACACGACCGATTCCGCGATGCTCAGGTGGCCCTACGAATCGCCGCGCCGCGGCGCGTCCACCAAGGATCGGCCGTTCGGCGAATTCGACGGCTGCATCGGCGGCTGGGAAATCCCCGGTGAGCCCTACACCGTCGCGCGGGGCGACAAGTTCCGCTGGTGGCGGGCGCGGATGGTCGGCGGCAGGACGAACCACTGGGGTCGCATCTCGCTGCGCTTCGGGCCGCGCGACTTCAAGGCGAGGACGTTCGACGGCCTGGGCGACGACTGGCCGATCAGCTACGACGATGTGGCGCCGTATTACGACAAGCTCGAGCAGCTGGTGGGGGTCTTCGGGAGCAAGGAAAACGTGCCGAACGCACCCGACAGCATCTTCCTCCCACCTCCCAAGCCGCGCTGCTACGAGCTGCTGGTGCAGGAGGCGGCGCGCCGGCTCAACGTCACCTGCGTCCCGGCGCGACTGTCGATCCTGACCCGCCCGCTCAATGGACGCGCCGCGTGCCACTACTGCGGCCAGTGCGGCCGCGGCTGCAAGACGAATTCCAACTTCTCCTCGACCAACGTCCTGATCGCGCCGGCCCGTGCCACCGGCAAGCTCACGCTCAAGACGAACGCGATGGCGCGGGAGATCACGCTCGACCGCACGGGGAAAGCCAGCGGCGTCACCTACATCGATACGACCGATGGCAGCGAGCACCACATCGACGCCCGCGTCGTGGTTCTGGCGGCCAGCGCGTGCGAAACGTCGCGGCTGCTGCTCAACTCGAAGTCCCCGTCATTCCCGAATGGACTCGCGAACGCTAGCGGGACAGTCGGCAAGTATCTCACCGATACGACCGGCACCGATGCGGGGGGCTTCGTTCCGAAGATGATGGACCCTGTCGCCCACAATCACGACGGCGTGGGTGGGATGCACGTCTACATGCCGTGGTGGCTCGACAACAAGAAGCTCGACTTCCCGCGCGGCTATCACATCGAGGTGTGGGGCGGCGCGGGGCTGCCGGAGGCGGGCTTCGGCGGCGGGATCCAGGACCTGCAGGGCGGCGGTTACGGCAAGCAGCTCAAGAACGACTATCGCCGCTACAACGGCGCGTACATCGGGTTCTCGGGTCGCGGCGAGATGATTCCGAACGACGGCAGCTACTGCGAAATCGATCCAAACGTCGTGGACAAATGGGGCATCCCCGTACTCCGCTTCCACTGGAAGTTCACCGATCACGAGTACCTGCAGGTCAAGCACATGCAGGAGACGTTCCGCGCGCTCATCAAGGAGATGGGCGGCACGCCGTGGGGGGATATGCCGAGCAAAGAGGATGGTTACGGGATCGCGGCGGGTGGCGTGATCATCCACGAGCTGGGCGGGGCACGCATGGGCGCCGATCCCAAGACGTCGGTCGTGAACAGCAACTGCCAGACGCACGAGGTCAAGAATCTCTTCGTCGCCGATGGCTCGCCCTTCACGTCGCAGGCCGACAAGAATCCCACCTGGACGATCATGGCGCTGTCGTGGCGGACGTCGGAATACATCGCAGCGCAGCTGAAGGCGAGGTCCCTGTGAAACGGCGCGAAGCGGTAGGCGCGATGGCGATGGCCGCTCTGACAGCGGCGTTCAAGTGGACGCCGGCCGAGGCAGAGCGAGCAGCGACGCTGGCACGGGAGGCGATCGCGGCGAAGACCCCGTTCGCGCCAGCGTTCTTCACGCCGCGCGAGTGGGACCTGGTGCGCCTGCTCTCGGATCTGGTCATACCTAAAGACGAGCGCTCGGGGAGCGCGACCGACGCCGGCGTGCCCGAGTACATGGACTTCATGCTGACCGATCGGCCCGACGGGCAAACACCGATGCGCGGCGGGCTCGCCTGGCTGGACAACGAGTGCTCCGAGCGTTTCGGTAAGACGTTCGTCGCGGCGACCCCCGCTGAACAAACCGCCGTGCTCGACGACATTGCCTGGCCCAAGAAGGCGAAGCCGGAAATGAGCCAGGGCGTCGCGTTCTTCAACATGTTCCGCGACATGACGGCGTCGGGGTTCTGGACCAGCAAGATGGGCATCACCGATCTCAATTATCAGGGCAACACGTTCGTGGCGGAGTGGAAAGGCTGCCCACCGGAAGCGCTGCAGAAACTCGGCGTCCGTTACGAGGATTGAATGGCGAAACGACTTGGGATTGGGATGGTGGGGAGCGGGTTCAACGCCAAATTCCACCTGCTGGGATTCATCGGCGTGCGCGACGCCGACGTGCTGGGCGTCTGGAGCCCAAATCAGAACAACGCCGCCGAGACGGCCCGCATCGCGAAGCAGCTCGGCGTGGGCGACGCCAAGGCGTACCCCTCGATCGCCGCCATGGTCGAGGATCCGGCGATCGACGCGATCTGGCTTTGCGGTCCGAACTTCGCCCGCATCGAGAATGTCGAAGAGATCACGAGCACGATCGCGCGCGGCAAGGGCGCATTGCTTGGCATCGCCTGTGAAAAACCGCTGGCCAGAAATGTGAGTGAGGCGAAAAACGTCTTGGATTTGGTAAATAAGGTTGGGCTGCCGCACGGCTATCTCGAGAACCAGGTGTTCTCGCCGCAGGTCGAGGTCGGGCGCAACTTGCTCTGGGCGCGTGGGGCAAAGCTGACAGGACGGCCCTACCTGGCGCGTGCCGCGGAGGAGCACAGCGGCCCGCACGCACCGTGGTTCTGGCAGGGCGCGCTGCAGGGCGGCGGGGTGCTCAACGACATGATGTGTCACTCGTCGCTGCTGGTGCAGCACCTCCTCACCGATCCGAACAAGGCCAGGTCGTCGGTTCGCCCGTCACGCATCACGGCCCACATCGCCAGTCTCAAGTGGAGCAGGCCCGCCTACAGCAAGAAGCTGTCGGCGATGATGGGGAAAGACGTGAACTACGACAAGGCGCCGTCGGAAGACTTCGCGAGCGTGGTGATCGAGTTCGAGACCGATGACGGGTACAAGGTGCTGGGCGAGGCCACGACGTCGTGGAGCTTCGTGGGCGCCGGGCTGCGACTCTCGGCGGAGCTGCTGGGCCCGGAATACTCGTTGTCCTGGAATTCGCTCGACACCGGGCTCAAGCTCTTTTTCAGCCGCGAGGTTCAAGGGAAAGCGGGCGAAGACCTGGTGGAGAAGCAGAACGCCGAGATCGGGCAGATGCCGGTGGTCGCCGGCGAAGCGGGCGCCTACGGCTATGAAGCCGAGGACCGCCACTTCGTGCACTGCTTCCTGAACAAGCAGAAGCCGTCGCTCACCTTCGATGACGGTCTCCAGGTTGTGAAGGTCTTGATGACGGCCTACATGAGCGCCGAGCAAGGCCGCACGCTCGACTTCCCACCGCCGGGCGTCGACACCTTTGTCCCAGCCGTTGCGAAAGGCACCTGGAAACCATGATCGCCACGCTAACTTTGTTGCTTATGACGCAGGCACAACAGTGGCCCCAACATTCGATGGACCGCCCTCGACCGCCCGTGGTGCAACCGGGTCCCGAACGACCACCAGTACCCCCGCCCTCAGACGCCGTCGTTTTGTTCGACGGCTCGAACCTCTCGCAGTGGCGCAGCGACGACAGCACCCCGGCGAAATGGATCGTCAGGGACGGCTACGTCGAGGTAAAGCCGGGCACGGGGATGCTGGTGTCTGCGCGTCCGCTCGGGGACGTGCAGCTGCACATCGAGTGGCGGACCCCGACGCCAGCGCAGGGCGAGGGGCAGGAGCGCGGCAACAGCGGCGTCTTTCTGATGGGGATCTACGAGCTCCAAGTGCTCGATTCCTACCAGAACGACACGTATCCCGACGGACAGGCCGGCGCCATCTACGGCGAGAATCCGCCGCTCGTCAACGCCACGCGGCCACCGGGACAGTGGCAGACCTACGACATCGTGTTTCGCCGGCCGCACTTCAAAGCGGACGGGACGCTCGAGAGTCCGGCGCGGATGACGGTATTTCTCAATGGCGTGTTGATTCAGGACAACTTTGAATTAGTGGGACCGACCGCGAACCAGGCACGGCCGCCGTATAAGATGCATGCGGACAAGCTGCCCTTGAAACTGCAGGATCACGGCAATCCAATTCGGTACCGCAACATTTGGATTAGAGAGCTGGAATAGTCACAGACGCAGCAGTGGCTCTCAGCTTACAGCCTGAGAGCCACTGTTGCATCTGCTGCGTCTGTTGCGTCTCTACCTAACTGGTTGCTGACCGACATCAGTCGCCTCTCGTGCCGGCGATTTGAATAGCGCTGCAAAGAAGACGAGCACGGCCGCCGCAAATACGGCGGGCAATATCCAGAAGCTTCTCCATTGTAGGAGCGTCAAGCTTGTCGCGGTCCCGAGGAAGCTGTTGTATACGCGTCCCGCGACCTGTGCCCCGATCAACATACCGACGCCGTAGGTGACCAGAACCAGGAAGCCCTGCGCCTGGCCCCGAATCGCGGGCGTGGACTTCTTGTCGACGTAGATCTGGCCGGTGACGAAGAAGAAATCGTAGCACGGGCCGTGTAGGGCGACGCCGAGCACGATCATCCAGAACACGGCGCTGGGCGCCGCCAGCGCGAAGAGCGCGTAACGGAGCACCCAGGCTCCCATCCCCACCATCAGCATCTTCTTCACACCCAGCCGCATAAACATGAGCGGCATCAGCAGCATGAAGAGCGTTTCGGACATCTGCCCTAGTGTCTGCGTCGCCGCGATCTTCTTGACGCCCGCTGCTCCCAGATAGAGCTGCGTGAAGTTGTAATAGGCCGCGAGCGGAATGCAGAGCAGCAACGACGCGATGATGAAGACGTAGAACGGGGGGTCGCCGATCTGCTTGAGGGCGTCGAGCCCGGCGATGCTGCGCAGCGACACCGGCTGACCCGCGCCGCGCGGCGGCGTATGCGGTAGCGTGAAGCAGAACAGGCCGAGGACGACGCTGGCAATTCCCGCCGTGTAGAGCGGCCACGCCGTCGTCTCCGGCACGGCCGTCATCATGCCGCTCAGCACGAGACTGATGAACAGTCCCGCCACGATCCAGCCCACCGTCCCGAACACGCGGATCAGCGGGAACTGCTGCTCCTGCGACTGGATGTGGTGGAACGCCAGGCTGTTCGCCAGACCGAGCGTCGGCATGTAGCACAGGTTGTACAGCAGCAGGAGCAGAATGAACGTGGTCGGCGATCCGATGAAGCGCGGCACAGCACAGAGAATCAAGCCGCCCAGGATGTGAAGAGCGGCGAGGACTTTCTCTGTCGCGAAGTAGCGGTCGGCGACCAGGCCAAGAAAGAATGGAGCGACGATGGCCGCTATCGGATTCACCGTATAGGGCCAGAAGGTCAGTCGCTCCATTCCATGATTCGTCATGTACACGGCGATCGTCGTGTACCATGCCCCCCAGATGAAAAACTGGAGGAACATCATCGTTGACAGCTTGGTGCGGATCACCGCGTCAGGATGCCGCGACCGCGAGTTCCTTCGTCAACCGGATGATGATATGCGCCCCCGCTGGTAGGACGATGTCCGAGTCCTTCGTCGAGTGTGCCACCGCGGCGCCTGCTGCACCCCCCACGATGCCGCCGATGATCGTGCCCTTCCTGTTCCCGCCCAGCACGCGACCGAGGATCGCGCCCGCAGCCGCGCCCGCGCCCACCTTCGCGGCGTCACCCGTCGTGACCCCTCGGCCCTTGTGGATCGTCTCGAGCGAGTCGACCGAGGCCTCGATGGGATACGAAGTGCCGCGTACAGTGATGCTCGAAACGCTCAACGTCAAGGTCCCCGGCGTGTTGGGGTTGGGCGCCGGTTTGACGTCGACAATCTTGCCGTTCACGACCGACCCCGCCGGGATCACGACCTTTCCTGCTGCGTTCTTGATGTCCTCGACCACGCGCGCAGTGAACGCATCACCGACCTTCGCCGTGCGCGAGGAAATCGTATCGACCGCGGCGATGTCCATGGTGGTCCCTGCGCCTACGTGCAGCATCGCGGGCGCAGTGGGCTTGCGCTGTACTGGCGGACGCGTGGCCGGAGGGGGCGTCGGTCGCGCCACGGCGGCCGGCGGATTCGCCGGGACGTCGCGCATCGCGGCGGTCGATTCGGTGGGAGCGAGCGTCAGATTGCGAGCGGTCGAATCATTGGCCTGGCTTTGCTCCTGCCCCTTCTGACAGGCACCCAACCCGAAAATGGCGATACTCGCAAAGGTCATGAACCGAGTCATGGCATCCTCTCTGTAACGACGTTTGGCAATGGGTACCCGCACCTGGGGAGCGGGTTTCTTCTACAACCGATCCCGCAAGAACTCAGGTGTCAGCCCGCGGAGATATCCGGCCAGCAACGTAAAGCTGTCGGTGACAAGCAGAATGCCCAGCACGATCAGCATCGCGCCGGCGATCCGATCCACCCATACTATGTATGGTCGGAAGCGCTGAAACCAGACCAGAAATCGGTCCAGCGCCAGCGCCGTCAGCAGGAACGGCAGCGCGAGTCCCAGCGCGTACGCGGCCAGCAGCGCGATGCCCCGTCCCAATCCCGCCTGTGTCGCCGCGAGCGTCAGGATGCCGCCCAGAATCGGTCCGATGCACGGCGTCCACGCCGCGCCGAACGTGAACCCCACGACGCCCGAGCCGAAGTAGCCGAGCGGCTTGCGCGCCAGCTCGATGCGCCACTCGCGCATCAGGAACGCCGGGCGCAGGATGCCGAGGAGATAGATCCCGAAGAGAATCAGCAGCACGCCGCCGATGCGCCCCAGCCAGACCTGATAGTCGCGCAGCACGTGGCCCACCGCGGATGCTCCGGCCCCGAGCAGCACGAACACGAGCGAGAACCCCGCCACGAACCACACCGCATGCAGCAGCGCGGTCCCGCGCCGGCGCTCGACTTCCTCCACCGTCATGCCGGTGAGATAGCCGACGTAGCTCGGGATGAGTGGCAGCACGCACGGCGAGAGGAAACTCAGCAGGCCGGCTACAAACGCAACCGCAAAACCGGCTCCCACTTAACCGCAGAACGCGACCGCGGAAACGACCGTGGTCCAGCGGGCGTCGGGACCGCACTCGGCCGTCGAGGTCACGTTCATCGTGCGGACGATTTCGCCCGAGAGCAGCCACTGCTCGCGGCGCTCGTCCCAGGCCTTGTCCGCCTCGAACGGTACGCCCAGCACGGTCGCGAGCATCGAGGCGGCGAGATCCTCCGCGTATTCCCCCGACACCGTTTCGTTCTGCCCGTAGCTGTGGTGCTCCGAGATGTAGCCGTGGTGGGAAGGATCCGCCGGCATCGCGACACCGATCGAGGCGGCGACCAGGCGGCTGGGCTCGTTCGTCGCGGACTCCGCGATCACGGCGAACACGATCTGACCCGGCTTGAGCATGCTCATCCCCTCTTCCCGATCGACGAGCTCGCAATGAGGGGGGAAAATCGAGCTCACCCGCACGAGATTGAAGTTGGCGAGATGGGCATCGCGCAACGCCATCTCGAAGCTGGTGAGCTTTTCCTTGTGCCGGCCGACGCCTTTCGTCAGAAAGGCTTTGGTCGGGATGAACATTCGTGAGTCGATCAACCTGCGTTCCCTTCTCCCTCGTACCAAACCGAGGGACCAAGTTCAGTCGGCGGCTCCGTATCGCCGCCCCGGTCCACCATCGCCTGCATCACCTGCGCCAGCACCTCGGCGGGACTGAGCGCGACTTCGACGACTTCGATTTTCGACTGGCCGCGCTCCTTGCCGCGCACGACGAGCATGTATCTCGCCGTGTAGACGCGCAACCGTCCGTCTGCGGCTTTTCGAGTCACGACCGCCGTGCCCCACTCCTTACCCTCTCGCTTGATCGGGTGGAAGACGTAGATAGTCTCGATCTCTGCCCGAGGCACCTGCGCCTCCACGGCGGCCGCGAGCTTCGCCCACCCCGCACCCTGTCCGGGGGGGGGTGCTAACGGTGCAAAACCGCCGGCGCCGATGCTTGCCATCGCTCCACGTAGAAGCGCAAGACGTGCATAAAGTCCTGCGCATTGGTGACGACGCCATAGGCCTGATGCGTGCCACGATCGCGTAACTTCGTGACTACAAACTCGGTCTGATCGACGCAGATCGTCGTGAGCGGCCGGATCTTTTCGACGACGGGATCGTCCACGAACGCCGGCAGCATGTTGCCGACCGCGATGGCGTGCAGCGCAGTGGCCACGAAAATGGCGAAGGTCGCCTTTGCCGTGTAGGCACGCATCGCGTCCTGCGCGGCGAGCGTGTCGGGGATGACGTCCGGCAGAGGACCGTCATCGCGAATCGAGCCTGCGAGCACGTAGGGGATCCGGTTTTGCACCAGAGCGTGCATGATGCCGCTCTTCACGGTCCCCTGGATCACTGCCTTCTCGATCGACCCGGCGCGCCGGATCGCGTTGATGGCCCGCATGTGCAGTCCGTGCCCGCCCTCCACACTCTCCCCCGAGCTCGACATCCCGAGCGTCGTGCCGAAGATCGCCGCCTCGAGATCGTGCACCGCGACGGCGTTGCCGCCGAGCAACACGTGGCAGTAGCCGTTCTCGATGAACCAGATCATGTCGTCGCGCGCGCGCGCGTGCACGAGCGCGGGTCCGATCACCCACAGAATCCTGCCACCACGCACCTTCTCCATGCCGAGCAGTTCCGCGAGCACGCTGTAGTCCACCGGCCGCTCGCGCGACACTTCCGTCGCCATAAATCGGAATTCGTTGGGACTGTGGGTGCCGCCGAGAAAACCCTCGACGTGCACGAAGATCCCTTCGGTGCCGTCCTCCGCTGCTCCGACCGCGACCTTGTCGCCCTTGCGTACGCGGCGCGGCTCCGTGATGACCAGGTCGTCGCCGCTCGCCTGCACGATCACGCAGTCCATGCGCGGCAAGCGGGGCCGACGCCAACCGCTCGACAGCTTCACGTAGGTTGGCAGGTTCGTGGTCGAAAAAAAACCGTCGGGAAGAACCCCGTCGGCAGGTGCGGGAGTGAATCGCGCGTCCGGCGCGCCCGATAATGGGGGCGCGGTAAAGTTGGGTGGTCGGTACTGAAACCGAGGACGACTCACAGGGGGGTCAAAATACCCGAACTGAAACGGCTTTCACAAGAGTGAAACGGGATCACGATCGACCGTCACGGCGCGATGCGCCTTCGCCCGCCACGCGCGCACCACGCGCCCGAGCACGCGCGGCTCCGCGGACTTCGCGAGCACGTGCCAGCGCCACTTCCCCTTGAGTCGCATGAGTGGGCACGGCGCAGGCCCGAGCACCGTGAGCGCACCATCCAAGCGCTCGCCGGCACGCCGCAGCCAGGTTGCCACGCGCTCCGCCAGCTCCGCCGTGCGGGCATGATCGTCCGTCGCGATCACGAAGCGAACCAAGCCCGTCCGCGGGGGATATGGAGGATTGGGAGGCGAGCGCAGCGGGAGCTCTGCCGCCGCAAACTGCGAGACGGAGTGCGCCGCCGCCGCCCGAATGGCGTGATGATCGGGCGCGCGGGTCTGCACGAACACGCGGCCGCCCCGCTCTCCCCGCCCTGCCCTTCCCGCCACTTGCGCCACAAGCTGGAACGTCCGCTCGCCGGCCCGGAAATCCGGGAAATGCAGGCCGGTATCGGCGTCCACCACGCCGACGACGGTGACGTTCGGAAAGTCGAGCCCTTTGGCGATCATCTGCGTGCCCAGGAGGATATCGACCTCGCCCGAGGCGACGCGCTCCAGGATGTGATGATGGGCCCATTTGCTCGAGGTCGTATCGAGATCCATCCGCGCGATCCGGGCGCGCGGATAACGCAATCCCAAAAAGTGCTCGAGCTGCTGCGTGCCCAATCCCCGTAACCGCTGCGTGGCGTGGCCGCAAACGGCGCAGGTATCCGGTATGCGCTCTTCGTGATCGCAGTAATGGCACCGCAGCGCGGACGGCGTCTGATGAACTGTGAGAGCAATGGCGCATTGGGGGCAGCCGGGCACGTTGCCGCAGGCGGGGCACTGTACGAACGTCGCGAACCCGCGGCGATTGAGCAGCAGGATCACCTGCTCGCCGCGCTCCAGCGCCCCGGAGATGGCGGCATCGAGCGCCTCGCTCCAGGGGATCGGACCGGGGGGAGTCTCCGGCGACGCGATCCGCGGCGCGCTGCGCAGATCCACGACTTCCACCGGCGGCAGCGGGCGTGCCCCCACGCGATCGGGCAGCGCAAACGTCTGCACGCGGCCTTGTGCGGCCAGATCCAGCGTCTCGAGCGAGGGCGTCGCGCTACCGAGAATCAACCGCGCCCCTTCGAGCTGCGCGCGCATCGCGGCGGCATCGCGGGCGTGGTAGCGCGGCGCCGAGCCCTGCT
Organism: Gemmatimonadales bacterium; assembly: GCA_036394755.1. Taxonomy (GTDB): domain Bacteria; phylum Gemmatimonadota; class Gemmatimonadetes; order Gemmatimonadales; family GWC2-71-9; genus 20CM-2-65-7. Next base: position 1,352 of record DASWEL010000280.1, on the reverse strand, counting down.
TGTAGCTGGGCTCGTGCTCTTCGTCCACGACAATCGCGCCCAGGCGCTGCACCGGCGCGAATACCGCAGAGCGGGGGCCGACGGCGACCAGCCGCTCACCCCGGCGCAGCGCGCGCCACGCGTCGGCGCGCTCGCCATCGGAGAGGCCGGAGTGCAGCACCGCCACCTTGTCTCCAAACACTCCACGCACCCGTGCCACGGTCTGCGGCGTCAGCGCGATTTCCGGGACGAGCAGAATGGCCCCGTTCCCCGTCTGCACGACGGCACGAAGCACGTCGAGATACACGAGCGTCTTGCCTGAGCCCGTCACTCCGTGAAGCAAGATCGGTTGCTGGAGGTCGGTGGCGCGGATCCCCTCCACCACACGGCGCTGGTCCGCGGTCAGTGAAGGCGGTGGAGGCGTTGAAAGGCCCGCGAACGGATCGCGGATCTCCGGCACGTGCTCGATGCGCGCGAGGCCCTGCTTCACCAGCCCCTCGAGCGCAGTGGTCGAGAGCTTGAGCTGTTTGACGAGATGGGCGACGGGCGCCGAGCCGCCGAGCGCTTCTACGGTCTCGTACACAACGCGGCGCTTGGGCGCCCGCTTGAAGCGCCGCTCCCGCTCGAGCAGGGACTCCATGCCGTTGCCCGTGAGCACGAGCACCCGCTCCGCGGCGGGCGCCGGGCCCGCCGGTCGCGCCACGCTCCAGAGCGGTCCGGGCAGAATCGCCCGCAGCGAAAGTCCGAGCGGCGCGCCGTAGTAGTCCGACATCCAGCGCCCCAGCTCGAGCAGTGCGGGCGAGATCGCCGGGTCAGCGTCCGGCGCAGCGGCAATCACCTTGATCTCGATGCCTGCGGACGGCAACTGGCTGATGAGTTCGGTCACGATTCCGACGACACTGCGGTGCCGCAACGGCACCACGACGCGCGCACCAGGAACGACGCGCGCCGCCAGGGCTTCAGGGACTTCGTAGATGTAGGAGCGGCTTACCGGGACTGGGAGGACGACCGCGGCATAGCTCATCGCCGTCGCACACCGAGTCCTGGCGCAGTCGGCAGCCGAATCTGGCCTTGCTCGATGGTCGCGCCGGTGAAGGGATCGTCCACGGTGAGCGCCGCGCCGTCCAGATCGGCCGCATCCACGAGCGGCGTGAAGTGCGCGGCGGCCGTGATCCCAAGCGACGTCTCGATCATGCAGCCGACCATGACGAGCATGCCGTGCGCGCGGGCGGTGGCAATCATCCGCAGCGCTTCGCGCAGCGAGCCGCACTTGGCGAGCTTGATGTTGATGCCGTCCACTTTGCCTGCGAGCCGGGGGATGTCCGCGGCGACGATACAGCTCTCGTCCACCACGAGCGGGAGATCGTGCTTGC
>DASWEL010000279.1:0-3038 GCA_036394755.1 Gemmatimonadales bacterium | reverse complement strand
CCTTCGTTCTCGAGGATCGCCCAACGAACCTCGTCGCAATTGATTTGCGGGAAGCGCCGCGCGACTTCGGCGCCCTGCAGCTCCTCGAACGTGACGCGCGCCTCGCGTAGGATCGGCAACGCCGCCTTCTCGTACTGGTCGTCGCTCTCGACCAGCCAGAGCACGCCGATCCCGTGATACAACTGCCGGTGCCACCGCGTCTGGTGCTCTTTCCAGAGTGTCAGCGCACGCGCCGCCATCTTCGTATAGATCGCGCGCGGTCCGTAGGTCGCGCGGATCACGCGCGTCTCCCCACCCGAGCTCGCGCGCGAGTTGCCGGGGCCCCAGGCGTCGACGAGGGTGACGCGCGCCCCCTGGCGACGCAGAAACAGCGCAGTCCAGCCACCGAACGCTCCCGCCCCGATCACGGCGATGTGCGGTTGTCTGGCTTGTGCCATCAAGACTTTCCCCCCGAGCGCCGCGGCGGCGCTCGTTTTGAGGAACGAGCGGCGACCTACCGTACGCGCGCCTCGCGCACCGCGCGCCGGACCGCCTCGCGCTCGGCCGCCCGCAGTGGCGGGCCCCACGGATCGTCGCACGCGTCGTCCGGGATCACGCCTTCGGCGGCGAGGGCCCAGAGCATACGCCGAATGTAGCCTTCCATCGGCTCGGTGAAGGTCGCTTGCCCAAAGGCGTCTAACTTCGTGGAAAGGCGTAAAAAGGCGTGGTCGTCGCCGCTCGCGCGAGCGCTCAGCAGTGCCGCTTGCATGTCGGTGAGCGCCGAGCCCATGCCGATCAACGCCGCACGTGCTCCCATCATCAGTGAGTAGCCGAGGAATCGGTCTTCACCCGTGATCAAGAGCTTATCGGGGTGATCGCGCATGACCGCCGCGATCCGTTGGAATGTCATGACCGAATCGAGCGTCGCGACCTTGATGCCGACGACACCGGGCAACGCGAGAATCCCATGCAGGTCTTTGTCGTCGTAGTTCACGCCTCCGGCCGCTTCATACAGGTAGAATGCGATGACCGGTAACTCCTGCGACAACTCGTCGTGATACACGACCGCGTTCTCTTGTGTGGGAAACGCGAGCAGCACATCGGCGCCGCCCCGTTTCGCGTCGCGGGCCATGGCCCTACCGTTGGCCCCGGCCACGATGACCTTTCCGGGAAGCGCGGCACGCCACTCTTCCAGCACGACGCGCCGTTGATCGTCCGCCAGATGGGGACCACGCCCGGTGTGCGCCCACACCGCGACTCCGGCGACTGGCTGCCGCGCCATCCAGGTCGCGTAGGCGCGCTGCGCGGCAAAGTCGATCGTATCGCCTCGAAACGGGACCGGCACGGCGGGAATGAGGCCGCCCTCGAGTCGAACGGTCAGCTCGCGAGCTCCCCAACGTTCTTGGATTCGATTGCCTCTCGCTTTTCGCGTGACAAATCGAGGAGATCAAGTTTTGCGATGCTGTTCTCGGGAAGGCGCAGCGGCTGGCCGGTCCCGAAGACGAACCGGTCCGGGCCAATGGTTTCGAGGAGCGTGGCGAGATGATCCTCGGGCGGGCCCCAGATCCAGCAGATGTCCCACCAGATACGGCGCGCCTCTTCCGGCGTGGACCCGAAGTGCACCTCCTCGACAAACGCGCGGTCGGCGTGCGTCACGAGCAGTCGGAGGTCGGCGTCGCTGCGGATCAACGCGCGCACCGCGGCGGCCGGCAGATCGGGGACGCGATCGTTGGGGTGGCGCTGGCGGCTGTCCTCGAGCCGGACGGCGAGCATCAACGGGATGCGGGCGGCGCTGCATGCGGCGGCGAGGACGCGCATTTCGCCGCCCGCGGGCTCGAGTCCCAGGTACAGCGGATCACAGCGCACGGCGGGCGCTCCGGCGTTGGCGGCGTCGGCGACCACCTGCTCCCACTGTGCCAGCCCGGGATGCACGGTCGGCACCGGCTTGAAGCGTTTCTCCTTGCGCGCGGTCTCGTACAGCCAGGCATTGCCTGCGGTGGGATCGGGCCAGAACAGGCTGGGGAGATGGGTGATCCAGGCAACATCGATCTGCGCGCGCTCGAGCGCGTGCACCAGCGCGTCCGGCGAGGTGCCGGGAACCTTGCGCCACGGATACGCCCCAAGGAAGGCGTTGCAATCGATCCGCATCAGTCGGTCGGAAACGCGCCCGGCGGGAAGATGCGCGCGGCATTCTTCCAGCGCACCAACGCCATGTCGTCCTCGGAGAGGAAGGTCTCGAGGTAGCGGAGCTTGGCCCAGCCGGTGTCCATCGTGATGTCGCTGCCCCAGAGCAGGCGATTCACACCGACACTTTCGATGCAGGCCTCGAGCATACCGCCGTCCACGCCGCTGCCCGAGAGATCGACGTGGACGTTGGGCACGTCCGCCGAGGCATGCAGCGAATGTAGCCAGTCTCCGCCCCCGCCGATGTGCGCCAGGATGAATGCGACGTCCGGATGACGGCGCGCGAGGGTGGACAGCTCGCGCGCGTCCGACGCCTCCTGTCCCGGCCAATCGCGGCGCCGGTGCTGCCAGATGTGCTGCAGGACCGGCACGCGGCGCTCCAGCGCCAGGGCGGCAATCGGATCGAGTAGCGGATCGTCCGCCCGGCGGCTCGCCGCCAGCTTGATGCCGATCATCCCCGCATCGAGACAGCGCACGATCTCGGCGCGGGCGTGCGCGGTGTAATTCGGATTCACGCACACAAGTCCGCGAATGCGATCCGGATGCGCCCGCTGCAGGGCGAGGAGGGCATCGTTCCCGCCTGTGACATCGCGCGGTGACGGGAAATACGTCGGCGAGGTGAGGCCGAAACTGCCCAGGATCGACGCCACGTGTATCGTGATGCCGATCTTGGCGCCGGCGGCCAGGCGGCTTTCGTTGCGCTCGCGCCAGTCGGCGCGGGGCGTCCGTTGGTAGTAAAAATGAGCGTGGACGTCGACAAGCATTGCCACAATCTACGCCCCTTTTATCTTGGGGGCTTCCTCAGTGGGGAGATCGGGATGGAGACGACGGTGGGCCGTGCGCGGGGCGTTCTGTTCGAGCCTCGGGCGACATTC
>DASWEL010000278.1:0-1836 GCA_036394755.1 Gemmatimonadales bacterium | reverse complement strand
GCGGTCACCTCCCCGAGCGTCGTCACGCGCGTCACGTGCGCGAGCGCTGCCTGGGCCTCGCGCAACGCTTCCGAGGCGAGCATGTGCTCGGTGAGGTCGCGGCTGATGACGAGCGCGGCCTCGACTCGCTCCGAGTATGGCCGTAGAGGCGAGCAGCTCACCACCACGTAGCGGCGGCCGCGAGAACCGAAGGTCAACCACCCGGCCTGGTTGACTTCTTCTCCCTCGAAGCATCGCTTCAAATGCGGCCTCATCTGCTCGAAGGATTCCATCCCGAGAAGGTCCGCGACGTGCATCCCGACGATCTTCTCTGCCGGTCTCCTCCAATGCTGCTCGTAGACCGGGTTGACCCGTTGATACCGGTAGTCTCTTGCTATGATGAATACGTCATCGGGCGACCGCTCGAACACCTGCCCGGTCAGATATTCCGCCCGCTTGCGATCGGTGATGTCCTCACACACGATCAAGACGACGGGACGCCTCTTGATGAGCATGGCTCTGGCCGTTTGCCGGACCCAGAGCACCGTGCCGTCCTTGCGCACGTTGCGGAATTCCCAGCTCATCGTCCGGCCGAGTTGCTCCCGGCAGACGGCGACATTCCTCCGGACGGCCTCTCGATCGGCCTCGTAAAACACAGTCCATACTGCATGACCGACCAATTCATCGACGGTGTAGCCGAGTTGCTCCGCGCCAAAGGGGTTCACGGACAAGACGGTGCCGGCCGCATCCACCATGAAGTACATGGTCGGGTTGTTCTCGAAAACCGCCCTCCATTGCTCCTCGCTCTCCCGCAGCGTGTCCTCGGCGCGTTTGCGGCCGGTGATATCCATCACGGCACCGACAAATTCATACTTCTCCGCTTCGTTTGTTTTCAAGGGATGAGCCACAACTTGGATATATTTGATTGAACCATCACGCATCAGTAACCGATGCCCAAAGTCGAACTCCTTCCCATCCCGCTGTGCACGGTCTATTACTCGCTGGACGAGTACGCGGTCGTCCGGATGGGTTCGTTGGAGTATCCGCTCTAGGGTGGGCTCAGTCCCCTCCTCATATCCAAAGATTCGAAACGTTTCCTCTGACCAGAAGATCTCGCCGCCGAACACATCCCAGCCTAAAGAGCCCGTGTGGCTCAATCTCTGCGCTTCGGCCAAATAGGCCTCACTCCGTCGCAATTCCTCTTCCGCCCGCTTGCGCTCCGCCAGTCCCCTTTCCAGCTCTTCGTTGACGGCCGTAAGCTGTCGGGTCCGTTCAACGACTCGTTGCTCGAGTTCGTGTGCGGCCCGATTCTGGTCCATCGTGCGTCGAGCCTGCTGCAACCCGATCCACGCTTGATTTGCTGCGACTCGCAGTAGGACCAGTTCGACGTCCGACGGAAAATTGGGACGCTGAGCGCCGGCTACCAAGACCCCGACTTCGTCCTGAAGCCCGAGCCGTAGGGGTGCGATCGAAACCCTTCCTTGGCCGACCGGATTCGGCACCACGAAAGGCGAAGTCGGTGCATCGGTCGCCAGCCAGGGGGCGAGGGCTCGACCAACCTCCTGCGCGTGCGGAGCCACGGTTCGCCGTCGAGCCACCCGAACCATCTCGATTGGTGCGTCGCCGATGGTCGACTTCAACCGAAGATAAGCGAAATCCAAGCGTAGCATACCGAGGAGCGCGTCGAGCAGCGTACTCGCGATCAGAGATGCCTCGTGGCCGCTCCAGATCGCGGGAAGGGCGAGAACGCTGATCAAGTCATTGATACAGGCCTTGAGACGCGTGATCTCCCTGGGTGTTTGTTCCATATCCGTTCCATCGCCCGATACCTGACCGCCCTTAGACATTCGGCGTGGC
>DASWEL010000277.1:0-15340 GCA_036394755.1 Gemmatimonadales bacterium | reverse complement strand
ATCCGAACAGCTCGCTGTTCCGGATCGAAGTCATCAAGGTACCGCTCGCCGCGCCGCAGACCGCCGCGATCGTGAGCTCGCCGCGCATCTTCGACTCACTCGCGCCGCCGCCGCAGCACGGTGAGATGCAGCAGGATATCGACGAAGCCAAGCGCGTGGTGGATTCCGCGCGGGCACACGGTGGGTACGTCGCTCGGTTCTTCGGCCAGGAGCGGGTCCTCAGCAACCGGTTCGTGACGCCGATGCTCGACAGCATCGTCAAGGCGCGGGGCGGCACGGGCGCGGCGACGGCGGCCGACAGCCAGGTGCTGCGCGACAACCTTCAGAGTATCCTCGACCGGTTGTTCCAGGTGAACCAGCGGCGGCGCACCGGCCCGAACCAGTGCCACGACATCACGGTCTATCCGACCATCGGCCTGGCGGGCGGCGCGTGCGGCGGCTACGGGCTGCTGCTGGATATCCGGGACGTCGCGCATCCGCGGCGCATCGGCGCGGTGGCGGATTCGAATTTCTCCTACTGGCACTCCGCGACCTTCAACAACGACGGCACGCAGATCCTCTTCACCGACGAGTGGGGTGGCGGCGGGCAGCCCAAGTGCCGCGACTACGACAAGCCCGAGTGGGGCGCGGACGCGCTCTTCACGCTCGACAATGGACAGATGACGTTCCGGAGCTACTACAAGATGCTCGCGCCGCAGACCGCGAACGAGAACTGCGTCGCGCACAACGGCTCGCTCATCCCGATCCCCGGCCGCGACATCATGGTGCAGTCGTGGTATCAGGGCGGCATCTCGATCTTCGACTGGACCGATGCGGCGCATCCCAAGGAGATCGGCTTCTTCGATCGCGGCCCGATCGACGGGACCCAGATGGGGAACGCGGGCACGTGGTCCGCGTACTGGTACAACGGCTACATCTACAGCTCCGAGATCGGGCGCGGGCTGGACGTGCTCGAGCTCCAGCCGGGCGGTCTGATCTCCGCCAACGAGATCGCGGCCGCCAGGCTCGTGCATCTCGATTATTTCAACGCGCAGGATCAGCCGAAGATGACGTGGCCAGCGAGCTTCGTGGTCGCCCACGCCTATGTCGATCAGCTCGAGCGCTCGAACGGCCTCTCGGCCGAGCGGCTGAAAGTGGTGCGGCAGCAGCTGAGCAAGGCGCAGAAGAGTCAGGGCGCGGCGCGGCGCGACGCGTTGACGCAGCTGGCCACCGCGCTGGGGCAGGACGCGTCGATGTCGAATGATCGGGCGAAGGTGCAGAAGCTGGCAGGGGTAGTGACGGATTTGGCCGCGAGTCCGGGGACCGCGGCGCAGTAAGAACGGTTTCGACGTCGAAGGCAAAAGGCCGCGGAGCGATCCGCGGCCTTTTCTATTTCCCTCAGGGACCGCACACCGCTCCGCCGGCGTTGTTCGTAAACGTGTTCCCGAGCGCGGGGTCAGTGAAATCGGTTGACCACGGCGGCTGGTTTATGATGTTGACGGCGCACCCGGCCGAGTTGCTGATCAGCGAGTTGTGAATCACTGGTCCGATATCGATGTAGAACTGAAACGATCCGGCGACCCAGGGATCCGCGGCGCCCGCCCGGTCCACGATCACATGATCGAACAGCGTCGCGGAGTCGGCCGAATAGCCGATCTTGACGCCGGCCCATGCGCCCGGACTGCTTCCCTGTCCCGTGAGCGTGACTGGCTGCGCAGCTGTCCCGATCGCGCGAACGGTGCCAGGCCGGTCCCACCCCACCCAGAGGTGCGATCCACCCGTAAACGCCAGCGTGATGCCCGGGACAAGCGTCAGCGTGGGGTTGTTGATGGCGGTCGTGTCCCCTACCGAGATGCCGTTGAACACGAGATAGGGCACGCCGAGGTTCGGAAAACTATCATCATGCGGCACAGTGAGCTCAGTCAGCCAGATTTCGTGGCGAATGGTGCGGGTGTAGTCGCCTGGTGGTATCGAGCTCGGCGAGCTTCTCCCGCTAATCGAGATTGGTGGTCCGAACCCGAAGAGACGCGATGAACCGCTGACACCGTTGATCGTCAAGTCGGTCGAGCCCGCGCCGAGGCGGCCACCCGCCCCGAGACCCAGTCCGACGTTGAGCGCGTTGAACGTCACGTGTCTCAGCACGGGAGCGGGATCGGGGAGGACCCCATAGTAGTCTCCCGTCACACTGATGCATGCGTAGGCGAATGTCGGATTCGAGTTCTCCACCCTTCCGCAATTATCCAGCACGACATTGGTGATGCTACTGGGAATCGAATGCCAGGCGAGCTCGATCCCGAGCCAACTCGTGTCGGCCGCACGTAACACCGCATTCGGGCCGCTCTCGTTTCCGATTCGCAGGCCGCCCGGCGCGTTGACGCCGACCACGATCGAAGCCCGCAACCGGATGGTATCGCCCGGCGGGATCGTGAGCACGGGCTGTTTCGGTCCTTCGATGAGGACGTTATCCGTGACGGTCCATGGCACGCCACCGGCCCACGTGACCGAGTCGCGCAGCGTATCCAGCGTCAACCGGACTTCGTTGTAGTCGTTGCCGGCGAAGCTCCCGCCGAGGGGAAAGGTTGCCGACTCGCGCGCGCGCATCTGGGCGATGTAGCCGCGCATGTTGACAACCGACAAGTGGGTCGACCCCGTCGCAAAGTGGGAGTCGTTCGACAGGATCACCGCCCCGCCGCGGGCGTCTCGGACAGTGACATGGTCGATGAGCAGGGTCGGGTTTTCGGACCGGAGCGGGCTTCCCAATCCGATGCATCCGGAAGGCAAGCTGTCGAAGAGGTACTGGGAGCCGCAGCCACTCAGCTCGACGTAATGCATCTCCGATGCCGTGTTGCTCCGCAACGCGAGGCCAACCCAGAAACCCGGGGCGGCCGTGGTGTCGAGGCTCCGCATCGTGATGGGCTGGGCCGAGGTGCCGAGGGCGCGGAGGGCTCCCGGCCCTCCAGCGGAGCCGAAGGTCAAGAGCGACAGGGTGTCGAACAACACGGTCGCCCCGGCTTCGATGGTCAGCGTGGCATCGGACGAGATGAAGAGGTGGCCGCGAACGATGTGCGGCGATGCCGCGCGGGTCCACGTTTCATCAGTCACGACGGGAAGCGTATGGATAGTCTGCTGCGGCCCGGACGGGTCGCCACACCCCGGCGCCGCAAGCACGATCACGACCGCAACCGCCGCCGCTGCTCTCATGGAGGTTTAAGATGTGCGGTCTCCGTTCCTGCAGCGAGCGCCCCCGCCCCAAACGTCATAATCTTCCATTGCCCGCGAGGCGATCAGATAGAAGTTTCCCCCATGCGGCAGACCCTGCTGGTGGGAGTCGCGGCTGGCGTGATGGTGACGCTGGCGTGCAGCGGTGATTCGGCTGGACTGCGGCCGCGTATCGCCGTGTCAATCTCGGTTCAGCCGGACCCGTCGCTCCCCGGGGATACGCTCCGCGTCGCCGTGACCGCCGTTCCCTCAGGCGGCGCGGTCGTTGACGTCATTCGACTGAGCGCAGCCGGGCTCGTCACCGCCGCGGACTCGATGCACTTCTCGGGCGATGGTCCCCAGTCTCACACCTGGACCTACGCGCTCCCCTACCTGCCGCCGTCGGGCGACGTCGCGTTCAGCGCGGCCGCTCAGGGGGGCGGCGTGAGCGCCATCGACCGGGACACGGTCGCGGTCGCTGATCTCGTTCCCCCGGAGCTGACGGCGTTGGATGCGACACCGATCGTATTGGTCCCCACCGACACAGTCACGGTGACGTATTCAGCCAGCGACAACGCGGGGCTATGGTGGACCGTCGTCCAGATCAGCGGCGCGTTCACTGCCACCGACTCCGTCGATCATGCGTTCGCGAAGCAGGTGAGCCGGTCTGTGCGGATCCCGGTTCCCGCATCAGCCACCATGGGCTCCACGTTTACGGTGAAGGTGATCGCGGCCGACCCGGCCCTGCACCGGGATAGCGCCGTGAGCTCGCCGATCCAGGTGAACGACCTCGTTCTGCCATCGGTGAATGGCGTCGCGTCCGGCCCGGAGCCGGTCCTGACGTTCGTCCCGAACGACACGCTGCGACTCGCGGTGAACGCGTCGGACAACTACAAGCTGGCATGGGTGGGATATCGCATCGGCGCGCCCGCGTCGCTGCGCGATTCGGTGGCGGTCACGACGAGGAACGCGAGTCAGAGCTTCACTGTCCTGATCCCGTCGTCGGGATGGCTCGGCACGCAGACCGTGATGGGGTTCGCGCGCGACTCGGCGGGGCATCTCGTCCAGGCGTCGCTCGGCAATGCGACCGTCGTTCCAGGCAGCCGCCGCCCGACCTTCGTCTTTCCGCTCAATGGCGGAATTCCCGACCTGGTCTATGACTCGGCGCGCGACGTCGTCTACTTCTCGGAGCCGAGCCTCAATCGCGTTCGGGTCTTCTCGCTTGGCACGAAGAGCTTCGCCGGGCCGATCAATCTCTTCTCCAGGCCTTGGGGACTCGACTTGACGCCCGGAGGCGACTCTCTCGTCGTGACACTGAGCCAGAGCAAGAGCTTGGCGATCGTAAATCTTCAGAACCGGCAGGTGGATACGGCGAATCTGCCGCTCAACCCGAACGGCAATCCGTCGCTCGCCTACGTGCGCGTTATGGCCAATCGCAAGGCATTCGTGGCCACGCCCGATGGCGGAGGAGTCGTTTGGGAGCTCGATCTCGGCACGCTGAGCCGCCGCGTGCGCACGGACGCCTCCGTCACTGCGATTGTGCCGATGGCGCGAGCCGGGGACGGCTCGCGGCTGTTGGTGATCGGCGACAACTCGTGCTGCCCTGAGAGCGGGAGCCTCTATCTCTCCGCCACGGATACCTTCGCCATCTCGGGTCCGACCGCGGACCGCTATGGCCCTCGGGTATCCGCCGATCGGAGCGGGTCGCGCTTTCTCGTCGACGAATCGCTGTTCGACGGGAGTTTGAATCTGATCCAAACGTTCACCTCTTCCACGTTCACGCTCGGCCGGTCGAGCGCGCTGTCTCCCGATGGTCTTTCGGCGTATCTGGCCGTGGACTCCGGTTACGTGAAAGTGCGAACAGCCGACGGAGTCGTCGTGGACACGGTCCGGACCGGACAGACATTCTACCGGTTCATCGCGGTCTCGAGCGGAGCGTGGCTCGTGGGAGTCTCCGGGAATCCCCAACTCTCGCAGCAGTTCGTGGTGGTGGACCTTCGTTGAGGACCTTCACGGCTTGGCATTCACGCTGAAGGCTCACCCATTTGTAATGTGGCTGCAATCCCGGAGAGGCAGGTTGTCGATAACCCTCTGCGGAGGCTGCCATGCAGCTCGCTCCGCCCCGCCCTCTCCCGCACATCAATGTCACGCCGATGATCGATGTCATGCTGGTACTGCTGATCATTTTCATGCTGATCGTCCCGGCGATCGCGATGCAGGTCGACCTTCCGGTCGCGGTCAACTCGCAATCAAAACCGCAAGAGCCGGATGAGATCGTGCTGACCATCGATCGCCGCGGGGCAACGTCCCTGGAGGTGTCCGGCCACGCGGCGCCCGGCATTGCGCTCCGCGAGCAGCTCGCGGCGCTCTACCGGGACCGGACGCGCGACCGGATTCTATTCCTCAAGGCCGATACGGCGTTACCGGTCGGGCTGCTCGAGCAGGCGATGGTTTATGCGCGGGACGCCGGCGTGCGCGTCGTCGCGGCGATCACGGAGCGGAAGGTGACGCCGCGGATGTGAAACGCCGGGAAAAAGCCGCACGGGTTGGAGGGTGTTAACCGTGCGCTGAAGCGCCGGCTGGGCGAAGGCGCGAGCCCTGAAAGGCTCATCGCCTCTTAGTGCCCGGCGGCCCCGCGGGCGTCCCCGCCTGGTGTGTTGTACGCCCGGTCCCGCCGATAACGCTCCGTCGTCCAGATCTCGGGCGCCCAGAATTCTTCAACGTCGAGCCCCTCCTGCGACTGGGTGATCCCCCAGTGGTAATGCATCACGGGCTTGCGCGTGTCGTCGTACCCGACCCGCACACAGCGACCCACGATCTTTTTCACATTAAACCCGCCAGAGAACGCTCCTGCGTTCTCGGCAGTCGCTGCGGGCAGGCGCACGCCCAGTGAGAAGAGCGCATTGAAGGCGTTAATGAAGCGGTTGGCCTGACGGGCGAGCTCTTCGTCGACCCGCCACTCGAAGATGGGTGGCTCATAGGCGAGTCCCAACAACATGACCTGCGCGTACAGCACGACCGATTCGCGCAACGCCGCGAGCACGACCGGGTCCTGCGCACGCGCGGCGAGGCCCACCAGCGAGTAATCATCCATGGCTCGAGCGGCCTGCTCGGCCGCGGTGGTCAGGGTCGGGATGGTCCAGTGCGGCGCGAGTTCTTGTAGCGCGTTGGAGAGCGCATCGTGGCCGACGGGCAGCAGCTTATCTTCGTTGCGGGGGAACCCGAAGAGCCGCGACGACGTCACCGCATGCAACCGCTGGTATGCCGGGAGGCCTTCGACCGCCGCGACGCGGCTGTTGGGCTCCTGCTGCAGTGCGCGAAGCAGACGGAAATACTCGGTCAGTCGCGCGTCCTCAGCGTAATAGCCTTCGACGGGAACATCGGCCGGCTTGATGTGCAGGCTCCACGCGACTTCTCGGGCGCAGCGGAGGAGCTCGAGGCCCTCGTTCCGCTTCATCGTGCTGCGGTACAGATCGTCGAGGCCGAGCAGGAAGACGCGGTTATCGACGACGCGGCGCTCTGTCATCATCAGGACGCCGTCTCGCATCTCGGCAGCGGCGACGGATAGCTGGACCCAAATCTGTTCCGCTCCCAGCAGTTGCGCGTGCCGCGCACCGTGAGGGAGAGGGAGAGCAAGCGGTGACGGAGCATGGCGGATCTCCTTGTCGGGTATAGCAAGCAGCGTGCACGCGGCGCGTCAAGTCGACGTCAAGCTGGCATCGGTCGCCGTTCCAGCGCGCGAATGATCAGCGCAAAGACCGCGTACGCAACGAGAGCCGTGAGCGCCGCGGCGTTGTCGGATGCTGGTGGTGGGCCGAAGAAGACGTACGCCTGGATTGCGACCATGATGGCGCCGAACACCAGCATCGCGCTGCGGCGCGCCGTGCCCAGACGGAAGTACAGCCACATGCCGCCGAACAGCAGTACGGCTTCGAGGCCGAGCGCGATGGCCGGCACGTTCCAGAGGCCGAGCCCGACCTTGGCGGAGTTGTCGTACAAGGGCAGGTCGGGACGGTGCACCACGAAGTCGAGCACCCAATGCGAGAAGACAGCAGCGCCGATGACCGCGGCTGCGCGTTTGCTACCGCTTGGCGCCGCCACGCGGTAGACCGCAGCAGCCAAGACCGACCACGCGATCGCGGCGACGAGGCTGTGCGTGTACGGCATGTAGTAGAGGTCGAGCGGATTCGAGGCGGTGAAGCCGGGAACGATCCGCACCTTTTCGATGCCCAGCAGGACGAACGGTGCCCACAAGACGTCGAGGAGCTGCACCGCGATGAAGAGCACCCAGAGCGGGATGGACGGCTCGGCCTTCTTAGCCGCGAAGCTCACGCCGTAGTGGCCGACGAACATGGATCAGGCGTTCACATCGCGCCGGGGCGATCGGAGTTATTGATGTCCCGGGCGATCTTCCACGAGCCGTCGTCCTGGCGTTCCCACACCGTCAGGTACTTCCCGTTGTCGACGATATCGGGCCCGGTGCCGCTCTTGGGGTGAAGCGTCCACGCATAGGTGCCGCGCTCGATCGCGTAATAGGCGGTGATGATGATGTCTGTGGTCGCGAGGCGCGCGTCCACGAGACTGAACTGCGACAGGAAGCCGGTGAAGCCCTGACTGATGCCGGCGCGCCCTTGCCACGCGGCCATGTTCGGCGCCATGACGATGGCGTTGTCGGTATAGTAGGCGGTGAGCGCGGACGCGTCGCCGCGTTTGAAGGCGCCGAGGTAGCCGGCGTTCGCGCTGTCGATCGCGTGTCGAACGGTGGCCGAGTCGGGGATGATCGCCGTGACTTGCACGTCTGCGGCGCGCCACGAGCCATGCTCGCGGGTCCAGACCTCCATGAACGCGACCTCCGCGAAGTCGAAGCGATGCACGAACGCCGCGCCGACCGCGTGATAGCGCTCGAGCTGCGGTATCCAGGCCGGCCCGGGCGACCCGGCTTTGAGCTGCGCGATGCGGTCCGCTTTGGTCATCGATCGGCCGTCGGTACTGACGACGGTGAAGCTGTCGGAGGTGAACCGGCCCCATGTCGTGGCGTCGGATTGCCCGAGGGCGGTCAGGCGGGCACGGACCGCGGCGCGTAGATCGGCAGGCACCTGGGAACGACTTGTGTGCGGGACGAGGAGGGACAGGAGTGCGGCGGCGAGGAACGGTGAGCGGGTCCGCATGACGGCCTTCCGGGGATGGGAGAGCGTTAGAGCTAGCGCCGTTTCTTTGAATCCGCGAACCGGCTCTAGGTCACCTGAGCAGGTCTTCGAACGTCCGGTTCAGAATCGGATAGCGCTGCCAGTCGCGATAATCGAAGTGCCACCATTCGCTCGGGTTGACTGTGAACCCCTCGGCCTCGAGCACACGGCGCAGCAAGGCGCGGTGCCACCGCTGGCGCGACGTGCCGCCGGGGAAGTCGGACACGGCCCGCGGTGTCGCCTCGTCGTAGGTCGAGGGCATCTCCACCGGCCGCCCCGTCGCCAGGTCGTACAACGTGATGTCCACCGCTGCACCGCGGTTGTGCTTCGAGCCCTGCGCGGGATCCGCCACGAGCCAACGCGACGCCGGTGGCGTCGCGTCCCAGAACACTTTCGTCACATACCACGGCCGGTAGGCGTCGTGGATCAATAGCCCGTAGCCGAGGGGTCTGAGCATCCGCGCCGCGCGCACGAGTGCCTCGGCCGCCGGTCGCTGCAGGAACGCGCGCGCCGACGAGTAGAACACGCTGCCGAGAAAATTGTTGGTCGTCGCATAGCGGATGTCCAAGTGAATCGTGGAATCGAGGCGTGCCGGCTCGACGAGATCCGGGGCCAGAAACGCGCCGCTCTCGGCGGGCGGAACGAGGCCGCGATCGATCTGCAACAGCTCCGCCACCGGACGCACGGGCTGGAGCCGGAGCTGCCCGCCGTCGGCAGGGCCCATCGCCAGCCGGTGCAGCGTCACGGGGCCCATCTGGATTTCGCCCGGTCGGAACACCACGCGCTCGGCGTCGTACAGATGCGGACCCGTGAACGTGAAGACCGATTCCGACGCCTGCGCGAGGCGAGCCGGCGCCACGGTCTTCGCGAGCACCACGAGGGCGCTGCGGTCCTCGTAGACGTAGAGCGTGTCGCGCTCCGCCGCATAGGCGCCGATCAGGGCGAGCCAGGCCGCCGGTGGCGCGGTAGGGGGCTTCGACTGCAGCGAGTCGGGGCGCTGGAGCAGGAGGGCGAGGAGGAGAATCATGTGGGTGTCAAATCTACCGCGGACGTGCGACCTCAGAATAAGTGCGATTGATCACCCGCCCCGGACGGGCTTAACAACGGTATGACCCCGCGCGTCCCAACCCGCAGACAGCAACGTTTTGTACCTGACTCCCAGTGACTTCTGGAGGAATGTGTCTATGCGCACCATACGCCAATCGTTACTCGCACTCGCCGGGGCGGGCGCCGCCCTGGTGCTCGTTACGGCGTGTAACAACGAGAGCGGCACGGCACCCACGACGCCCCTCTTGTCGCAAGCCCAGGCCGAGAGCCTCGCGACGACTGTGGTGGCGGATATCGCCGGAGAGATCGGGACGGCGACGATGGATGGCGCGGGCGGTCTGGCCGCGACGGCGCCATTCGATGCGTCCGCGCCGGCAGGGTCGGCCACGGCAACGCAGTGCATCCCGACGGAGTCGCCTACCCCCATCGTCAACTCCGACAACGACGGCGCCCCGGACTCAGTGCGGTTCGATTACACCGGCTGCGTCATCTCCCGTCCCCTTTCGATCGATTCCGTCTCGGGCACGATCGATCTCATCGACCCGACGAAATTGGTGGCTGACCACGCGGTCGAGCGGGTATTCACGGACTTCAGGCGCGTCGCGGTGGACCTCGTGTCGGGGAAGAAGTCATCCGTGACGGACAACGGCAAGCGCATGGCCTCCCATGACGGTACGACGCTGCAGAGCAGCGAGACCAACTTCCGCACCGATTACGTGTACGGGAACGGGAGCACCGCGGAGCACGTGCGCACGTGGGAGTCCATCTTCACCGCCGATGTCGCGGGCTCGATCATGCGGGACGCCCTCCTGCCGAGTGGCACGTGGTCGGTAAATGGCACATCGTCGTGGACGCGGGGGCAGAGGTCCTATTCACTCACGGTGACGACCAACCCGGCGCTCCACTACAATGCGAGCTGCACCGCGGCGCCCCGGTTCGATGCGGGCAAGATCACGGCCGTCGTGGTGCGGAATAGCCAGACAGTTACCGTGACGATCGAGTTCACGGCTTGCGGGGTGTACACCGTCACCCGCTCTTAAGGCTGGACGTTGTGAAGATGCAAAAGGCCGCGGATCACTCCGCGGCCTTGTTGCGTTCGGCATGGGCTAGTTGAGTTGGGATCGCGATCGCCATGCGCGAGGGCGACTGACGAAATGCGAAGGCCGCGGATTGCTCCGCGGCCTTTTTGCGTGACGGAAAGATCACGCAGAGCACTCACAACGCACCGGCATTCTATGCTCGGCGACGGTGCCGAGTCAAGCCAGCGTGCGGGTGGTGGGAGTCGAACCCACACGGGCTTGCACCCCAAGCGTTGTGAGCGCTCTGCGTCTGCCGTTCCGCCACACCCGCACCCTTCATGACACTTGGCGATTCCGGCATGTCGACGCAGGCTCGCAACGCGCGGCATCCCTGGCATCGCACGATGAGGCGGGACATGGAGACGAGCGTAATCGAATTCTTGCGAGATGTCCGCGAAGAATCGCGTGAACAGGGGAACAGGGGGACGTCGTTGTTGTGACCAACTAACTCGACGTCTCTATCTTGACGATTCTCGTTTGACGCTCTTCTGTGTTGCCGAAGCGCCGGCTCGGCGAAGACGCGAGCCCTGAAGGGCTCACGCCGTCCTTCAGGACGGGCGCAGTGGCCGAGCCGGTCCTTCAGGGACGGCGAGGGCGACGGCTCGGGTCGTCAGATCTCGCGGGATCGTCGGACTCAAGGAGAGATTGGAATCGTGTCGTCCGTAGTCATCCGTGCGCTGAAGCGCCGGCTCGGCGAAGACGCGAGCCCTGAAGGGCTCATCGCGTCCTTCAGGACGCGCGTAGTGGCCGAGCCGGCCCTTTAGGGCACGGACAAAACGACGGCTCTGACATCATTCTCGAATCGAGGATGGAAACTGGTCGGATCGATCCGTGCGCTGAGAGCCTGCCCTGAGCGCACCGAAGGCGCCGGCTCGGCGAAGGCGCGGGATCCTCAGGGCCGCGGCGACTCCCCGTGAGAGCGATACACGCCCTGTACCGGCTTGCCATCGAGTTTCGTCGGCTCGAACTTCCGCTGTTTCAGTTGGGTCACGGCGCGAGCATCGGTCGCCGACTTACCCGACGACCGTAAGACCCGCGCAATAACGATCCGGCCGTCAGCCGAGATGAGCGCTTCGACTGGCAGGGTGTCGGCGGCCACCTCGCTCAGTGCCAGATCGGGCGGCATCGGGGTTGGCAAGCCAGCT
Organism: Gemmatimonadales bacterium; assembly: GCA_036394755.1. GTDB lineage: Bacteria > Gemmatimonadota > Gemmatimonadetes > Gemmatimonadales > GWC2-71-9 > 20CM-2-65-7. The sequence goes on along the minus strand of DASWEL010000277.1, from coordinate 3,706 downwards.
TGCGCGACCGTTCCGACGATGACACGGCGCTCGCCTCCCGAGAGCACCGGCGGGCAATACATCGAGCGCTGGAGCGTGAGGGCCGGCGCGTCGCCACCAGCGATGCGCACACGGACTGCCCACAGGCTGCCGGGTGGTGCGTGCCGCACGTAGTTCGCGAGCGAGACGGCCGCCGCCGCGTCGTTCTTGTCGAGCGCCCGAACCTGGGCCACCGAATCGCCCCGCTGGAACACGAGACTGAAGACCATCGGCTTGGGCCCGGCGAATGCAGCGAGATCCGCCATCGCGTGCGCTGAGTCGACGAGCGCACTAGGCGGCGGGAGCTCGGGAGGATACTGCGTGTCGGCGCAGCCAGTGCCCTGTGCACCGAGTCGGACCGACATTGCGGTAGCACCAATGAGCGCGAACGAGACGGCTAGCCTGCCCATGATAACCTCGCCGATGTCAGTCGTGCCTCCGTGCCGAGCAGGTAGCCCGTTCCTGACGATCCTTCACCTTCGCCTCCTCGAAGGTCTGCCACTGCATGTTGCTCGGCGTATCCGCTCCACCCGCGCAGAGCGGGACAATGTGGTCGACCACATAGCCCCGCCGACCGTGGGGATACCCGCTGCGCCGCAGGAATTGATCTCTTGCTTCCCGGGTGCGGGGAATCCGTCCTCGACTGTTCGGCGACGCGCGCGGGTGCGAACGAGCGGATGGCGCGCGATAGGGTCGAGCGCTTGGCACGCGACGTCCTCGCGGGGCGGCGTAGCTGCGTGGTCTTGGTGTCGGTGTGGCGTAGCTGCGGCTATGCGGCGTCGATCGCGTGTAGGGCGCGACATGCGATCCATCGCGTCGCGTGTAGCCGCGCACGTGCGCCCTCGTGCGTTGTGCGTCGAGCGGCGCAGCGAGAATGAAAATCGCAAGGAAGGCAAGGAGAAGCCGATAGAATCGCACGGAAGTCCCCAAGCGTCGGGTCGAAATAGATCTGCGTGTGAAATCTCAGGTCGAAACCCCCACCCCCTTCGCATACAACGGAAACTCCTCCGCCATCTCCCGCACCTGCCCCTTCACCCGCTCGACTGTCGCCTCATCCCGCTTCGTCAGCACCTCATCGATCAGCTCCGCCACCCGCTCCATCTCCTCGACCCCAAAGCCCCGCGTCGTCAGCGCCGGCGTCCCCAGGCGAATCCCGCTCGTCACGAACGGTGACTGCGGATCGCCCGGAATCGTGTTCTTGTTCACCGTGATCGCCGCCCGGTCGAGCAGCAGCTCGGCATCCTTCCCCGTTATTGTTTTCTTGCGCAGATCGACGAGCATCAGATGGCTATCCGTCCCGCCCGAGACGATCGCATAGCCGAGCGTGATCAACCGGTTGGCGAGCGCCTGCGCGTTCACCACCACGTCCTTCGCGTACTGCTTGAAGTCCGGCTGCGACGCTTCAAGTAGTGCTACAGCCTTGGCCGCAATCACATGCTCGAGCGGCCCGCCCTGCGTCCCGGGAAAGACCTGCTTGTCCACCGGCTTCGCCAGCTCGGTGTTGCAGAGAATCATCCCGCCGCGCGGGCCGCGCAGCGTCTTATGTGTGGTGGTCGTGACAATTTGCGCATGGGGGACGGGGGACGGGTACACGCCACCGGCCACGAGCCCAGCGAAATGGGCCATATCGACGACCAGCACGGCATCGACCTCGTCGGCGATCGACCGCAGCGCCGGAAAGTCGACGATGCGCGCGTACGCGCTGCCACCGCCGATGATGATCCGCGGCTTCGCCTTCTTCGCGATCTCGCGCACCTCGTCGTAGTCGATCCGCCCGGTCTCCTCACGGACGTGATACGCGGTCGGCTTGAACAACGTGCCGGAGAAATTGACCGGCGATCCATGCGTGAGATGCCCGCCATGCGGGAGCGCCAAGCCGAGCAGCGTGTCGCCGAACTTGGCGACGGCGAGATACGCCGCCATGTTCGCCTGTGCCCCCGAGTGCGGCTGCACATTCGCATGCTCGGCGCCGAATAGCTGCTTCGCCCGATCGATCGCAAGCTGCTCGACCTGGTCCACGATCTCGCAGCCGCCGTAGTACCGCTTCCCCGGCAACCCCTCGGCGTATTTGTTGGTCAGCGCCGTCCCCATCGCCTCGAGCACCGCGACGGACACGAAATTCTCGGACGCGATCAATTCGAGGCCGTGCTCCTGCCGCGCGACCTCACGACGAATGAGCTCGGCAATCTTGGAATCGACTTCCGACAACGGTGCCTGACGATCACTCATGTCGTACCATTCCCCATTCTCCAGTCCCCGTCATTGATCGATTTTCTCCACGCGCCGCTCATGGCGCCCGCCTTCGAACCCGGTCTCCAACCACTTGTGCAGGATATTGACCCCCTGCTCCTCACTCACGAACTGCGCCGGCAGCACCAGGACGTTCGAATTCCCATGCGACCGGGACAGCTCCGCTACCTGCTCGTTCCATGCCAGCGCCGCACGCACGTGGGGATAGCGGTTGGCCGCGTACGACATGCCCAAACCTGTACCACAAATGAGCACTCCCAGCTGCACTTTGCCCGTACTCACCGCACTCGCGACCGGCTTGGCATAGTCGGGATAGTCGTCCGCTGGGTCCAGCTTCTTGGGCCCGACGTCGATCGGCTCGTACCCCAGCTTCTTCAGCTCGTCCACCAGCCGATTCTTGAGATTGAAGCCGACGTGATCGGCGCCGATGTAGATCTTCTCAGACAAAGTTTTGCCTCACTTTGGCAATCGCAGCGATCCTTCGCTCGGCCAGCCGATCCGCCGCGCGATAGCTCGGCATGTGCTCCTCGGCCGCAATGTCGAACACCATGAGAATCGTGTCGTAGATCTCGCCCGCCTTGTTCCGCGCGCGCTCCATCGTCCAGCCCTCGAGCTCGGCGTTGACGTTCACCAACCCGCCAGCGTTGATCACGTAGTCGGGCGCGTACGTGATGCCGCGCGCCTCCAGCATGTCGCCATGCCGCCCCTCGGCGAGCTGATTGTTCGCCCCGCCCGCCACGATGTCCACCTTGAGCTGCGGAATCGTCTCATCGTTGATGATCCCGCCCAGCGCGCACGGCGCGAAGATGTTGGCGTCGCTGCCGTAAATCTCGTCGGCACCCACCGGCTTCGCCCGGAAGTCGTCCACCACCGCCTTCACCTTGGCGGCGTCGATATCGGTCACCACCAGCTGCGCCCCTTCCTTATATAGAAGATCGGCCAGGTAATACCCGACGTGGCCGCAGCCCTGGATCGCCACCGTCTTGCCCTTGAGCACATCCTCGCCGTAGTGGTGCCGCGCGCACGCCTTGATCCCGCGATACACGCCGAACGCGGTCACCGGCGACGGATCGCCCGACTTGCCGATCAGCCCCGTCACGTGATCAGTCTCCGCCTTGATGAACTCCATGTCGCCCACCGACGTGCCGACGTCTTCGGCGGTGATGTAGCGGCCGCCCAGCGCCTTCACGTGCCGGCCGTGCGCGCGGAAGATCGGCTCGCGATTGCGGATCTTGTTGTCGCCGATGATGACGGACTTTCCGCCGCCCAAATTCAACCCTGCGACCGCCGCCTTATACGTCATGCCGCGCGCCAGCCGCAGGCAGTCGATCAACGCCTCACGGTCCGTCGCGTACTGCCAGAAGCGCGTGCCGCCCAGCGCCGGGCCGAGGGTGGTGTCGTGGATCGCGATGATGCCGCGATAGCCGGAGGAGGGCTC
>DASWEL010000276.1:0-2538 GCA_036394755.1 Gemmatimonadales bacterium | reverse complement strand
CCGTAGCGTTCCCGATCGGACCTCTTCGCGACAGACATAGCCGGGCAGTGAGACGATCCCGAGGCCGGCGACTGCGGCCCGCTTCAGTGTCTTCATGTCGTCGCTGATGAATCGTGGGCTGATCGGCACCTCGACTTCTTTCGAGCGCTCGCGCAAATCGCGAAGCCGCCAGACCGGGGCCACTCCGCTGCGCATCATGAAGAGCGTAGGGTGCTGCTGAAGATCTCGCGGCGCTTCCGGCATGCGATGCGCGTCGAGGTACGCGGAACCGGCAAACAAAAACCAGGGCGCAGGTGCCAGCGTCTGCTGCACGAGCGTCGAGTCCGGCAGGGGACCCGAGTGCGCCCGGATCGCGACGTCGTAGCGCTCGCCGACCAGGTCGACGAGCTGGTTCGTCGCGTGCGCGACGACGGTGACCTTCGGATGCTTGGCGAGGAAGCTCGACACGACCTCGCTGACCGCGAACTGCATCGTCGCGATGCTCGCTGTGCAACGGACCGTCCCGCTCGGTTCGTGCAGTCGATGGCGCATGGCGGTTTCGGCCTGTTCGGCTTCCCGCAGCGTGGCTACCGCGTGGCGATAAAACTCGCTGCCGGCGTCTGTCATTCCGAACCGGCGTGAAGTGCGATTTAGCAGCCGGACGCCGAGGCTCTTCTCCAGCTCCTGGAGGCGATGGCTCAACGTCGACTTGGGAATGCGTAGCTCGCGCCCTGCCGCGGTGAAGCCGCCGCGATCGACCACCTGCACGAAGTAGAAGAAGTCGTTCAGATCAAGCATCCGTCACCCATCGTCCAATACGCGGGACGCTGGGTCCGATTCTTGGCGGCTTCTCATCCGCGAGTCCAGCAACTACGTCTGAGGCTGCAATCTCACAAAGGAGGGTGTCATGTTTGATCGCAATCGCCCTTATGAGCCTCTGACGTCCGATAACGCTGCTCTCATCCTCGTCGACCACCAGGTCGGCCTCATGACGGGCGTGCGTGATATGTCCCCAGGCGAGCTGAAGCACAACGTCGTCGGTCTCGCCAAAGCGGCCAAGGCGCTGAAACTGCCGATCGTTGTGACGACCACGGCGCGCGACAGCATGTGGGGGCCGACGTTCCCCGAGTTGGTCGAGGCGCTGCCCGGCGTGCAGATCATCGACCGCGGCTCGGTCAATGCTTTCGATGACGCGCGAACGGCTCATGCGATCGAGGCGACGGGCCGCAAGAAGCTGATCTTCGCCGGTCTCTCTCTCGAGGTCTGCGCCGCCTTTCCGGCGATCACGGCGATCAGCCGGGGACTCGACGCCTATGTCGCCGTCGACGCCTGCGGGACCTTCAACGACACCAAGCGGCAGGTCGGCATCGCACGATTGATGCAGGCGGGCGTGATCGTCTCCGACTACGCGACCTTGATGATGGAGGTCATGAAAGACAACAACCGGCCCGAGGCCGGCGCCGTCTACGGTGCGATCGACATGGACTGGGCCAAGCTCGTCGGGCAGCTCGCGCACGCCTACGGCAAGTAAGGTATCGATCAAGTTCCTGCTAGCAAGGTCGGGCGGGCGGAACTATGTTGCAGTTCCCTCTACGTGAGGTCGTATGACGGAGCTACTTCGGCTCCAAGGAACGACTGTTTCAGAAAGCGATCGAAGGCGAGTTCGACGCGAGGCCGCTCTTGGCCGGTCTTCGACGGGACGCGATCGTCGAGCGGCTGGCGCAAATCCTCCTCAATCCGATAAAGGACAGGTCTCGGTTCGACGTGACCCTCCTGATGCTTCGCCCTGCATCGAGCGGAGAGGTGCGAAAGGGCCGTGCCTCAACGACTGATGCGGCTGCGAGGTGCGAAAAGCGCTCTCCTCGGAGGGGGGCACACTGGCCCGGAGCGGAGCATGGGCCGGCGTGGTTGCCGCAACAGCGGGGACATCATGGATCGACACAAGCTCGGCAAATTGATTCTCACTTCGCTCGCGTAGCCGTCCGGTGGCCGGACTACCGCCGCATCGACTGCGGGGCTTGCCGCGCGTCGTTGGGGAGCCTGCTGTCCTCCAAGGTGAATCAATGGACGCTGCTCGGCGGCAGTTGCCAATCGCCTACGCGGTCGGCGGCGGCGCCGCGGGAGGAGTCGTCCTCGACGCCCGGCAGACGGAAGAGTTCATCCTCACCGTGGCGCAGACGCTGCTGGGTCTCGCGGTGCTCATCGATCTGCGGTTTGCGGTCCGGGAGGCGATCGCTCTCTTCGGGCTGTTCGCGCTGGGGTCAACCCCGGCGGGTGAATACGAATGCATCGACATCCGATGGAGCGATCCTGATCGCGTTGAGCACGCGGATGTGTCGCAGTTTGCCCTGCGCGCAGAGAGCGTAGATGGTTTTCGTAGATGCCGCGAGGTATGCAGCGACGTCCCTTACACTCAGTAGCGTCCGCAACCTGTCCGCAGAATCCTCGGTGAACGATGCGAAAACCTGCGACTGCCTGGAATCCAAGCCTGCCGCGTCCCGAGTAGTTGCGAGCGGTTGCGAAGCCTTGCTACTCCCTGGGCAGGCGTCATCCGGCCTT
>DASWEL010000275.1:0-1601 GCA_036394755.1 Gemmatimonadales bacterium | reverse complement strand
ACGAATCGCGCGCGACTCAGCTCGCGCCGGGCGGCGAGAAGGTCGGTGAGCGTGCCGAGCCCCACACCATACGACTTCAGCGAGTCCTCGTACGATTGCTGCGAGGCATCCAGCAGCGCGGCCGCGACGTCGAGGCGTCGGAACGCAAGTTTCACGTCGGTGTACGCCTTCCACACGTCGCTGATGGTGCGGTCGCGCGTCGCGGTGATCTCATCTTGCGCGGAGCGACGCGCCGATTCGGCCAGCTCGACCCGGCGCCGGCGCGCTCCGCCATCGAAGACTTCCCATTCCAGTGCCAACCCGATTCCGTAGCTGGGTTGGGCTGCGCTGAACCACCCTGTGGATTTCCCATCGGCGGTGATCCGCGCGCTGCCCAGGATCGAGCCGACATTGCCGACCAGGGACAGCGTCGGCCAGTACGCGGCTCGCGCCCGGCTGACGTCGGCCTCGGACGCGCGGAGCGCGGCGACGCGGGCGATGAGGTCGGGTCGCTTCTCGAGGGCGCCATCGATGGTCTTCTCGACGGTATCTTGAAGTTCGGCCGCGGGAGGCAGCGCCGCAAAATCGGTCAGCTGGATCGGGGTCGTGGGGGGGATCCCGATACTCTCCGCGAGTGTCACCTGCGCGTCCCGCTCTTTGTCGACCACCTCCTCCAGCTCGAAGAAGGCCTGGGCGGCTTGCTGCCGGGCCTGGGCGACCTCGGGACGCGTGGCGAGTCCATTTTGCAGACGCCGCTCTGCCGCCTCCTGCACCGTGCGGGCGGCATCCAGTGAGCTCTGAGCGACCGCGGTCCGCGCCCGGACGCTGGTGAGGCCGTAGAACGCGCGCTGCACGGCGAAGGCGATTTGTTGGTGCTTCCGATTGAATCCGAGGTTCGCGGCCAACAGCCGCTCTTTCGCGGCGTCTCGAGCGCTGCCGCGGCGACCGAAGTCGACGAGCAGCCAGCGCAGATTCAGGGTAGGAACCGCCTGGGCCAGGTCGAAGCGGAAGAAGCCGTCGGAGACGAGGCTCCTCGGGAGGGGGACGCCCACGCTCTGGTAGCCGCCGAGCGCCGAGATCGCCAGCGCCGGAAAGTACTCGCTCTCCACCAGCCCCACCGCGAGCGCAGATCGGCGGGCCGCCTCCCACGCCACGCGCGTCTCGGGATTCACGCGCTGCGCGAGATCGATCAGCTCGGGCAGCCCGTAGCGCTTGTTCGGATCGATGAGGGGAGCCTCGGTCGCTTTGAGCGCTCGCGTGTAATCGCGGAGATCGGGCGCTCGCCAGTAGGTGCTCGGCGTCGGCGCGACCTGACGGCTATACCGCTCGGGTATGTCCTTCGACTCCTGCGCGAAAGCGGATGGCACGGCGCACACGGCAAGCAGGGCGCCGACGATCGCTGCCGCGCTGGTCGCGCGGCGCTGAGCGTTGAGTAAACCCATCACCATGGCCGTTTCCCTCGCTGGTCAGGCGATTCGACCGGAGGCCCCAGGGAGCGTCCTGACAGGGACTCCGCCAACCGCTTTCGGATGAACAACCTGGCGCGGTGCACCCGCGTCTTCACGCCCCCGACGCCAAGGTGTAACACCTCGGCGATTTCGGCACACGACAGATTCTCCACG